>JBAPRR010000277.1:0-62748 GCA_049281195.1 Acidimicrobiales bacterium
GGGTGGGAGGGTCGTGCCGGCACAGACGGGACTGTGGGAAGGGAAGGAATCGGTGCGACCAACCCGGCAGGTGCTCCGGAACCCATCGTGTGCCGCGGGTCTGCGACGGTACCGAGCGATGGGATAGGCCCGAGCGCCGACGTCTCGACCTGTCGCAAAAAATCGGTCGACGGTAGTTGGGATATGTCGAGCTGCATCGAAGCGGCCGCTTCTGCTGCCCAACGCGCTTCGGCCCTCTCGCGTATCTCGACCATCTGGGGGCTGAGCACCTTGCCTATAGCTGCAGCGATCCGGATATGGCCATCGTCACCGGGATAGATGCCGTCGACCAGTTCCGACTGGCCGATGATCGTGGAGCCTTCGACCAGATGAAGCCTTACATCGCCGGCCATCATGCGCTCGCGGACCGCTTCTTCCATCGCGATTCGCAATTCCGTCAGCGTCGCACCAAGACGATTGGGAGCGTCCTCCCCGTCAGGACGCAGCAGCGGGCTCATCACCACGATGGGGGCGTCTCTGTGGCCGGAGCGGACGAGAGTGATGAGCGCTCTGACCTCTTCGGCGCACAGCGCAGGAGTGTGCGGGAAGCGGGCCCAGCTGTTGGAACCGAGGGAGATCGTCACGAGCTCCGCTGGAGTTTCGGCGAGGCTTAGGCCCGAGGCCGGGTCCTGCCGTCCCGCGCCCGAGTAGCCGAGGTTGCACAGGTCCAACCCCAGTTTGCGCGCCGTGACCGCCGGCCACGCACCGGCGGGGGACGACGCCAGCCAACCCTGGGTGATGGCGTCTCCGAAGCAGAGCCACCGGGGTTGGCGGAGAGCCGGCGCGATCACACCGCCGATTCCCTCGATCCCGGTGATGATCGGGCGCATGCCCTCCGGCAGGTAGACGACCGCGGGCCGCCCGGGCTCTCCGGTGAGCGGTAGTTGGACGATGCCGTTTCCCAAGACGGCCTCTTCTTCTGCGATCTTCTGACCGGAGCGGTACATGCTGAAAGTGCAGCCCGCGCCTTCACCGCGGTAACCGAAGTTCGCGGTTGTGGTGCGGTAGTGGATGCGGACGCCTTGAGCTTCACCGACGATCTCGAGGCGAACTCCAACAGGAAGCTGAGCGGCTTGCCATACGTCGCTCGGGAGGTGCTCCGATTCACTCGGATTCGCTCTCGGGTACGCCACACCGGACAGGCCGGGGTACAGGCATCCCCGTATGAACGGTTCAGGTTGCTCGGGACGAGCGCTCACAGTCTTCCCATCTGGTTGGCCTGAAGGCTCACCACGAGCCGAGTTCGCATGTGGTGCATGTCTCTGTGCCTTCGAGGTGCTGCTGGCTAACTGGGGACTCGGCCTTCGGTTTTTCACCGGAGCCGTATGCGCTGTCAATGAATGATGGAGACGGCTGCGATGCTCCGCTAATTCAGGCGGAAAATGATGCTTCCGTGCTCACCCATGGACTATCGGACGCCGACGTCGCGCACTTGAAACAACACACAGTGACATTGACGACAACCGCTCTCGGAGACCGCTTGAGAACCTGTTCATTCCTTGAGTTTCAGCCCGCCTTGAACAAACCAGCGACACCGCGGACACTGATGCCGGCGCTTTAACAACGGGAGAACTTCCGCGTTGAAACCGGCGGAATCGAACGCGGAGTCAGCGCAGAGGATCAGCGAAGACGAATCAGCGCAGACCAAAGCCTGACGCCGACGCACCTAGTTCGTCAGATAGGACCTAGTTAGTCAGATACTCGAGAATCGACCTGAGGTGCATGGGCGAGTCGCCCCAACTCGCTGAATGAACCCACACCCGCTTCAACCACATATGGAGGTCGTGCTCCCACGTGTAACCCATCGCCCCGTGGATCTGGAGTGCCACCCGGGCCGCATCGAGGGCCGCGTCTGAGGAGGCCGCCTTGGCCAGCGCGCAATCCCTGCCGCACTGAGGTGAGTCGACGTCAGAGTCGATCGATGCTGCAGCCCAATAGACGACGGGCCGAGCCATCTCGACGCGTACGAAGGCGGTTGCAAGAAGGTGTTTCACGGCTTGGAACGATCCGATGGGCCGTCCGAACTGCTCGCGTTGTAACGCGTGCTCGCGTGCGAAGGCGATCAACCTGCTCGAAGCTCCGATCAGATCCGCCGACGCGGCAACGGCAGCCCTGCGCCCGAGACGCTCGAAAGAAACGGATGCTTGAGGGCCTTGAGCGATCGCCAATCCCAAATCTGCCGTAGCCGAGACCCGTGCCTGACGGCGGGTGGCGTCGATCGAAGCCACGGGAGTCGACTCGAGCTCGCCCGCCTTGGCCAGCACGACACGTTCTGGCGACGCGACCACCACCAGATCAGCGGTTTCGCCCCAGGGGACCACTGCCTCATCGGTCCCCGCCCCGGCCACCCCTGCCGTGGCGATGCTCTCTCCGCCGGCGATGGAGATCAGTGCCTCCACTACCGCTTCAGACTGGGCCGCTTCGATCAACAGCGGAACCACCATCGCAACCGTCTCGGCAAGCGGTTCGGGCAAGCCCGCGAAACCGGCTTCCTCGAGCAGACCCACAAGGTCCACCATCTCGAGCCCGAGCCCGCCCATCGACTCGGGCACCGTCAACCCGACTACGCCCATGGAGGCAAGGCGTTCCCACCTGTCGCGGCTTGCACTCAAAGCCTCCGCGCTCAGTGCGCTCTCCCGCTCTGCCCGCGCCAGCGTCGGCGGCGTCGGCACAAACACCGATGCCGCGTCGAACGCGGCGCGAACATCGACCGCGGTGCACTCCCGCTCGAGCATCGAACGGAGCTGTGCACGGAATTCGAGCTGTTGCTCGTCAAAGGAGAAGTCCACTGGATCAGGCCTTCACTGCCAGATCACCCACGGGGCATCCCCAACAGACGCTCAGCGATGACATTGCGCTGGATCTCGTTGGTCCCGGCGTAGATGGGACCGGCCAACGAGAAGAGATATCCGTCGAGCCAGCGACCCGGCCGGAGTTCCGAATCGAGGTTCCACCCGGTCTCGCCCAAGAGTTCGAGTGCAGCTGACTGGATGGCGATGTCGGTCTCGGACCAGTGGATCTTGCCGATGGAAGCGTCGGCTCCGACTGAACCGCCCTTCTTTATACGGCTGGCAGTCCAGTAGGTGTGGATGCGGTAGAGCTCGGCGGCGCTCCAGGCGCGCGCCACCTCCTCGACAGCCCTCTCGGCCCGCAGGATCCCGGCGTCGCCGCCGGACCCGCTCATCAAATCTTCGTAAAGGGCGACCAGACGGCTCGCGGCCTCGGTGTAGCGGGCCGGGCTTCGAAGCGACATGCCGCGCTCGGAGCCGGCCGTCGACATCGCTACGGACCAACCCTCGTTCACACCGCCGAGCACCTGCTCGTCGGGAACGAGGACGTCCTCGAAGTACACCTCGGCAAATCCGGTCTCCCCGTCCAGCTGAGCGATCGGCCTGACCGTCACCCCCGGTGTGTCGAGCTTCACGACAAAGTAGGTCAGCCCCCGGTGCCTCTCGGATTCAGGATCGGATCTGAAGATCCCGAAGAGCCAGTCGGCGAACGCACCTCTCGAGCACCAGGTCTTCTGACCGTTCAATCTCCATCCGCCGCCATCGACCGGTCTCGCGGTCGATCTAAGACTGGCCAGGTCGCTGCCGCTGTCCGGCTCTGACCAGCCCTGACACCAGATCTCCTCGCCCGATGCCATGGGCGGGAGAAAGCGTGCCTTCTGATCGTCGGTGCCGAACTCGAACATCGTCGGCGCGAGCAGGAAGATCCCGTTCTGCCCCACTCTGGTCGGGGCTTCGGCTCTGTAGTACTCCTCTTCGAAGATCAGCCATTCCCAAAGATCGGAATCCCGGCCGCCGTACTCCTCGGGCCATGAGACGACGGACAGGCGGGCCTCGAACAGCATGCGCTCCCACGCTCTGTGCTGCTCAAAGCCGATTGCGGTGTCGAGCGAAGCCAATGCAGATCGACCGAACCGTTCGCTCGGGACGTGAGCTTCCAACCATTGGCGAATTTCCTGGCGGAAACGATCCTGCTCGTCGGTGAATCGCAGGTCCATCGGCCACGGAATCTGACACAGGTGCGGGCCCAAAGCCATTCCCTCAGGGTCCGGATCTCCGAAATCTGACGCCGGGTCAGATTTCCGACGAGAATGGGGTCGTGCCCACAGCTGTAATCGTTGACGCGGTCCGTACCCCAGTCGGAAGGCGGGGCGGCAAGCTCTCCGGGTGGCATCCCGTTGATCTTGCGGCGCAGCCGCTCAGGCTCCTCGCGGAGCGCAACGACCTAGACCCGGCGATCGTGGACGACGTCGTGCTCGGCTGCACCATGACCGTCGGCGAACAGGCCATGAACATCGCCCGCAACGCGGTCCTGGCTGCGGGGTACCCGGACACGGTGCCCGGGACAACGGTGGATCGTCAATGCGGATCTGCGCAGCAGGCAGTCCACTTCGCGGCACAGGCCGTGATGGCAGGCGCCATGGACGTGGTCATAGGCGGCGGGATCGAGAGCATGACCCGGGTCCCGATCGGTGCGACCACCGATCCCGGCCCCGGAGAGGCGTACGGGCCTCTGTACAAGTCGAGGTTCGAGCTGATCCACCAAGGGCTGTGCGCCGAAGAGATCGCCAGGCGCTGGAATGTCTCTCGCGAGGAGATGGATGAGTTCGCACTCGAGTCCCACCGGCGCGCTGCGCAAGCCGTCGAGTCCGGCAGGTTCAAGCAGGAGATAGTCCCGCTCCAGATCCGCACCCTCGAGGAACCCGAAGGAAATGGACAGCTCCTCTTCTCCGACGAAGGCATCAGACGTGACAGCAGCATCGAGAAGCTCGCAGGTCTGAAGTCCGCATTCGTAGAAGGTGGCCTGGTCACAGCAGGCACGTCGTCGCAGATCTCCGACGGTGCGGCAGCCGTGCTGATCATGAGTGAGGAGAGGGCGAACGCCCTCGGTCTTCGTCCTCGTGCCCGGTTCCACACGTTCGCCGTAGCCGCGAACGATCCCCAGATAATGCTGACCGCGGTCATCCCGGCCACCCGCCAGGTACTGGAGAAGGCGAAGCTCAAGATCAGCGACATCGACGTGCTCGAGATCAACGAGGCCTTCGCATCGGTGGTGCTCGCCTGGAAGCGGGAGCTCGACCCCGACATGGAAAAGGTGAACCGAAACGGCGGGGCGATCGCCATCGGGCATCCGACGGGAGCTTCGGGAGCACGTCTCATGTCGACGATGCTCAACGAGTTGGAACGCACAGGCGGACGGTTCGGTCTCCAGTCGATGTGCGAAGGCGGCGGTCAAGCCAACGCCACCATCATCGAGCGCCTCGGCTGAAACGACCTGACTGAAGCGCCGCTCGACATGACCCCTTCCGACGCCACCGACACTGCCAACACTGCCAAGCCGGCCAACACTGCCAGGCCGGCCAACACTGCCAAGCCGGCCATCGAGGGCTGGTTCACCCTGGATGACAAGAATCCCGCCCTCCTCGGCAGCCGCTGCACGGTTTGCTCCACGTATGTCTTCCCTCCGGCGACACTCGGATGCCCCAACCCGGCCTGCGAATCTGACACGTTCGAAACGGTCGAGCTCTCGCGGCGCGGAAAGATCTGGTCGTATACCGATGCTCGGTATCAACCTCCCGCGCCCTACGTGGCGGCCGATCCCTACGAGGCGTTCTGCATCGCAGCAGTCGAGCTCGACAAAGAGAAGTTGGTGGTCCTCGGTCAGGTTCAAGCGCCGTTCACAGTCGGCGACCTGCACGTCGGGATGGATGTAGAGCTCGTGCTCGACACGTTGAACGCGAAGGCCGAAGACGGTTCCGACCTCGTCATTTGGAAGTGGAGACCTCACGATCATGAGTGACGACAAGCGGGTAGCAGTGCTCGGAGTCGGCATGCACCCCTGGGGCAAATGGGGCCGCAACTTCGTCGAGTATGGAGTGGTGGCCGCACGCGCAGCGCTCGCGGATGCAGGGGTCGAGTGGCGCGACATTCAGTTCGTGTCCGGCGCGGACACCATCCGAAACGGCTACCCCGGGTTCATATCAGGGGCCACGTTCAGCCAGGCCCTCGGATGGACAGGTGCGAGGGTTTCGAGCGTCTACGCGGCATGCGCGTCAGGGGCAACTGCGATCAACGCCGCCAGAGCCCAGATCCTGGCCGGCCTGTGCGACGTCGCCCTAGTGGTCGGAGCAGACACCACGCCCAAGGGGTTCTTCGCCCCGGTCGGTGGAGAGAGGCGCGACGATCCTGACTGGCTGCGCTTCTACCTTCTCGGTGCGACCAACCCCAGCTACTTCGCTCTTTATGCCCGGCGCCGCATGGACCTCTACGGAGCGACGGAAGACGACTTCGCCCGTGTAAAGGTCAAGAACGCACGTCACGGACTCGAAAACCCCTATGCGCGTTACCGCAAGGAGGTGACCGTCGAAGAGGTTCTCTCATCGCCGATGGTCGCCGATCCACTCCGGCTCCTGGAGATATGTGCCACGTCCGACGGCGGCGCCGCGATCGTCCTGTCGAGCATGGAGTTCGCGAAGAGCCACGCCAAGGCATCATCAGCACACGGAACGTCAAGGCAGGTCTCCATAGCCGCCGTCTCGACCGTTACTCCGGCGTATCCCAACACGGTTATTGAGATGCCGAACTTCGCCACCGACTCGGGCGCCACGAATACCAACGGGCTTCCGACCGCCGATCCGAGCGGATTCCGGCACTCGATCGCTCACGCCGCGTACGAAGATGCCGGGATCGGTCCGGAAGACGTCGACTTGGCCGAGGTCTACGACCTTTCTGCCGCACTCGAGTTGGACTGGTACGAAGACATCGGTCTTTGCGGCCCCGGCGAAGCCGAGAAACTGCTTCGCGAAGGAGATACCCAGATCGGCGGCCGCGTCCCGGTCAACCCTTCGGGCGGCCTGTCCTGCTTCGGCGAGGCGATCCCAGCGCAGGCGATCGCTCAGGTCTGCGAATGCGTGTTGCAGCTACGAGGCGAAGCAACAGGTCGTCAGGTCGAGGGTGCCCGAGTGGCGGTCACGGCGAACCAGGGTCTGTTCGGCCACGGTTCGTCAGTTCTCGTAACCCGCTGACCCACTCATCTTTGAACCGGCGCTGCAACGCCGTCAGCTTCTCCGGATTCGCGACCACCCTGATCCCGGCGATCTTGCCGTCGAGCACGTCGATGACGACGGCGCTCGTCACCCGTCCGTTCTCTTCGAAGATGAGCCCGGGCTGGCCGTTCAAGGTCATCTCGCCAACTGTGGCGTTCGGAAAGGTCTTGGCCACGTGCACCAGAAAGCGGGCGGCGCGCCAAGGTCCGACCACCGGACGAGGAGCCGACGTGGCTTTGCCACCACCGTCGGTCCACACGACGACATCTTCGGCGAGCAGCGACATCAGCCCTTCGATATCTCCGGTCCCGCAGGCGAAGACGAAACGGCGGGTCAGCTCGCGGCTTTGCTCATGGTCGGCTTCAAAGCGTTTGCGCCGGTCGCCGACGCGGTGTCGCGCACGCGAGACGAGCTGACGGCACGCCGGTTCGTTGCGCTCGAGCATGCGGGCGATCTCCGAGTACTCGTAACCGAAGACCTCGCGCAGCAAGAAGGCTGCTCTCTCCGCAGGGGCCAGCTCCTCGAGTAGGACCAGGAACGCGAGAGAAAGGCTGTCCGCCAGCACAACTCCGGCCTCCGGTCCAGGCTCTACCCCGGCCCCCGAACCCAGCCCGCCCGAACCCAGCCCGCCCGAACCCACCTCACCAGAACCCGCTCCGCCCGAACCGGCCTCGATCGGCTCCGGAAGCCAAGGCCCTTTGTACGAGCCGCGTCCCACCTTCGCGGCCCGAAGCTGGTCGATCGACAACCGGGTGACGATGGTCGTCAGATAGGCACGTGGAGACTCGACCGAGCTGTCGTCGACTGACGCCCACCGGAGGTAAGCGTCCTGCAACACGTCCTCGGCCTCAGCAGCGACACCGAGCATGCGATAGGCGACGCCGAATAGCCACGGCCGCAGTTCGACGAATGTCTCTACGTCTCCCATCCTCAATCCGTCCCATCCTCAAAAGTCGACATCCTCAGAGCGACCCATCCTCAGTGCGACCCATCTTCAGAGCGTCCGAACCCGACCGGCTCCCGATCAGCCGGCTTCCGCGTGAAGCGGTCGCGGCTTAGACAGGCCCTGCGGAAGCTCGCACTTATCCGAGAAGCCTTCGCTACGAAGTCCGACGCCCGCATTGATCCGGGAACGGAAGTTCTCGAGGGCGACCCAGGTAACGAGCTCTGTGATCTGTTCGTCGGAGAAGTACTGGTGAAGGCGTCCGATGAGGTCCTCGCTTAATACGACCGGAGTGGCCGTGGCGCACTCGGCGTACTCGAGGACGGCGCGCTCGCGCTCTTCGTAGACGTCACTGGTGCGCCAGCGGAAGACGTCGCGGACCTTCTGGGGGTCGACGCCATTCTGCATTCCTTCGAAGTATCCGAAGTCGGTGCACCACGAGCAGCCGATCGCACCCGCTGAGGACTGGATGGCGAGCCACCGAAGGTGCGGATCGATCTTCTTCCAACTCCGCTCGGCAATTGTCTCGATCGCCCCGTATGCCACAAGGACTCCCCGGTGGTTCGCGGTGGCCCGCACGGGATCGACGACTCTCTTGAAAGTCCGTCTCGAGTAGCGGAACGCCATCCTCTGCACGAATCCGTGCGGCTTTTCGACAAGGGCCACATTCGCCATCTCGTCTCTCCTCTCCTGTGCTCTCTTCCCCGGTGCTTGTTGGTCTCGAACAGAGAGACGGAGAAAGCCTGAGCTCTGTGACCGATCCGGCGAAGATCTACAACTTTCGCAACTGCCGGCGGCTACCTGCAGAGCCGATCCAGCGTGGCGTTCGCCTCACTG
Organism: Acidimicrobiales bacterium; assembly: GCA_049281195.1. Lineage (GTDB taxonomy): Bacteria > Actinomycetota > Acidimicrobiia > Acidimicrobiales > CAVXTF01 > JBAPRR01. The sequence continues at coordinate 8,874 of JBAPRR010000277.1, forward strand.
ACAATGCCAGCCACAAGCTCGGCCACCGTCGGCAGCGAATCGATCGTCCCGACCACCTGCCCGGTCGGAAGGACACCGACATCGGTGCGCCCGTCGACCAGGGCGGCCTTGGTCATCATGGGGGCGTTGGCAGCCATCACCACCTGCGCCCACGACAGGTCGCTCGACTTCTTCATGGCCAAGCCTTCTCGCAACAGAGAAAGCATCGAGTCACCGGTCTGTCGGGAAAAGCTCAAAGCGTTGCGGGCTGCGCGCGGCATCGCCGCGAATCTGCCCGCCCCTTCAAGATGTCCTATGAGATCTGTGCATACAACCCTCTGCGGGGCGCCGTCGACTGCTCGGGTCACCACCGTGCCGGTGACGGGAGTGGCGAGATATAAGGCCTTCACCTCGTCTGGAACGGTGCTCTCCTTAGTGAGGAGGAAGCGCGTTCCCATCGCTATTCCCGAGGCGCCCCACGCGAGGGCGGCCACCAATCCGGCGCCCGAATGAAAACCGCCCGCGGCGACCACCCCCACTCGGTCAGCTACGGCCTCCACTATCTGCGGAACAAGAAGTGTGGTCGGGATCTCACCGGTGTGTCCCCCACCTTCTGCTCCCTGGGCGATGACCAGGTCCACTCCCCACTCGGCCACCTTCTCGGCATGGCGCCGGGCGCCGACGGTAGGCATGACCACGATGCCGGCGTCGCGCAGCTGCTTGACGAGATCGGGGCGCGGAGCCTGAGCGAAGCTCGCCACCCGCACCTTCGACTGGATCAGGAGCGACACCCGCTCGGCGATGTCCGGGGAGTCGGTGCGCAGGTTCACGCCGAACGGGGCTTCGGTGCGCGACCTGACCTCGCCGATGGCACCGCGCAGCTGCTCGAGGGTCATGGTGGCCGAAGCCAGGATCCCGAGCGCTCCGGCCTCTGCCGTCGCCGACACGAGGCGCGCCCCGGCGACCCAACCCATCCCGGTCTGAACGATCGGATACCTGACGCCAGCCAGTTCGGTCAGCTTGGTCTGCAGTGCCGGATGCGGCTGCTCCGGAACGCCCCGCATGCCGGAATCGGTCCGTGCGCCGGAATCGGTGCGCGCACCCGAGTCTGTCTCGTCTCCCGAGCTCACCCGGAGAGCTCCCGGTCACGCGTGGACTCCGGGTCGAGCACCTCCCTCAAGATCCGAAGCTCATCGTCGTTAGGCGTACGGGTCGTCGGAACTTCCTCCCCGACCACCAACTCGAAGCCGGTCGCCGCTGTGACGTCGGCCACGCTGACACCTGGGTGAACGGAACGAAGCCGCATCGAGTGATCAGGCGTATCGAAGTCGAAGACACCGAGATTCGACACCACCAACGTCACATGGTGGAAGCGCGCGGCTTCACCAAGTTCCGAAGCACGGTCGTAACCGACACCACAGACAAAGTCCACGTGGTCCACGAAGGTCCGCGGCGAGTGGTTCGGGACCCAGTAGCTGGTCCGGTGGTTGATGCTGTTACCTGGGGCCCCCCGAACACCGATCAGCTGAACCTTCGGACGCGCCCAGTCTCCGATCTGACTGAAGTTGTGGTTGCCGTAACGGTCGATCTGCGACGCCATCATCATGATGTGCCGACGCCCTGACCACAGCACGTCGAAGACGCGGCGATAAGGCATCCACGCCTCGACCACCTGCTCTGCCTTTCCGGCGGAGATCCCCGGCGTGTTCGCCATTAGTGCGGCTTCACCGTCGGTCAGTACGAGGTCAGGTTCGAATGTGAGTCGGGCGAGGCGCGCTCCCAACGCTGCAACGGTGCCGAACGGGCTGGCCATCACTTCGCCGTCGCCGCGCCAGGCTTCCGCGCAGGCGACAACACACATCTCGGCCTTTGTGACTTCTGCTCCCATCTCCTTCACCGACCCCCGCCCGTGCCAGCGTCAGATCTCGCTCCAGCGGCCGATCCTGCGCCGGCTCGGACCTGCGCCTGGTACCCGGCTTCGTCCACATCGAGATATCGGGTCGTGAACTCGGCCCACGAATCCGCGTCACCTGCTGCTTTTACATAGGAGCGCTGGAAGGTCTCGTCGCGTTCGTAGTCGGGAGTGCAACTGGTGAAATGTGCTCCTCCCGGAGCCTCCACCACCGCGTCAGTGAGCATTCGGTGGATCAATATCGACTGAACGGGACCCTCCTTCGGAAGGTCACCCGGTTCGACTATCCGTTCTGCAGTCACGAATCGGGCATCGGCCGCCCCGAGCATCACGTCGTCGAAGAAGGGATCAGGCCCGAGCATCTGAGCGTTGCCGTTTCGGTCGGCCCGGTTCATGTGCACGAACGCAGCGTCGAGCCGTAGGGCGGGCACCGCAACGAGGTCCTCGAACGATCCGTCGGGTGCCGGGTAGGGAGATCTCACGGTGTGGATGTCGGTGTTCGCCCGAAGGACGTCCGATCCGAGCCCGGCTCGTGTCGGGAGGAACGGCAGGCGCTGGGCGGCTGCCAACAGCCCCAGGTAGAACATGCCTTCATCCATCTGGGACCCTTCAACCGTCCCGGCTTGACGAGCTGAACGGAAATGCGGGTCGAGGGCGATCGAATCCAAGGTCACGAAGCCGTAGACCACCTTGCGGACCTTCCCCGCCGAGCAGAGCAGTCCCACGTCAGGTCCGCCGTAAGAGACGACGGTGAGGTCGGTGATCCCGCTTCTGAGAATGGCCCTCACCACCGCCATCGGCTTGCGCCGGGATCCCCAGCCACCGAACCCGATGGTCATCCCGCTTCTGAGCTGGCCGACGACGTCGTCGAGAGTCGAGGTCTTGTCAGTCACAGCAGTCCGACGGGCTCGATCGCATCATCATGTTCAGAGTGATTACCGAAATCATCGCGTGGTGTCCGCGTCGCGCTTCTCGACGAACGCGGCACGCTGCTCATCTGCGACACCACTCACGTGGAGCTCGTAAGTGAAACCCTGCTCGAATCGATAGGAGCGTTTCACGTCCACGGGATCGATCCCGTTGAGCGATTCCTTAGCGCGACGGATGATCGTCGGGCTCTTCGCTGAGATAAGGGCCGCGACGCCGTGTGCGCGTTCCACCAATTCCTCTGAGCGGACCACTTCGAGGATGGAGCCGTAGTGCTGAAGCTCGGCTGCGGTTGCGGTTCCCGCGGTGTACACCATCGATCGCATCCGGTGCTGCGGGACGAGACGTGCAAGGTGGGTGGCTGCGCCGAGTGCTCCGCGATCCACCTCGGGGAGCCCGAACGTCGCATCCTCGGAGGCGACGATGATGTCGGCGTTTCCTATGAGCCCGATCCCCCCGCCCAGGCAGAAGCCGTTCACGGCGGCCACCACCGGAACCTCGCAGTCGTAAACCGCGGCGAAGGCGGCCGCGCAGCCGCGGTTCACGCCGACGAGCGCTTCATCTCCCCGAGCCTGGATCTCCTTGATGTCGACGCCGGCGCAAAAACCTCGGCCTTCGGAACGCAGTACGACCACTCGGGTCTCGGGATCCCTTCCCGCGGACAACAGTGCATCCGCCAACCCGAACCAGCTCGCAACATCGAGAGCATTCACAGGCGGGATATTCATGACCACGTCGGTGATCCCGGGTTGTAGCCGCTGCACCTCAATGCCCATGCGAACCTCGAATGCCCGTGCGAACTCTGACGCTCCGTCAGACAAAGGCGAGGTGCAGGGTATGCCAGCCGGTCGGTTGCCGCTAGTTTCGTGCCGCCATGGGCAAACTCGACTTCTCGGGACAGCTCGACTTCTCGGGGCAGGTCGCAATCGTCACGGGAGGGTCGCGCGGGATCGGCCGTGCGATCGCCGAAGCCTTCATGGGAGCCGGAGCGGACGTCGTGGTCTGCGCGAGAAAAGACCCGGGCGCCGACGCTCCCCCCGACACGACCAGCGGTGCGCCGGTCAACGATGCGCCACCCAACGATGTGTCGGTCAACGATGCGCAGGCCAACAAGCACAAGGCCGTGTTCATCCAAGCCGATGTCCGCGACCCCGATCAGGTGAAGCGGCTCGTCGACGAGACGACCGATCGCTTCGGCCGCCTCGACATCCTCATCAACAACGCCGGAGGTTCACCTTCCGTGGCGGCTGCCGACGCTTCACCGCGCTTCGTGAGGTCGGTGATCGAGCTCAATCTGCTCGCACCTTTCTTTTGTGCACAAGCGGCCAACTCTGTGATGCAAAGCCAGCCCGGTGGCGGGGTGATCGTCAACATCGGAAGTGTTTCGGGATCGAGACCGTCTCCGGGAACCGCGGCTTACGGCGCGGCGAAAGCTGCACTCGTGAGCCTCACCTCGACTCTCGCAGTCGAGTGGGCGCCCAAGGTCAGGGTCAACTGCGTCATCGGAGGCTTGATCGCCACAGAGGAAGCCGAATCCCACTATGGCGGTGCCGACGGGCTGGCCGCGGTGGCGTCCTCGGTCCCGATGGCCCGTATGGGGACCCCGGAGGACATCGCCGGCCTCTGCCTCGTCCTTGCCTCGCCGCTCACCTCCTACGTATCGGGTGCCGCCCTGGTAGCTAACGGAGCAGGGGAAAGGCCCGCATACCTCGAGGCTCTAGAACGTCACCAGACCAGCCGATAGTCGATCCGGGCTGCTCGACGGTCACTCCAGGCGGGTCGATGGCGAGAAAGGCCGGCCCAATTTGTCGATGAAGGGTTGACGGGACCCCCTCGGGTCCCTTCGACCGAACAATTGATCCTGGGAGAGCAACAACTCTCGACTCATGTTGTGATTGCTCAGATCCTTTTAGCGTTTTACCAAGCTGATCATCCAAAATTTCACCCATCCCTGAGCCTCTCGTTACCTAAAGAAGCACCGGGCCAGAGCCGATATTTGCTCTTGAGATACGTAAACCCTTACGTACAGAGTGAATACCGACAAAGTACCGAGGTCACAACTCCAAAGCGGAGTCCGTGACCTGGGCCTTGTGCACGCGAGCCGTAGGACCGGAGGTGAATGTGACCGCGGAGCCATCGATTGCACTGGCGGGTAAGCCAGTGCTCGAGTTCCAACCTGCGGTCGACCTGGCCACGGGCCGCCTACTGGGCATGGAGGCCCTCGTCCGATGGGAGCACCCGACCAAGGGTCGGATCGCCCCGGACATTCTGATTCCCTGGGCAGAAGAGAACGGCGACATCGTCGAGCTCAATGCCTGGGTTATGGAGGCCGCCTGCTGCGAGGCCGAGCTGTGGAGCACCGGGCTTCAGCTGGCCGTCAACTGTTCCATCATTCAGTTGCGCCGCGGCGAAGCCTCCAAGGCTGCAGTCAGCGCCCTCGAGGCGTCGGGACTCAACCCCGACCGCCTGACGATCGAGATCACGGAGCGGACGATCAATGACGATCGTGCCGCCGACGACCTCCGTGCACTCTGCGATCTGGGCGTCCACATCGCGGTCGACGACGTGGGCACCAGCTGGTCATCGCTGCAGGTCCTGCGGAAGTTCGCAATCGAGATAGTGAAGATCGACCGTGCGTTCATCAACAACCTCGAGTCCGAAGAGGGCATGAACCGCGCCATCGTCGAGGCCATCATCCACGTCGGCCACTCGCTCGCCATGAGCACAGTCGCCGAGGGCGTCGAGTCCGCGGAGCAGGTAGCGATCTTGCGTGAGTTCGGTGCAGACGTAGGTCAGGGATACTTCTTCGCCCCGCCGCTTCGGCAAGACGACGCTCACAAGCTGGCTACTTCTGAGCCCCGGCCGATCTTCTCGCTCGGCCCCGGCCGCGAAGCCAGTGAGTCGGCGAAGCTCGTCCAGCAGGCGAACTTCACGCTCGCTCCGTCCGACAGGCTGCCTACAAGGCGTCTCGGGGACGTCCCGATGTCAGCTCTGGCATCGACTCCCGCAGGTTCCACGTCTTCGGCGAACGGCTCGGCCCAGGGCACCTCGACCGCGAAGGCGTCCTAGCCGTTTTCGCTGCTCTGCCCCGTCTGGGGGCAGGTGCTCAGAAATACAAAAGTGGTCGCCGGTCCCGGTGACGTGGTTCGATACTCCCCCGTGAAACTCGCCGTCCCGACCGAGACAAGACCCGGCGAGACGCGTGTAGCAACCGTTCCGGACGTCGTCACGCGCCTCTCCTCAGCGGGCGTCACCACATCGGTGCAGGCCGGGGCAGGCGCTGCTGCATCGTTCTCCGACGCCATGTATGTGGAGAAGGGTGCAACAGTCGAGCCTTCGACGGATGCGTTGTTCAAAGATGCCCAGGTCATCGCCAGGGTTCAGCCGCCTACACCCGAAGAGGCGGAGGCCATGCCCGAGGGCACGACTCTGATCAGCTTTCTCCAGCCCGCATCACAACTCGACACGGTCAAGGTTCTGGCCCGCAGGAACATCACGTCCTACAGCCTCGACCTGCTGCCGCGGATCTCCCGGGCGCAGTCGATGGACGCTCTGTCCTCGCAGGCGACGGTGTCCGGCTACCGGGCTGCGCTCGACGGTGCTGAGCTGCTTCCCAAGTTCTTTCCGATGTTCATGACTGCCGCGGGTACGGTCCCGCCGGCCAAGGTGCTGGTTCTGGGAGCAGGTGTCGCCGGCCTGCAGGCCATCGCAACCGCAAGAAGGCTCGGGGCCCAGGTGCGTGCTTACGACATCCGTGCTGCGGCAAAGGAAGAGGTCATGTCTCTAGGCGCTTCGTTTGTCGAGCTCGGCCTCGAGACGCAGGAGGGATCCGGAGGGTATGCCCGAGAGCAGTCGGAGGAGATCCTCGCCCGCCAGCGCGAGATGATCGCCAACGAGGTTGCTGCCGCCGACGTGGTCCTCACAACGGCGGCGGTCCCCGGACGGAAAGCTCCCGTGCTGGTCACAGCGTCGATGGTCGATGCCATGCGCCCCGGATCTGTGATCGTCGACATGGCGGCCGATCAGGGGGGCAATTGTGAGTTGTCGCAACCTGGCGTCGACTTGGCCCACAAGGGGGTCATGGTTCGGGGGATGAGCAATCCCGCCGCTTCGATGCCGACGCATGCGAGCTTTTTGTATTCGAGGAACATCCAGAACTTCGTGTCTCTTCTCGTCGTGGACGGCGAGCTCAAGCCCGATCCGACAGACGAGATCCTCATTGAGAGCTGCGTCACTGCCGGCGGAGCCATCGTTCACAAACCGACGGCTGAGCTGGCCGGCGCAGGCACAGGCTCCGGGAGAGAGACGGGCTCCGCCACCGCCGGGCCAGGGAGCGACTCATGAGCACGACCGGAATAGTCGAGTTCATCACGATCTTCGTGCTCGCCGGGTTCGTCGGCATCGAGGTGATCTCGAAGGTCCCGAGCATCCTGCACACGCCGCTCATGTCCGGATCCAACGCGATCCACGGGATCATCCTTGTCGGGACGATCATCGTCTTGGGCGACGCCCACGGAGCCACCGAGGAGACTCTCGGCTTCCTGGCGGTCCTTCTGGCGACACTCAATGTCGTCGGCGGCTTCGTTGTCACCGACCGGATGCTTCAGATGTTCAAGGGTCGCTCGGCGAACAGACCGTCGACATCGTCGACCGCCACCACGGCCCCCGACCCGGCACAGCCCGGTGGTTCAGGACAGCAACAACCCGAGGCCGGCGGATGACCCTCGGCACCTGGACCGATCTGGTCGACCTGCTCGCCATCATCGGGTTCATCATCGCTCTGAAGGGTCTGAGCTCACCTCGCCATGCACGCAGGGGGAATGCACTCGGGGCTGCAGCAGCGGTGGTGGCGATCGGGATGACGTTCTCCAATCCGTCGCTCAGAAGCGCCGGGATCGGCGACATCGTCAATCACAAGCTGAACGTGATCCTCATCATCATCGCCATGGTGATCGGCACGGCCATCGCTGTTCCGGTCGCCCGCCTGGTGAAGATGACCGCGATGCCCCAGATGGTGGCCATCTTCAACGGGGTCGGTGGGGGTGCTGCGGCTCTGGTGTCGGTCACGGAGCTGCTCAAGTTCCCGAGCGCGGATGTGGCCGTGTACAAGATCGGCGAAGTCCTCTTCGGGGTGCTCGTCGGCTGCGTGTCGTTCTCCGGGAGCGCCATCGCCTTCGCCAAGCTGCAGGAGTTGATGACGGGAAGGCCGGTCACCTATCCCGGGCAGCAGCAGGTGAACGCGTTGCTCGGCATCGTGATCCTCGGCCTTGCCATCGCGGCCCTGGCAACCGGACACATCGTCTTCGTCTACCTGCTGCTCGTGCTATCGCTGGTGCTCGGGGCAGCTTTCGTGCTCCCCATCGGCGGTGCGGACGTGCCGGTGTTGATATCGCTACTCAACTCGTTCACCGGGCTCGCGGTGGCCGCGTCTGGGTTCACCCTCGACAACAACCTGCTCATCGTGGCCGGCACATTGGTAGGAGCGTCGGGAATTCTCCTCACCCGCCTGATGAGCAGTGCCATGGGCAGATCGCTTCCGAACATCCTGTTCAGCGCGTTCGGGTCGGTTATCACGGCGGACGCTGACGCCCAGGTGGCGTCGGGCAAGACGGTGAAGAGCGGGACCGCCGATGACATCGGGGTGCTGCTCGCCTACGCGCGCAAGGTTGCGATCGTCCCCGGTTACGGGCTCGCCGTGGCTCAGGCCCAGCACGCCGTCAAGGAATTGGCCGACGACCTGACGTCACGTGGCGTGGAGGTCTATTACGCGATCCACCCCGTGGCCGGCCGTATGCCGGGGCACATGAACGTCCTGCTCGCGGAGGCGAACGTCCCTTACGAGCAACTGAAGGAAATGGACGAAGCGAATCCCGAGATGCAGACCACCGACGTCGCCCTGGTGGTAGGTGCGAACGACACGGTCAATCCCGCAGCACGTAACTCACCGGGGAGCCCGATCTACGGGATGCCGATCATCAACGTAGACCAGGCACAGAACGTCATCTTCCTGAAGCGGTCGATGCGCCCGGGCTTCGCCGGCATTGACAACGAACTGCTTTACGACCCGAAGACGACGATGCTGTTCGGCGACGCAAAGGACTCGCTCACCAAGTTGGACCAGGCCGTAACGGTCGCCTGAGCCTTCCGGCTTCGCACACTCAGTGCTCTGGCCAGCTCAGTGCTCTGGCTAGCTCAGTGCTCTGGAGCAGTTGTACCGGCTCCGGCGTGCGCGGGCTCGGCATTTACGGCGTGTCCACCGCTCTCCGCCAGGTGGGCGAATACCAACAGTCCCTGACTGGTTTGCCGCGTGCTCGCCACCACAACTGGAACGTTCAACCTCCCCACCAGGTGAGCGGCATCGTTCACCACGACCATGTCACCCTCGGGTAGGTAGCCGACCGCCTGGCGGGCCTGACGGCCCGATCGGATCAGATCGACAACGAGACGTTCACCGGGCAGGTGGTCGGGTGTCAGCTCCGCCGTGAGGCGCCGCAGATCGAGAGTATCGACGGCGTGCTCTTCTGCCAGGGTGACCACCTCGGAGGAGCAGGTGGCAACCCTGAGCCCGTAACGGGTGGCCAGAGCGACGACCTTCTCTCCGGCGTCGTCAAGGTGCAGGAGCTCTTCGTCGTCGATTCGGATGTCGACGCCGGCGACGCGAAGCGTCTCGACCGCCTCCAGGCCCCTCCTTGCTCGACGTGAGGTCACCGGGTCCGGGCTCTCGGCCAGCGTTCTCACCTCGTCGATCACGAAACGGGGAAGAACCAGTCCCACGTCGAGCAGACCGGCGCGCCCGAGCACCAGCAGGTAGCGGTCCATCACCGCGGAGGTGTCGACCACGAGCATTCCGGTGGGTGGGGGCTCGGCCACCGGATCGAGCAGTCTCGATATCCCGGCGGCCCGGACCATGTCCCTTCCTTTGACGATCCCGAGGCGGACGCCGAACACGGCCAGCACCCACGCCACGGCTGACACCACCGGGAAGTCGATGCTCGAGTGAACGAGAGCGATGAGCGGAAGTCCGGCCACGATCCCGAGAAGGAGACCGGCGGTCCCGATGACTGTGCCGGCGAAGATCTCCGCCGGGGGCATCTTGCGAAGGCCACCGACCGCACCCGTCATCTCCTTGTCTAAGAACCGGCCGGCTACCCCGCCGATGACATAAGAGATGAAGGAGCCCAACGCCAGGCCAATGACCGGGGCGATGCCGTGTTTGTCGATGCTGTTTCCTGTGGCCAGACCCGCGATCGCCCCTGCGATGACCAAGAAGAGTCTGAACCCCTCGACGAAGATCATTCAGCAGCCTCGGTCCGTCCTACGCGGCCACCGGTCATCGTTGAGACGATGGTGGTCCGCGGCTTGCAAAACCTCTTCTGAAATGTCGGCACAGAGAGGCCCCGTGTTGATGGTTTCGTCAACCGGAAAGCGAGGGACTGTGCCTTCTTCGATAATCGCGGACGTTGCTATGTGCAACTCCCTTTCTAAGCACTACAGAAGGTCAATTTGCAGAAAGCGCCACATAAAGTGGCCAAGACTGCTGGTTGTCGCTTGCGGCGTGGACGAAGCGTCAACAACACTGGCTACCTCATCGGACACCGAGGGGAGTCGGCTAGGGATCAAACGAATCTTCGGGTGAGGGGTCCTGCGCCCGTGGTCTGTGCCCACGATCCGCGCCATATCGTGCACACAAGACAATGGGTATACGTTGCCAGGCGAAAGTTGGAAAGCAGCCAGGTACACGGAAAAACTGCAAGCACGAGAACCGTGGTCTGCCGGGTTAGCAGGCAGGCCGGCTGACCTGCTACTGAAGTAGGCCTCTCTCGCAAGCACCATGCACTCAGCGGTTCGGCTCTGCCGTTGCACGTTGATCGGAAGCTCGTCCAATCTCCTGACCCCCGGATCGTGGCGCTACCTGACTGCGAGCACCCCACAAGCGCTGCACTCCCTACGAGGCTGAATTCGGGTAGGCCATGAAAAACCGGCCTCCTCGCAAAGAACGCAGATGTACAGACAGGACGTCGCAGTGACCCAGGACAACGTCGCAGTGACCCACAACAACTCAGGCCCAGTGGATTCCGAGACTCACCTGCACATCGTCGCCGGCAGCCAGCTCCAGGGAGCCAGGCTCGGTCCGGATCCTGCGCCCGCGGCGCCTATTGTAGGTTCGCGCCTTGACGGCTGCCTGATGGCCGTGGTGGCAGAAGGTGGGAGGGCCCTCGCCTCCGATACCGCCCTGGTCGGTGAAGAGTGGCAGCTCGTCCTGGAAGCGGCAGGCACACGGATCGCCGGTTGGCCGTGGTCTGAGGTGATCGGGATCGCCGCGGACGAGATCGCCGCGGATCCAGACGGAAAGTGGACCCAGCTGCTCGAGGTGTCGACAGCGGATCACACATTCAGGTTCCTCGCACCCGCCTACACGATCAGCGCATGGGTATCGAAGCTGCCGGCCGCGGGTAAATCTCGTGTGCGTGAGCTCAGGGTCTACGCGGCCGAGCCGAAGACGCCGTCAGCAGACAGCCTCAAACCAGCCAACAGCCTCAAAAGAGGCAGGGCTCAGAAGCCGCTCCAAAACGGACCGGTCAAGTCTGAGGAGAACAGGGCGATAACGCAAAGGAACAACGAGTCAGGTTCTGTCCCGGGGCGAGCGCCCGGCGAACAAGCGAACGATCGAAACCCCGGGGGGGATCAGCCCATGGCCGAGGAATCACTCGGAAAAATGCAAGAGCGAGAGCGACTGAAGCCTGACGAGGGCGCCGCCGGCCTCAATGGCACAGGATCACCTGAAGTGCCACATGGTTCAGGCGCTGCCGCTGCCGTATCCATTGGCACAGCTGCTAACGGCACAGCTCCTGATGGCCCAGCTCCCAGTGACACAGCTCCCGGTGACACAGCTCCCAGTGGCTCAGCTCCCAGTGCCACAGCCGGCTCCATAAGCTCCGTGACGCCTGCGACTACGACGCGCGCCACGCACCGCCGCAGACGCTTGTTCGGTCGTTCTTCGCGCACGAACAGGCACGCCGCAAACGAAGTCGATATTGCCAACACAAGTGCGCAGTCCCCTGACACACTGGGTGCCAAGCCGACGGCATCCGATCCTGATGCTGCTGACGTCTCTCCCACCGATCTCCTCTTGCCACCCCTTCCCACGAAAACTCAGGTCGTCCGTAATTTCTTGAGCCTGTCCCGTCGACCGCGAGTCACGACCGGGCCCATGCACGCTCGCGCTCATGCCGCTTCCGCCGTCGCAGGTACGGACGAAACCGAAACCGAAACCGATCAAGCAATTACTCCGGTAAAGCCGAGCTTCAAGAATCTCGGCGCGATACTTCCTGCGCTTCTCGCGTTCACACACGTCGGCGGCCACACCAAGCAGAGTCGGTGGACTCCTAAGCGCCGTGTCGCTGCAGGTGTGCTCGCAGTCCTCGTGGCCGGCTTCGCCATCGCCGGGACCGCGGAGGCTTTCACAGGCTCGAGCAGCGCCCTTGCGCCCAGGCACACCGCCGAGGTCATAGGACCAATCGCCCCGGACGTCCCTGAGACGCACAACCTCGTAACAGCGCTCGCGCCTCCGGTGCTGAGCGACTTCAAGCTCCCGGCCGCGAGTGCCAAACCGGCTCCCGCCCCTGCGACGCTGATATCGATGCCGTCGCTCTCGTCCCACGAGATATTCGCTTTCGCCCCTTACTGGACCCTCCCCCAGGAAAGCCAGTTCAACGTGGCGGACATGACGACTCTCGACTATTTCGGGCTCGATGTGAACGCCAACGGATCCATCGACGAATCGGGCGACGCCTGGACCGGTTACGAAAGCCAGGACCTCGCAAACCTCATCACCCGTGCGCACGCCGCAGGTGATCGGGTCGTGCTCACCGCTGAGTGCTTCAGCCAGTCGACCCTCGACTCGGTAACTTCGAGCCCGACCGCGGCGACCACTCTCGGGAACGCGTTGGTGAGCCTCGTCGAGGCAAAGAACCTCGACGGCGTGAACATCGACTTCGAGGGAGCGGGCTCGCAGGATCAAGCCGGCCTTACCGCGTTGATGGCGAAGGTCTCGTCGATCGTGAGAGCCGCCAACTCGCACTGGCAGATCACCATGGACACCTACGCGTCTTCCGCAGGAGACCCGGACGGCTTCTACAACATCGCGGCGCTGGCGCCGAGCGTGGACGCGTTCTTCGTCATGGCGTACCAGATGGGCGGTCCCACGGATTACACCGAGAGTCAGTACGGCGGTTCCGACTTCTCCGCTACGCAGACGTTGCAGGAGTACACCCAGGTTGTGCCCGCCTCCAAAGTCATCTTGGGACTTCCGTTCTACGGGTATGAGTGGCCGACCACGGGTCCGACGGCGTCGGCGACTCCGACCGGCGTAGCGACTCCGGTTGCCGACTCACAGATTCTCGGCACGGGGACAGGCACCGTCGGCTCCCAGATCACCACCTCGACCAGCGCAACCACATCAACGACGTCGACCACCCCGCCCAACCAGACGACCACAACGACCGCGCCGCCGACCGTCAACTGGGATGCCGCGTCCGACACATCGTGGATCGCGACCGAGACCAACAATCAGTGGTACCAGACCTGGTTCGAAAGCCCGGCCGCACTCGCCGCACGAGCCCAGGTCGCCAACAGCTTCAAGGCCCGCGGTGTCGGGATCTGGAGCCTCGGGATGGACGGGAATGATCCTGCGATGTTGACCGCTCTGCTCGGCAACGCACCGGTGAAGAAGGAGTCCTCGACACCGGCAAAGGCTCCGGCGAAACGCACCACCACTACGACGACAAAGAAGACGACGACAACGACCGGGCCACAGACAACGACGACCGGTTCGACGCCAACGACCGAAGTTCCGTCGACGACGCCTACGACATCGCCGACCACCAGCACCACAGAGCCGTCTACGACCACCACCACGGCTCCGTCGACCACCACGACCACGTCGTCTTCAACTACGTCGACGACAGATCCTTCGACAACGACGACGCAACCGACTACGCCCACGACGTCCTGAACAAATCGTCCTGAACGATTCGTCGCATTGCATTTCTCTGACGCGCAATGACGCGTCATGGCTTTCGGACTGCGCGATTTTCCCGGCGACACACAATGTTCCGGTGGTTAACACGGCGTTTCCGATGAATAGCGCGAAAATTCACCTTGTATAGGTTGAATCCACAGACTGCGTAAGTACCATTCAGAACTCGTGGGCCCACCGATCCGCGACCGTACGCGGAGCGTTCAGAAACTTGCGCTTCTGCTGTTGCTGCCGGCCGCTCTGATCGGTTCGCTGTTTTCGACGGCGCAACATTTCGGCTCTGCGACGGTTTCGAAAGCACCCACTTCGACAACGTCCGCTTCGACAGCACGGCTCACGAGCGCGTACACGCCGCACAGCTACATCGGCAACGGAGTGATCCCGTTCGGCAACGCGTCGTACTACGGATCGCCCGCGAACATCACGCTTGCAAGTCCCGTCGTTGCCATGGCGTCGACTCCCAACGGTGGCGGGTACTGGATGGTGGCGGCGGACGGCGGCGTGTTCAACTATGGGAACGCCGGCTTCTTCGGTTCCGCCGGAAACCTCCATCTCTACGCGCCGATCGTCGCCATGGCTGCGACTCCCACCGGCAACGGCTACTGGCTCGTCGCTGCAGACGGTGGCGTGTTTGCCTTCGGCGACGCCGTGTTCTACGGATCGATGGGGGACCACCACCTCAACCACCCGATCGTCGGGATGGCGACCACAACGAATGGGGCCGGGTACTGGCTGGTCGCATCGGACGGCGGGATCTTCAGCTTCGGAAATGCTTCATTCGAAGGTTCGATGGGTGGTCAGCACTTGAACGAGCCGGTGGTCGGCATGGCTGCCACCACCGACGGGGGCGGGTACTGGCTGTGCGCAGCAGACGGGGGGATCTTCAGCTTCGGTGACGCCCGGTTCATGGGGTCCCTGGGATCTAACCCGCCCTATGACTCGATCACAGGGATCACTGCCCAACCCGGCGGGGACGGCTACTGGATGGTCGACTGGGCCGGACAGGTGTTCGGGTTCGGTCAGCAGCAGACCCTTGGATCAATCGACAACCAGGTCCCGGCCATCCCCGTGTCGGGGATCGTCAGTACGCCGACGGGGAGCGGTTACTGGCTTCTCGCCCCGCAAGATTTCAAGTACACCTTTGCGGACTCCGGGGTCGCTCCCACCGCCCCCGAAGCCGGAGCGATCGTTGCCGCGGCATCAAGCCAGATCGGCGGCGACCCCGATCTCTCCGAAGGACCGTTCTGCAATCCGTACGGACCGTGCGAACAGTGGTGCGCACTATTCGCCACCTGGACTTGGGAGCATGCCGGAGTCGACATCCCCGGGTACGGATTCGTGGGCGACGTCTACGACTGGGGTGCCAACCTCGGCCTCGACGTCTACCCGCCGGTGGTGCCACGACCGGGAGACGCCATCCTTTACGGCACCAGCCCGAACAACGGTTTCACGTCACCTCACATGGGGATCGTCGCAGAAGCCTGGCCCGACGGTGAGGTGATCACCATCGAAGGCGACGCCGGACCCGGTCAGACCGGACAGCTCAATGTGGTGATCAACGGGCCCTTCATGGTGGCCGACTCGAAGTCCTACAACGGCTTCGGCGTGTACGCCTTCGTCCAACCTCCGGGCTGATCCGGGCCGCCGACATCCCGACGAGGCAGCCGTCTGTACCATGTGACGGCCCGAAGGGAGACGCATGCCACCGACGGCTCAGATGCCGGTGCTCGCGTGCAGCGGGCTGGAAAAGCATTACGGCGACAGAAAGGCCGTTGACGGGGTCACTTTCGAGATCGCCAGGGGCGAGTGCTACGGACTGCTTGGCCCGAACGGTGCCGGCAAGACCACCACCATCTCGATGGCTTGCGGCTTGTTGGAACGCGACGGCGGCGAGGTCCGAGTCGAAGGTGATGTCCTTCACACCACGTCCGTCGAGTTGAAGTCGGTGATCGGCTACGTGCCGCAGGAGATCGCCCTGTACCCCGAGCTGTCTGTGCGGGACAACCTCCGCTTTTTCGGTCGTCTATACGGACTGGGAGGAAGCCGCCTGGATGATCGCATCAAGTCGGTGATCGAGATCGTCGGCCTTGGCGAACGGTCCAGCGAGAAGATCGGCCGGTTCTCCGGAGGGATGAAACGGAGAGCGAACATTGCGGCGGGCCTACTCCACGAACCACACCTGCTCGTTCTCGACGAGCCCACGGTCGGCGTCGACCCGCAAAGTCGCAACGCCATACTCGAAGCGGTGGCGCAACTTCGCGACACGGGCATGGCTGTTCTTTACACGACCCACTACATGGAGGAAGCCGAGCGGCTCTGCAATCGCGTCGGCATCATCGACGCCGGCCACCTCATCGCAGAAGGCACGCGCCGTGAACTCGTCGCGCAGGTTCGAGGTCAGGACCGGGTCCGTCTCGTTGCCGCCGGCGATATCGAAAGCTTGGCCCGGGCGTGCAAGCGCATCGAGGGTGTAGACGACGTCATCCACCACGAGGACGGACTGGAGCTGGCGGTGCGCGACGGCCGCCTCGTACTGCCGGCAGTCGTGCACGCGGCCGGTGAATCCGGCGCGGATCTGTCCAGCGTCGAGGTGGTCGAACCGGACCTCGAGGCCGTGTTCCTCGCGCTGACCGGCAAGGAGCTTCGCGATTGAAGCGGCCATCAGCAATACGGGCGATCTTCGTGGTTCTCGCCACCGAGATGCACCGACGCCTGGCCGATCGCTCCATCATCATCTCGTCGTTCGTCGCACCAGCGGTGATTGCGGCCATCATCGGATTCGCATTCGGCAACGCCGGGCCGTCTCCTCATGTCGACCTCGGTGTCGCCATCATCAACCCCACACCCGCTGCAGAGAGAACAGTGGAGGCCGGGATCAAGGCGGCCGGTTTCGCTTCCGAAGTCGATGTCATCAGGTTCGCGACGCCGGCAGACATGAGAAGACAGGTCTCTTCAGGCGCTCTCGGTGCCGGAGTCATCGTGCCGTCCGGTTTCGCTTCTGCTGAGTCTTTCGGGCTCCCGACCAAGCCCACCGAGAAACCGACCGCACTCGACACGTCCGACTCACCGCTTCCCGGCCTGTTCGCCGATGTGACGTTCGACTCGGGTAACGGACCTCCGGGGGCCCGCCTCACTGTAGTGAGCCCGTCGAGCTCCACCCTCGGCGGACAGCTCGGCATCGCGCTGGCGTCGGCGATCTCGAGCCGTCTCTACGCCGGTGCGCTCGATGTCAAGCTCGCTGCTGTCGCGTCACCCGGGACACCGGGCGGAGTGGCAGCCCTGCTGTCGCAGGCCCAAAGTGCGGCCACTCGACCCGTATCTCTTCAGATTCTCAATCTGGACATTGGAACCAACCACTCGGTCATCGGTTACTACGGGTCCTCGATAGCGGTCGTGTTCTTGTTCATAGGAGCCGGACTCGGCACGCGTGCGATCGCCATGGAGCGCTCTGGAGGAACCCTCACCCGTCTCGCCGCCGCCCCCGTCAGCTCGACGTGGATCGTCGTCGGCAAGATGGCCGCGGTATTCGTCACCGCAGTGGTCGGACTACTCGTGTTGTGGGCGGAGACGGTGATCCTGTTCAAAGCGTCGTGGGGGAACGCGGCCGGTGTCGTGCTCATGTGCGCCGCTGTCTCGCTCGCCATGTGCTCGCTGGCGATGTTCCTCACGTCGCTCGCTAAGGACGAAGCCCAGGCTTACGCGGCATCCATCATCGTGGGGATAGTCCTCGGGATCGTCGGTGGAAACTTCTTCCCACCAGGAGCCCTTCCCGGTCCGCTTCAGGATGTCTCGCTGGCCACTCCGAACGGTTGGGCTCTGGTCGGCTTCGGGCGACTCGCACTCACCAACGCCACCATCCCCGATCTCGTCGGCCCCCTGGTCGTTCTCGGGATCATCTCGTTGGTCTTCATCAGCGCCGCCAGCATCCGTATCCGCCGGGTGGTCGAGTTGTGAGCTCTGACAGGAGTTCCAACTTTTCGAAGGTGATCGCGATATCCCAAGTGAACCAACAACGCTCGATGGGAGATCGCCGGGTGCTCTTCGTCGCCGCGGCTCTCCCGATCATGCTCATCTTGGTGATCGGGTTCGTCGGCGGCCGAACCCTGAAGGCGCCGCTCGGGATCGTCGCCCTGGGTCGTGGTCCGCTCGAGGCGAGATTGGTCCAGCTCCTCGAGCAATCGCCATCGGTCCAGGTGCACCTGGAATCGAGTGTGGCCGCCGAACGCGACGACGTACTACGGGGAAAGATCCTCGGAGCGCTACTGATCCCCGCGAATTTCGACGCGAACGTCAAGGGTGGTCAGCAGTCCGATCTTCAGATGCTCGCGAGAGCAGGGAACACGAGCGCATATTCGACGCCGGTTGCGGTGTCCGCCGCGTACGACGTGTTGGTGAGCGAGTGGAGCACCGCCCGCAGCCTCGCCGCGGCTACCGGCACGAGCGTCACATCCGCGTTCGAGAAGGTGACGGCCACCACGGATGAGACTGCGAAACGGGCAACCACGAAATTCGAGACCGGACAACCCGGGCCTTACTCGTACACGACGCCTGCAAACCTGGTGCTGTTCGTGTTCCTCACGCTTCTCGTAACGTCGGGCGCGCTCGTCGATTCGCGCAAGAACGGTTTGCTGAGGCGAATGCTCGCCAGCCCAACGCCTCCCGGCGTCGTCGTGTTAGGCCAACTGGTCAGCTCGACTGTTCTCGGACTGGCGCAGGGAGCGGGACTGCTCATCGTGGGCCGGCTCGTATTCGGGGTCCATTGGGGGAACCCGTTCGGGGTACTGCTTCTACTGGTCGTTCTCTCGCTCGCCGCCTCCGGCGCCTCTGTCCTGCTCGGAACCGTGGCCCGTTCTCAGGAGCAGGCCGTTGCGCTCGGGATCGTCATCGCGGTGGCCCTCGGAATGCTCGGCGGGTGCATGTGGACACTCGCCGGCGTCGGTCCGCTCATGAGGACCGTCGGTCACGTTGCTCCTCAGGCCTGGGCAATGGACGCGTTCGTGAAGCTCGTCTACAACCACTCCGGGGTCGTGGCGATCCTCCCGGACGTCGGAGTTCTGGCCCTCTTCGCTCTGGCCCTCCTGGTCGTGGCGACGATCAAGCTGCGCTCGGTGGCCATCGCCGAGGCCGGCGCGTTCTGACCAGCGCGTTCTGATCGGCGGCGCCCGTGGCGGCATGGCGCCAGTGGCGCGGCATGGTCATTTGCCGCAAATAGCCTGGGCGCCAGTGCAGACCTTCCCCTGGACGTGGCGGGCTCCACCCAACTGGCCGGTCCCGCCCCAGGGGTGGACTCCACCGCCTGGTTGGGCACCACCCGCGGAGTGGCCGCCGGCACCCGCTGACTGGCAGTTCTGGGTCCCGGTGCCGACCGAACCACAACGGCCGGGGCCCGCCCCGCAACCGGGTCAATGGCTCCCGGGACCCCACCAACCCGGCCCGCTCATGCATGGACAACCGACGCAGGGCCAGCCCGTATATGGCCCGCCTGTCTATGGGCAACCGATGCAGGGCTTGCCCGTCTACGGCCAGCCGATGTACGGCCCGCCGCTGAAGCCGCCTCCCGTCGAGATCCGCATCGACCAACCCACCCGCAGAAGCCTGGTATGGGAAACGCGCTTTGTGATGGCCGCGTTTCTCGTCCCCGCAATCGGTGGGGCGATCGTCCCATTGGTGCAATACGCAGAAGGCGTGAGCGACATCGATCGCTTCCCCACGTTCGTTCAGAACAACCCGCTCACCAACATGATCCTGGGGATGGTCACATACATCGGGCTCGGTGCCGTAGTCCCGGTGACTCTTTTCCTGCTGTCGAGAACCGGAAATACTCCGAAGACGATCGGTCTCGGCGTCCCGAAATTCGTAATGGATATATGGCCCGCTCTGGGCCTGGCGGCGCTCAGCTACGTATGCGAGATCGCCATCCTCATACCGTTCTCGCCCTTCCTCACGAATGACAAGAATGCGGTGAGCTCTCCGACCATCGGAAACGTTCCGCACTACTACGTCATCTACGGCATATTCATCGCGGCCGTGACCTCGATAACGGAAGAGGTACTTGTCAACGGATACCTACTCGTCAGGTTGGAGCAATTGGGGTGGACCAACCGGAGCGCCTTCATCCTCAGCCTCGTCCTGCGGATGAGCTATCACATCTACTACGGCGTGGGTTTCCTCCTCCTGCTCCCCTTCGGGTACTTCATCACCCGCTCGTTCCAAAAGCACAGGCGCCTCAATAGATGCATCGCGGCCCACTTCATCTATGACGCCGTCCTCATCACTATTTCGATCCTCAAATAATCGCGGCCACGACATCCTTCCGGCACGACCGCTCGCTTAACATCCCCGACCGTGCCAGCTTCTGAGCGGATGGACCGGCGCCGATTTCTTGGTATTGCCGGCGGTGCAATAGCCGGGACCGCTCTTGCGGCATGCGGCAGTACCCACTCGGGTAATCCGACATCCACCTCAGGCTCACATTCGAATACCACAACCCGTCCGAGCACCCAGCCCACGACTACCACTGCGCCGGGCCCGGTCACCCAGTCGGATTGGGAAGCGCTGTCACGGTCCCTGTCGAGTGGAGCCGCACTCGCCCAGCCGGGGAGCTCCGTCTATACGAACGGCTACCAGATCTTCGACCCGACCTTCGATTCGATCATGCCGAAGGCGATCGCATACTGCGCGACCCCCGCCGACGTGGCCACGTGCGTCAAGTTCGTCCAGGATCACGACCTGCCGTTTGCGGCCCGCTCGGGTGGTCACAGCTACGGCGGGTACTCGACGAGCACCGGACTCGTAATCGACGTGACGAGACAGAACAGCGTCGGATTGGACCAGGCCGGTGAGATCACGACGATCGGTGCGGGCGCACGGCTGGTCGACATCTACGGCTATCTCGGCGCGCAGCGATTTGCTCTTCCCGGCGGCTCGTGCCCGACGGTGGGGATCGCCGGGTTGACCCTCGGTGGGGGGCTCGGGGTTGTCGACCGCCAGTTCGGCCTCACGTGCGACAACCTCACTGAAGCGACCGTTGTCCTCGCCAGCGGCGAGGTGGTGACCTGCTCTGAGTCAGAGAATCCCGATCTCTTCTGGGCCCTTCAAGGAGGGGGAGGCGGGAACTTCGGGATCGTCACAGAGTTCAAGTTCAAAGTTCACCCGATCGGGAATCTGGGCCTGTTCACCCTGGTATGGGAATGGGATGACGCGCCAAAGGTGATCGAAGCATGGCAGTCGTGGGCGCCGAACAACCCTTCGGAGATCTGGAGCAATTGCCAGCTCCTCAACAGCCAGGAAACACCCGGCGGAGTCACGCCTGCGGCCAGGGTCACCGGCGTGTCGGTGGGCACGGTCTCAGCGCTGCAGGACGCGGTGAATTCATTTCTCTCTTCGGTCGGAAGCTCGCCGTTCAACCATTTCGTCGGCAGCGACACCTACGCCAACACGATGCTCATAGAAGCAGGCTGCGAAGGACTCACCGTTGCCGAGTGTCATCTGCCTTCGCAGATGCTTGGGGGCCGCCTGTCACGATCACCGTTTGCGGCCAAGTCCGACTGGCTGGCCTCACCATTGCCGGCTTCGGGGATCACGGCCCTCGTCGACGCGTTGAACAACCGGCTTTCGTCGGGGTATCCAGGGGGCGGAATCGTCCTCGACTCCGCGGGCGGCGCGATAAATCAGATCGCTCCGGACGCCACGGCATTCGTGCATCGCAACTCGCTCTGTTCGCTTCAGTACAGCGCGGGGTGGGACAACGGCGATCCGGAAAATGTGATCAGCGCCAATCACGCGTGGCTCCAGTCTGCGTGGACAGGCATGCGGCCTTACGTGAACGGGCAGGCTTACCAGAACTACATCGACCCCGAGCTCGAGGATTGGCAGCAGGCGTACTACGGGACGAATCTTCCGAGGCTCAGCCAGATCAAAAAGGCGTACGACCCGCACAACCTCTTCAGGTTCGCCCAGTCGATCCCGCTGTCTTCTTGAAACGGCAGGCATCCGGAAGCGCGAAGCTCAGGGAATGCCACCGTCGACTCTCAGGATGGCACCGGTCGTATAGCTCGAAGCATCGCTTGCGAAATAGAGAGCCGCGCCTACGACTTCGTGCGGTTCCCCACCCCGTTCGAGAGCGTGACGGGCTTTAGCCGCGGCCAGAAACGACGGCATGTCCCATGACTTCGTCACATCTGTCATGAAAGGTCCGGCCATGATGCAGTTGACCCGGACCGTGGGACCGAACGTCCTGGCGAAGCCTTCGGTGAGCGAGTTCATCCCGGCCTTGGCCGCGGCGTACGGGAGAATCGACCGGTCAGGCCTGATCGAGCCGGTCGACGAGACCATGATGATCGAACCGCCGCCTGTGTCAGCCATCCGGGTGCCGACCAGCGCGGTAAGCCGGAACACCCCTTTCATGTTCAAACCGACGACCTTGTCCCACATCTGCTCTGTCACGTCTGTCACGGTCTCGTAGAGAAGGGACATTCCGGCGTTGTTCACCAGGATGTCGACGTGACCGAATGCGCCGTATGCCGCGTCGACAAGTCCGTCGAGCTCGTTCCAGTTCCCGACGTTGCACGCAACCGCAAGCGTCCGGCGTCCTGTATCCCTCTCCACCTCGTCGGCGAGGCTCTGGCACGCGTCGAGCTTCCTGCTCGTGATCACCACATCTGCTCCCGAGCGGGCGAATGCCGTGACCATCTCGCGTCCGAGCCCGCGACTTCCGCCTGTTACGAGAGCAACCTTTCCCGTCAGGTCGAATCGATCGAGGGGACCGGGGCCATCGGAACCCGGTGCAGGCACCATCAGGTCTATCCGGTGCGCTGAGCGAGGTCCCCCGCACCGCGGGCGAGGCTCAGAACCACGTCGCCGAAGGCCAACATCCTCGGGTTGTCCGCCTGGCCGGCCACGGCACGGGCGTAACCAGCTTCGAGGACCGCGGCGAGCTTGAATTTGGCGAGCATCACGTAATAGTCGATGTCCTCGGTGGACCGTCCACTCTCCGCCTCGTAGGCATCGAGGAGCTCGGCGCGAGTCGGCATCCCCGTGTAGTCCACGTAGCTGCCTTCTGTCCTGTTCTCGTCGAGGTCGAGCCACCCCTGGGCCACCCATCCGAGATCTAGCAGTGGATCTCCGACGGTAGCCATCTCCCAATCGACGATCGCCGCGAGACGCGCGGGCTTTCCGTGGCGGAACATGACGTTCGCGAACTGGTAGTCGCCGTGCATGATCCCCGGCTTGTAGTTGCGCGGCTTGTGAGCTCTCAGCCAAGCCGCGGCTTCGTCCATGCCGGGGAGCTCTCTGAACTTCACCTTGTCCAGATGACTCATCCACCGGTCGACCTGGCGTTCGTGGAATCCGTCGGGATGCCCGAAACCCTCGAGGCCGCGTGATTCCCAGTCGACCTTGGCCAGCTTGGCGATCCCGTCGACAAGCTGGAAGGCCAGTCCCGCTCTCGCTTCGATGTCCTTGTCGAACGGAGACGGCCAACCGCCTCCGCCGAGCGGCGACCAGCCCTCGACCAACTCCATCATGTAGAAGCAACCACCCATGTAGGCGGGGTCCTCGCACACGGCGACCACCTTGGCGTGGGGCACATCGGTGTCTTTTATCGCGGCAAGAAGACGGTACTCACGGAGCATCGTCTCGTTGCGTCCTGTTGGGACCACCCGTGGAGGCCTGCGCAGCGCGTAGCGGCTCTCGCCGCGCTTTATCTCGAACAGCTCGTTCGAAGCTCCACCGGTTATGAACCTGGCCGTCACCTCATTTCCCGTTCCGGGAAGGCCCCATTCGTCCATGAAGCTCCCGAGCCACTTGGTGTCGACCAGGCCGACCGTGCGGTCTGCGTCTGTGTCTTCTCCTATCGATGGGGTCATTGGTTGGCCACCTCGTGCTCGATGTACTCGGCGAACTTGGCGTAAGCGGCTGCCCTCTTCTTCGGGAGGTGCTCGGTAGGCCAGATGTCATCAGAAGGCTTGTACCGCTTGAGGATCTGGCGAGCGACGGTGACCTTGTGTACCTCGGTGGCTCCATCGACCAGCCCCATCACCGGAGCCGCCATCCACATGCCGCCAAGCGGCAATTCGTTCGATACGCCGAGCGCTCCGTGAACCTGGATCGAACGCTGCACGATGTCGTGCAGAACCTGCGGAGTAAGAACTTTGATCGCGGCGATCTGGTGGCGAACCTTGGAGTAGTCCTGGTACTTGTCGATCTCCCACGCGCAGTAAAGGACGAAAAGCCTGAACTGCATGAGCTGTATGTACGAGTCGGCGACGTAGCCTTGCACGAACTGCTTGCGTGCCAGCGTCTCGCCTTGGGTGGTGCGCGACAACGCCCGCTCACACATCATGTCGAGGGCCTTCTGGCACATTCCCACGGTGCGCATGGCGTGGTGGATACGCCCGCCGCCGAGACGAGTCTGCGCAATGACGAACGCCTGTCCCTCTCCACCGAGCAGCGCGTCCTGATGGACCCTCACCCCCTCGTAATTGATGAGCGCGTGCGACCCCTCGTGCCCGCGCCCCTCTCCCATGAGGCCGATGTTGCGGACGATGTTCACCCCCGGCGTGTCGGTCCGGACGAGGAACATGGACATGCCTTTGTAGACGTTCTCCGCGTTGGGGTTGGTAACCGCCATCACGATCAGAAACGAGGAGGTCTTGGCGTTGGAAGAAAAGAACTTCTGGCCGTCGATCACCCACTCGTCGCCGTCTTTTCTGGCGCTCGTGGTGAAGCGGGTGGGATCGGATCCGCCCTCGAGCTCAGACATCGAATAGGAGGAGAAGATCTCCCCCTCCATCAACGGCTTGAGGTACTTCTCTTTCTGCGCCTCGGTCCCGTAGTGGGCGATGATCTCCGCGTTCCCGGTATCGGGCGCCTGGCATCCGAAAATGATGGGTGCCCACCTGGATCTGCCGAGGATCTCGTTCATGAGCGAGAGCTTCAACTGGCCGTAGCCCGAACCTCCGAGCTCGGGTCCCAGGTGGCATGCCCAGAGCCCCTGGTTGCGTACCTGCTGCTTCAGTGGATCCACGATCTTTCTGAGCTCGTCGTCGACCGGGTGGAAGGTCTTGTCCCCGGCAACGAGGTCCAGAGGTTCGATCTCGTCGCGGACGAACGCGTCCATCCAGTCGAGCTTCTCTTGAAACTCCGGATCCGTCTCGAAGTCCCAGGCCATGTCTTTGGTCCCCTTCCGTCCCCTACCTGCGCAGCTGTCCCCACGGAGCCGATTACGATCAGCCGAAAGCTGCCCCCGGACTGCTCTCCGGCATCCCCAGCTCAGCGGCACGTTAATCCTGCTCGGAAGAGCGGCCCCACTCGGCAGCCCGAAACACGACACCAACAAGGTTGAATGTGGAGGTGCTCGAAGATTTCCACCCGGCGGTCGCCACCTGGTTCCGGCGCAGATTCTCTGAGGGGCCTACCGACCCCCAGCGTCTGGGCTGGCCCCACATCCGATCGGGAGCCAACACCCTGATCGCGGCGCCTACGGGATCCGGTAAGACGCTCACCGGATTTCTTGTGGCGATCGACTCGATATATCGGGCCCATGCCGAAGGCACCCCCATCGAAGAGGGGGTCCGGGTTGTCTATGTCTCCCCCCTGAAGGCGTTGGCGGTGGACATCCATCAGAACCTCGAGCGACCTCTGGCCGAGATCGAAGAGGTGGCCGCGGAGCTCGGGTTGACGGTCCCCCAGATCAATGTCGCCGTGAGAACAGGCGACACTCCCCAGTCGGCGCGGATGCAGATGACCAAGAAGCCCCCGACGTTTCTCGTCACGACCCCGGAAAGCCTTTATCTGCTGGTCACCGCGGAGCGAAGCAGGGCCATCCTCCGATCGGTCGATACCGTCATCGTCGACGAAATCCATGCGCTCGCTCGTGACAAGAGGGGGAGCCACCTCGCGCTCACCCTCGAGCGGCTCGACGCGCTCCAAGCAGAGTCCCCGCCTCAGAGGGTCGGTTTGTCCGCCACCCAACGGCCCATCGAACAGACCGCAGCGCTTCTCACCGGGACGGGCGTCGGTCGACAGGCCACGATCGTCGACTGCGGGCACAGAAGAGGGCTGGAGCTCTCCGTCGAGCTTCCCGGCAGCGAGCTCGGGCCGGTGGCGTCGACCGAGCAGATGGGAGAGATCCTCGATCGCATCGCGGAGCATGTACGCAACCACCACACCACTCTCGTCTTCGTCAACACGCGGCGTCTGTCTGAGCGGTTGGCCCACGAGCTCGGCGAACGCCTCGGACCTGAACAGGTCGCGGCACATCACGGGAGCCTTTCGAAAGAACGCCGTGAGCGTGTAGAGACGCGACTGCGTGCAGGCGACCTGCGCGCGCTGGTCGCAACGGCATCTTTAGAGCTCGGGATCGACATCGGCCCGGTCGAGCTCGTATGCCAGGTGGGGTCGCCGAGGAGCATCGCCACATTCCTTCAGCGCGTGGGACGATCCAACCACTCGCGCTCGGGGACACCGGAGGGGATTCTCTTCCCGCTGACGCGTGACGAACTGGTCGAGTGCGCGGGCCTGCTCGCCGGAGTCAGGGCCGGGCACCTCGACGCCGTATGCATCCCTCGGGCGCCACTCGACATCCTGGCTCAGCAGATAATCGCCGAGGTTGCCGCCACTGAAGAGTGGAAGGAATCCGACCTCTTCGAATTGGTGAGGCACGCCGCGCCCTACGGCCAGCTCGAGCGCTCGCAGTTCGACGCGGTCGTCGATCTCGTCTCGGAAGGGATCACGACCGGTCGTGGGAAACGGATGGCCTATGTCCACCGTGATCAGGTGAACGGGATCCTCCGGCCGCGGCGCGGTGCGCGCCTCGCTGCGCTCACTAGCGGCGGAGCCATTCCCGAGATCGGCGACTACCGGGTCATCGCCGAGCCCGACGAGACGCCCGTCGGGACGGTCAACGAGGACTTCGCCATCGAGTCGATGGTCGGCGACGTCTTCTTGTTGGGCACCCATTCCTGGAGGATTCGGCGCGTCGAGCCGGGTACCGTGCGCGTGGTCGACGCGGAGGGCATGAACCCGACCATTCCCTTCTGGGTGGGCGAGGCGCCGAGTAGGACCGAGGAGCTCTCGAGCGAGGTTTCCGATCTACGCGCCGAGGTCGAGCGCCTTCTCAAATCAGGCCCTACTGGTGAGCCGGGTGGAGACACGGATGTTGCCGCCCAGGCGGGTGGGGCGGATCAGGCGGGTGCAGTGGATCAGGCGGATAACCGTCACCGAGAGCGCTCTGCGGCGCGTGCCCAGGCGATCGCCCGGGTCGAGGAACTCTGCGGACTCGACGAGAACGGCGCCGCTCAGGTGGTCGATTACCTGTCAGCCGCGCTCGAGGTGCTCGGCGTCCTTCCGACGCAGAACGACGTGGTTTTCGAACGCTTCTTCGACGAGGCCGGCGGAATGCAACTCGTCGTCCACTCTCCTTTCGGTGGCCGGATCAACAGAGCGCTCGGACTGTCACTTCGTAAGCGCTTCTGTGCCACGTTCGACTTCGAGTTGCAGGCGGCGGCAAACGACGACGCGTTCGTGTTGTCCCTTGGTCCGCAACACAGCTTCCCACTCGACTCCGCGCCACGGCTGTTGTCCTCGAACACCGCCGAAGCGACGCTCTCGCAGGCGGTGCTGGCCTCGCCGATGTTCACCAGCCGTTGGCGCTGGAACCTGAACAGATCCCTGGCGATCCTGCGCTTCAGGGGCGGCAGGAAGAACCCCCTCCCCATCCAGCGCATGGAGGCGGAGGACCTGATGGCTGCGGTGTTCCCCACATTGGCTGCGTGCCAGGAGAACGCGCCCGCCGGTCCGATCGTGATCCCCGACCACGTGCTCGTTACCCAGACACTTTTCGACTGCCTCCACGAGGCGATGGATGTCGACGGGATGGTCGAGATCATCAAAGGCTTCGAAGACGGCACTCTCCGGACCCACTTCGTGGATGCGCCCGAGCCCTCGGTGCTGTCGCACGAGATCCTGAACGGAAAGCCGTACACGTTCTTGGACGATGCTCCCCTCGAGGAGCGAAGGACGCGCGCCGTTCAGCTTCGCCGAGGACTGCCCTTGCAGGCGGGAAATCTCGGGCAGCTGGACCAGGGTGCCATCGAGCGGGTCAGATCAGAAGCCGCTCCGGTCGTCCGTGACGCAGAAGAACTCCACGACCTCCTTCTGTCGCTGATCATCTGCCGGGCAAATCCCGATTGGGATGAGTGGTTCGAGGCTCTGAAGTCACAGGGCCGGGCTCTGGCTGTCGAGATCGGCGGCGATGCCGATATCGCCGTAAGCGAAGGTGATGGCGAGACAAGTGGCGCTGTTCTGTGGTGCGCGAGAGAGAGGCGTCCCTGGGTCGAAGCGCTGCTGGGTGCTCAGGGGCCGGGCCGGTTGGATGACGTTGTGTTCGTGCCCGATCTCGAGACACCGGAGGTCATGCGCGAAACAGATCCCGATTCAGACGAATGTGCGGCGGAGGCGTTGCGGGGACATCTCGACGTTCTGGGCCCGGTAACGGCCGCACAGCTCGCACAACGAGCCTCTCTGACCGTCGGTCAGGTCGACATCGGCATCGCCCGGCTCGAAGCCGAAGGTTTCGCCATGCGCGGAACGTTCGATTCGGTACTCGACGACCAGACGCAGTGGTGCGCGCGCAGGCTCCTGGCGCGGATCCACTCCTACACACAGAACCGTCTGAGATCAGAGATCGAACCGGTGACGGCCCAGGACTTCGTGCGGTTTTTGCTGCGGTGGCAGCACGTCGCGCCGGGCACTCAGCGACAGGGGCGCGCCGGCGTCCTCGCCGTCATCGACCAGTTGCAGGGCTACGAGATTCCGGCCGGGTCCTGGGAGGAATCGATCCTCCCGTCACGAGTGGAGAACTACCAGCAACGTTGGCTCGAGGATCTGTGCATATCCGGCGAGGTGGCATGGGGCCGTTTGAGCATCAGGCCTGTTGACCCGGCTGACCAACCGCGTCGCGGCGCCACCACCCCATCTCGCGCTACACCGGTGACCTTCGCGGTTCGTGAGGATCTGGCGTGGCTGCTTCAAAGCGTGAGAGGCGACGCCACCCCGCAGGAACCTCCGCACGGCGCATCGCGTGACGTGCTCGATGCGCTCCAGGAGCACGGCGCTCTGTTCCACACCCAGATCCGCCAGCTGACCGGTCGCCTTCCTGTAGAGGTCGAAGACGGTCTATGGGACCTCGTCACGAGAGGGATCGTGACCGCGGACGGGTTCCAGGCGGTCCGCTCGCTTTTGTCGTCGCGTGAGGCGTGGCGCCGCCGCCATCAGCAGGAGGTAAGGAATCGTGTCGGCCGGCGGGCGTTGGGCGTCAGGCGCGAAGGTGGCGAGGGACGGTGGTCGCTTGTTGAATCGCTTGTCTCGGACATGGAGTCTGCGTCGGATCCGGATCAGCTCGCAGAGGCGGTCGCGGGTCAGTTGCTGGCGCGCTGGGGAGTTCTGTTCTGGGACGTCTACGCCAGGGAAAGCCTCGCCGTCCCGTGGCGGCAGGTCCTATGGGCGCTACGGCGCCTCGAGGCGCGCGGCCTGATTCGAGGAGGACGCTTCGTCTCCGGGTTCGTAGGCGAGCAATACGCGCTGCCGGAAGCACTGGACATGCTGCGCCAGGTCAGGAAGGCCTCCCGCAACGAGGAACTGGTCAGGTTGTCCGCCACTGATCCCCTCAATCTCACCGGTTCGGTGGTCCCCGGTGCTCGAGTTCCCGCTCTCAGAACCAACCGGATCGCTTACCAGGACGGACTTCTCGTAGACCCCGTACCTGTTTCTGCGGCCGCCGGTACCGAGTTCGCTTAGATCCCAGCAGGTCCGCTCCGCCTCAATGTGCAAGCGGACACCGTTACAGGATCGGTCGGAGTCTCTAGCCAGCCCCAAAAACAGGTGGGCAACGGAGCTCGCTGGTCAGATCGACAACAGGTGAGTCAAAAGAGCGTCGAGTTGGTCCAACTCGACCGAGGACAGCTTGCTGAGCGCGGGCGGCGGCGCAGCAAGCGCCTCCTTGGCGATCCTTACCGCCTCCCGACCTGCAGGCGTCAAGGAAACGAGCTTCCGGCGCCGGTCATCCGCACACGGTGCGCGCTCGACCAGACCTACTGATTCGAGCTTGTCCACGATGATGGTGGCGTAGGGAGGGTCAACCCCGTGCGCTTCAGCGATCTCGCTGAGCGACATCGGACCTTTGGCGAGCAGCAACAGAACCTTGATGCGCCCTTCTCCCATCCCGAGCCCGAGGCGTTCGCGCAACGGTCCTTTCGCCGAGTTGGTCTCGACGAACACGCGCATCGACGCCCAGGCGCGTTCAGCAGCCTTACGCTGCTTTAGTTCGCTGGTGCTCACCGGCGGTCTCCTCCCCGAACAGAACTCGCGTGTGTTCCGCCGTCTCTTTGGCCCAACTCGTCGTGGTCGCAAAACCAATCAGAGTCACTGCTATTCCGCAGGCCCCGATCACCGCCCAAGCCGCGTGCGACGCGGTGGTGAACCTTGTGCCGAGTCCGACCGCTACGAGAGATCCGGTGATCGCGACTCCCAAGGAAGCGCCGATCTGGCGGCTCGTGGATGTGATCGCGGCCGCGACTCCGGCCTGGTTCCTCGGCATGCCCGACATTGCCGTGTTGGTGATCGGTGCACTGACCGTCCCGAAGCCGATCCCGAAGATCACGTAGGCGGCGAGAAGTTCGATCACGGGAGTGTGTCTTGACAAGCCGATCAACATGAATGCGCCGATAGCCAGTGCCGGTCCGGCGATGAGGAGCGAGGTCCGAGGTCCTCTGCTCCCGACCAACCTGCCCGAGATCGGAGCGCAGACGATGGTCATGGCGGCCATCGGCAACGTGAGAAGACCGGCATGCAGTGGCGAGTATCCACGGATGCTCTGGAGGTAGAGCGTGTTCAAGAACAGGAATCCGCCGAAAGCGGCGAAAGCAGATATCGCGACAATCGTGGCTCCGCTAAAAGGCGCCGATCGGAAGAATCGGGGATTGATCAAAGGCTCGTAGCGCCGCGACTCGAACACGACGAGGACCACCGACGCCACTGCTGCCACGATGAACAGTCCGATTATCAAAGGCGAGTGCCAACCGTGTTCTGGACCCTCGATGATGGCGTAGGTGAGCGACCCGAACAAAAGAACGATCAGGCCCTGCGCGGTGGGATCCAAACGTCGTGCCCTGTCAGCTTTGGACTCCGGCACGTAGAGCCGGGTAAGCACGAGCGCCGTAAGACCGATCGGGATGTTGATCCAGAAGATGCTGCGCCAACCGATAGACGACACGAGCACTCCCCCCACTACCGGCCCCAGCGCCAGGCTGATTCCGACTGCAGCGCCCCACACACCTATGGCCCGGGCGCGCTCGCGTGGCTCGGTGAATGTGTTCGTGATGATCGACATGGCCACGGGATTGAGCATCGACCCCCCCACGGCCTGGACCACGCGGAAGGCGATCAACCAGCCGAGTCCCGGAGCGAGGCTGCACAGAAGCGAACCGAGTGTGAACGTAACGAGGCCCACCTGGAACGTCCGCTTCCGGCCGACCCGGTCCGCGGTGGACCCCGACAGCATCAGCAGCATCGCCAAGGTGAGCGTGAAGGCGTCGATCGTCCACTGAAGGCCACTCACCTGTGCATGCAGGCTGTTGCGGATCGATGGGAGCGCGACGTTCACGATCGTCACGTCCATGCCCACTATGAGAACGCTCATGCAGCATGTCGTGAGCACGAGCCATCGGCGGCGTCCGGAGAGTTCAGTTGTATCGATATAACTATTGTATAGCTACAACCTTCCCTTCGGTTCACCCGCTGAAGGAATCGGCCCCGTCCGCCACGGACCGGGGCCGGTATGCCGTCGGCGTCACAGGGTGGTGGCAGGCTTGCACGATGGCTGAATACGACCCCAAAGCAGACCTGCACGCTTACCTGAATGAGGAGCGGAAGTCCGTTCTGTGGAAGCTCGACGGAGCTTCCGAGTACGACATCCGACGCCCGGTTGTGCCGAGTGGGACCAACCTCCTCGGGCTCGTCAAGCACCTGACCGGGGTTGAGCTCGGTTATTTCGGGGAGACGTTCGAACGAATCCCCGACATCAAGAAGCCCTGGGGCGACGAGCCCGAAGTGGTGAACATCGACATGTGGGCAACGGCCGACGAGTCGAGGGAGTACATCGTCGGCCAGTACACAAAGGCTTGCGAGTTCGCAGACAAGACGATCGAAGAGCTCCCGATCGGAGCCATCGGCCATGTTCCCTGGTGGCCTAAGGAGCGAAACGAGGTGACGCTCCACAGGGTCCTCGTCCACGTGGCCACGGAGACCGCCAGACATGCGGGCCACGCCGACATCGTCCGCGAGCTCATCGACGGAGTGGTGGGCCTGCGCCAGCAGAATGACAACGTCCCGCCCGAAGAAGCCGCATGGTGGGCGGACTATTACGCAAAGCTCGAAGAAGCGGCGTTGGAAGCAGCCAGACGAGCTGGTTGAACCGCCCGATCGCAGAACCGGATTGAGCAGATGGAAGGAGAACGGCATGGCCGAACTGCAAGTGGACGGAGAGGACCTCGTACTTCATCTGTCGGTGGGCGAAAAGATCCTGGGGGCCCATGGCGACCCGAAGGTTCCCGCATCCGCCGTCGCACAGATCGAGATACTCGAAGACGCCCACGAGGCAGCCGATCATGGCTTCAGGGTTGGCGAAAGGATTCCGGGTGTTTCCGAGATCGGGACGTTCTATTCGGGTGGCAGGAAGCTATTTGCCTCGGTACACCGGTCAACTCCGCGCGGCCTCCGGATCACCTTCAACGACGCCAAGTACGACGAATGGGTAGTCGGTTGCGAAGATCCCGAAGGTGTCCGCGCCGGTCTTCAGCTGCCGAAGTGAGCGCCAATGCGTGGCCGGCGGTCCTTCAGGAGGTGGATTCTCCGTTGTTCTCCGCAGCCGCCGCCTGAAGGAGCTGTTGGAAGCTGACCGTCTGGCTCGGGGCCGGCGCCGAGATGCTTACGGGTACGCCGTAGTTGGACAGATCGTACGTTTCATCGATGGTCACATCGGTTGACGAGACCGATTCGCTCATGTCCACGGTGGCCCTCTGCAGAAGGCCACTGCTGTTGATGTAGACGTAGTAGTGCATCGGACCGAAGTTCAGGTGCGACGCCAATTGTGAAATCCAACTCGGCAGTTTCGCGGTCGCGAGCTGGGCTCGAAGTTCTGCCGGACTTATCGTCACGGAGTAGCCCTGGACGCTCGCTCCGTCGATCGTCGAGGGACCCAATGTCTTCACGGTGTTTCCTTGATCGGCCAGTAACCGCAACATTGCGGCAGGGCTTTCACCACCGCTGAGCGGACCATCATTCGTGAGCGAACTCCCGTTCCCGGGATTCCCGGTCGAGGACAGATCAATGGAGATCCAGGACTTGCCCGGAAGTAGCTCCGACAGACCGGGAATTGACTCGTAGACGTCGCCGCCGACGTAACGGACGGTGACCAGCTGGGATTCGCCCTCTGCTGCTATCGACATGCCGAGCTGCAGAGAATTCGTCGTGAAGTCGATTTCGCCGCTGCCAGTACCGTTGACCGATTCACTTTCGCCATTCACATCTATCTTCTCCGTCACCGTGACTTCGGCTGTCTTTGTCGTAAGACTGTGGTCAACGGCACTAATGAGGACAGCACTCGGAGTCGGTGTTCCACCGGTGAGCACGAGTCCGAGGGTGATGCCGATGATCGCGACAAGTACGCCAGCGGCACCAGCGAGAATCGGAACGCGCCTTTTGCGCGCCGGTGGCGAAGCGGAACTGCTGAACACGATCGAATCGCCGTTTTCCGTCCCCGCGAATCCGAACGCCGACGGGGACCTGGCCTGCAATCCGGCGGTGTCTATCGGAACGCTTGGATCCGGTGGCAACCAGGTGCGGAGGACCGGGTCGAACCTCCATCCGAGCCCCGGCGCGTCCAACCAATGTGATCCGTCCAAAAACTTGTGAGACGTGTACTGCGAGCCGTCCCAGTAGGAGATGTACCTGGGATCAGCCTGGCTCGTTTGCCAGCCCGCTGCGGCAGCCGATTGCAGGTGGACCTTCTGAGAAACGATCTCCGGAGAATGGGCATTGTCAGGCATACCGGCGTTACCGGGATTACCCGTCTCGGGATGAGCGGCGTCATCGGCGTTGCCCTTGTCAGGGCGGTCAGCCCCAAAGGAATCCATCGTGTTCACGGCCGGTTCGACCTCCCCAAACGTTGCCCTCTGCACGTAATGTCGACGTTCGGAGGACTCTTCTCAAGAAGTAATCGGCGACCCGTTACATATTCGACGTGCGATAACCACGCCAATGGCTCTAGAGCACTGATTCGCCAGCCGGAGACGCTCCGGCGGGAGCGGATCAGACCAGGACGGATCCCCCTGCGACGTCGATCGTTATCCCTGTTATCCATGACGACTGGTCCGACGCCAAGAAGACGGCTGCGTCCGCCACGTCCTCCGGGGTGCCCAACCGCTGGATGGGGTGATTCTTGATCATCTGGTCCCGCATCCCCTCCGGTATCTGTTGATTGTTCCTATCGGTCATGATCGTCTCGGGAGCGATGCAATTGACTCGGATCCCGTATGGTCCTGCCTGCGCCGCGAGTTCCTTGGTGATCAGTTCGATCCCGGCCTTCGCCGCTCCGTATGCGATCGGCGACTGAACTGTCGGCCGGCGCGACGCCGCAGACGACATGGTGATGATTGCTCCGCGACCTCGCTCTTTCATACCGGGCAGGAATGCCCTGATCGTGAGAAACGTGGAAGTCAGGTTCGCATCGATCGATGCCTTAAAGCCCTCTTCGGATATCTCTTCCAACAGTCCCGGTTTCACTGGGTTTCCGCCCGCATTCGCGACGAGAACGTCAACAGGGCCGAGCTCGCCTTCGATCTTGTTCCTCATGTCTTCGATCTCCGATGAATGCGTCAGATCCCCGTTCACGACGAAGGATCTTCCGCCGCTTTGATCGATCTCCTTCTTGACGGATTCGAGTGCATCGAGATCACGACCGTGCAGAACGACCGAAGCATCGGCGGCTGCGAACTTGATTGCGATCGCTCGTCCTATTCCTCGCGAGCTTCCCGTTACGAGCACGATCTGCTCTTGAAAATCAGTCACTCGCTATTCCCTCCTTGCTTCTTTGCGGGTTCTTTGCGATTCCGAATCGGCTGGGCCGTCCACGCCCGAAGCAGCAGAAGCACCCGACACGTTCCCCACTACCAGTCCGAGGAGTTGACGCAGCCTCGAAACGTCTTCATCCGATATCCCGGTTCGCAGTCGGCGGTCGAAGTCCAGTGCCGCTTGGCGCAGCGCCTGGAACTTCAACTCCCCGGCATTGGTCAACTTGATCTGGTGATCCCTACGGTTGGCTTCATCGCGCTCCCGGGTCAGGAGCCCCTGATCCACCATGGAGTTCAGGTGGTACGTCAGCGTCGCTTGCCTGATCCCGACCGAATCCGCGATCTGCCGCTGATTTTTGGGGGCGTTGCTCTTGACGGAGATCAGGATCAGCCAGACCGCAAGCGTTCCCCCGGCCGCGTTGAGCTGTTCCTCGAATGCCCGACTGACGCTTCTTGCGGCCCGGGTCAGCTCGAGCCCGATCGGAGTAACTACCGGAGGTCCCGTCATGGCCCCAGGCTAGCAGATACTTAGATCTCTAATGGTTCGAGACCTAAGTATTGTTCGGCCGACCCCCCTCAGAAACGCCCTCGCCTCAGGCGCGGGAGCCTCACAAGCGCTCCGAAGTCGCTGCGGGCCGGTCGTTCAGAGTGCTGTACTCCGACCACGAGCCGGGATAGAGACGGCCGAATCCCTCCCCGAAGCCACAGTGTTCGAGAACCAGCAGGTTGTGGCAGGCCGTGATGCCCGATCCGCAATACGACACGACCCCGTCAGCCAGGACCTCTGACCGGGCAGGTTCGATCGCGGCCACCTCGAACCGGCTCAGCAACTCGTCGACCTCCAGAAGAGTCCCGTCGGGTCGGAGGTTCGAGCGGCACGGCAGGTTCCACGCGCCCGGGATGTGGCCGGGCCTGGGGTCGAATGGTTCCTCCTGGCCCAGGTAGCGATCGGGCGGTCGGGCGTCGATCACGACGTTTGCCGGGTCAGCTGCGTCATCGGCAGTGGCCAGGCGCTCGGAAGGCCACGGCTTGGCCGTGAAAACTCCACTATGCGCCGCGTCGTGGCCATCACCCTGCTCGAGATGGCCGTCGTACGCGTTCAGACCTCCGTCCAACAGAGCCGCGTCGTGCCCGGTTACCCGGAGCATCCATACCAGGCGTGCCGCGATCACTCCGCCCTGATCGTCGTAGGCGACGACCACCGAGCCATCGTCGATCCCCGCTTCCGACATGCCTTCTGCGAACACCGCAGGTTCAGGAAGGGGATGCCGTCCGTGGCCCGATCTCGGATCGCCGGCGAGCCAACGCTCGAGGTCGATGAAAACCGCTCCCGGAATGTGACCCGACTCGTAAGCCTGGCGACCGGATCTGCCGTCGATGTACCAGCGGGCGTCGGCGAGCGCCAGATTGCGGTCTCCCCACGATCGGGTTTCGAGCCAATTCCGGTCGACGAATGGCGGAATCATCAGCAGCTCCAGTTGTAGTCCTCGCCCGGCTCGGTCCAACCGACGACCCCCGACGCCTTCAGCGCGTTGGCGACTTCGGCCGAGAAGCCCGCCCACTCGAGGATCTCCCGCGAGTGCTGGCCGACAAGAGGTGGCGGTCCGGCGATCCGTCCCGGAGTATCGGACAGGAATATGAGCTGGCCGAATTGCCTGAGCATCCCGAACAACGGATGCTCGTACGCGACACAGAGCCCGAGCGACAGGTTCTCCTCGTCGTACAAAACGGTCTCACCGCCGTGGGTGTCGACGGGGATCTCGTTCGGGACCCCGACCGGGTCGAGTGAGTTCTGGATTTGCTGCGAGGTCCGTTCCGCGAACAACGAACCAAGAAGTTGTTCAAGGATTTTCCGGTTCCCCAATCGATCTTCACTGGTGGCGAACCGAGCGTCTGACGCGATCTCCGCGCGACCGAGCGCTTTGCACAGCGCGTCGAAATGTCCGGGCCCGACCGCGGCGATCTGGATCCAACCGTCGTAGGTGCGGTACAGCCGGTAGAGAGGACCGAGGCCGGTCTGCTCTTTGTCGAGCACGGGATATTCGACGGGGCCATCGCCGGTGAGAAAGACCTCGCTCGAGAACACCGCGCCGGCGTTCAACAACGACGTCGTGACCGACTGGCCCTTGCCGTCGACGCCGCGCCGGTAAAGAGCGAGCACCAGTCCGACCACCGACAGGAATGCATTGCCGGTGTCGCACATCCCCATCCGGATGTAGAGAGGAGGATTGCCCTGTCTCACCGGACCGGCTTCGTATTCGAGCCCGCAGGCAGCTTGGTACAACGGGTCCAGGCCTCCGGAGTGCGACAGGGGGCCTTCCTCCCCGTACGCGTATGTGTTGCAGTAGATCAGGTCCGGCTTGTACTTCTTCAACGTGTCATAGTCGACGCCGAGGCGAGCGGCGGTCCCCTTCGTCATGTTGTGCTGCACGATGTCCGCCCGCTCTACAAGCTTGTACAAGACCTCGAGACCTTCGGGCTTGCGCAGGTCGAGAGCGATCGACTTTTTGCCGCGCTGACAACCGACGAACGGCGCCGGAACGAACCGCATCGAATCGCCTGTCACCGGCTCGACCTTGATCACCTCTGCGCCGAGGTCCGACAGGATCATCGCCGCGAACGGCCCGGCCAGGTACTGACCGAGGTCGAGCACGACCACGCCTTCGAGCGCGTGCTTGATGCTCTCTCGACCTTCGGCGGATCGCTCAGTTGTCGCTAGCCCTGTGCTCTGGTTCATCAGTTGGTCGTTGTGCGCGCCAACTCGGGGACGACCACCGAGGATCCTTCCCGGGTTGCCAGAAAGGCGGACCGGTATCCCGATCTGCGTGGTGGTGCCCAGGTCCGGGTCGTCGACCTCTACGACCATGCCATTGGCGATCAATTGAGGATGCTTGTAAGCGTCGTACATCGCCACGATGGCCTCGCACCCGAGGTTCGCGGCATTCATGTCGTCGACCACCTCTTTGGTGGCCATCATGCGGATTGCGTCCCGCAGACGATTCTCGCCCGCTTGACGGTCTTCGGCGGAGCCGCCGAACAGAACGGCGGGATCGGGGACTTCCAGTCCGGCAACCTGCTGCAGCGTGCTGGTGGGGGTCAGCCCGTTCATGGTCGAAGCGTGTACCCAACCGTCAGCGCACTCGTAGATCGTCGTCTGGTGCACTCCCGGCGGGTTCGTCTTTTGCAACATTGCCTGGTGAGAGGGCCCGAATCGCTCCGCGTCCTGCCAGAGCATGGTCGTATAGGCCAGAGCACCCTGATACAGAGAGGTCTCGACGCGTTGACCCCGACCAGTCCTGTTCCTGGCGCACAGGGCCGTCACTATCCCCGTCGCGGCGAGGAAGCAGCTCGCCATGCTCGGCGCCGGGAAGTGCACGAAGATCGGACCCTCCCTCCAGCCAGGTTGCTCAGCTTGAAGTCCCGAACGCGCCTGTATCAGGGCGTCATAACCCGCCCTGCCTGCGTGCCTGCTCGCCGACGGGTAACCGGGAACCGACGCGTAGACGAGCCTCGGGAACCGGTCACGAAGATCCTCATATGCCAGGCCGAGCTTGGCCATCGTCCCTGGCAAAAAGCTCTCCACGAGCACGTCCGCCGTAGCCAGCAATTCGACGAACGCATCGAGGTCTTCGGGGTCCTTCAAGTCGACGGTCACGGATCGGCGGCTTCTGTGCCACACATGCGAACCGGGCATGGAGCGCAGGGGATCCCCTCCCGGAGGTTCGACCTTGATGACATCGGCCCCCTGCTCGGCAAGGAGCATCACTCCGAGAGGTCCTGCGATTCCGGACGTCAGATCGAGAATTCTGACTCCCGTTAGAGCTCCGGCGACATCCGCGGCGTCATCTGGAGCTTCCGAGCTGGACATAGCCGGAAAACTATCGGCCGGTTCCGGGATGGACACGAAACAGTTCCGGGATTGACACGAACGCAAGGGTTGCGTTCGGATGAGGGGCACTCACACCGAAGGGAGCAGTTATGCCCATCTCAGTCGGCGACAAGATTCCCGATGTCGAGATCCGAACCATGGGACCCGAGGGGCCCGTCGCGGTACACACCGGCGAGGTTCTGGGCGAAGGAAGGGTCGTTCTTTTCGGCGTCCCGGGGGCTTTCACTCCTGGCTGCTCGAAGGTTCACCTCCCTGGGTTCGTTCAGCACGCCCATGAGCTCGCGGAGAAGGGTGTGACGAAGATCGCATGCATCGCCGTGAACGACGCCTGGGTGATGGACGCCTGGGGCCGGTCTCAGGGTGCGGAGGACAAAATCCTGATGCTCGCCGACGGCAACGGAGAGTTCACAAGGGCCATGGGACTCGAGTTCGACGCCACCGGAATAGGGCTGGGAACGCGTTCACAGCGCTATGCGGCCGTTATCGAAGACGGCGTGATCGCGAGACTCGATGTCGAAAAGGTCCCCGGTGTCGACGTGAGCTCGTGCGAGGCCGTCCTCTCGCACCTGTAGAGGTCCCTCGCACCTATAGAGGTCCCTCTCAGCCGCAGAGGTCTCTCTCAGCTGTGGTTGGCGAACGCAGGGAAATCTCGCGAATCTGTCCGCCGGACCAAATCGGCATGAGGAATCGCTGGTCAGCTGGGTAGAGCGGGTACGTGATCACCATTTCACCCCCAGGTGGAGGTCCCTTTTGTTACAGCCGGGTCCTAGGCTGTAAAGCGGAAGCCCGCTTTATGAATTGCCCGGACCCCGCGATCTTACGGACCTTCGACCCCTGGAACCTGCGATGACCCGTGTAGCGACCTACCTGCAGGACCTGACCACCCTCATTACGCGCTATTCCGATGTGCGTGGACTCACCGAAGAGCTGGCAGCCCCCCTGTCCCCCGAGGACCAGACGGTTCAATCCATGCCCGACGTCAGCCCGACGAAATGGCACCGGGCACACACCACGTGGTTCTTCGAAACGTTTCTGCTCGAACCATCCCTGCCGGGATATGGAGCCTTCGATCCGCATTATGCCTATCTGTTCAATTCGTATTACGAGTCCCTTGGTTCGCGGTATCCGCGCCCGTCGCGCGGACTCCTATCCCGTCCGAGCGCACGCGAGATCGGCGTATACAGGCAATTCGTAGACGAGGCGATGGATCGCCTGATATCGGGGGCCGGGACCGAATCGCTTGTCGAACTGATCGAGATCGGGATCAACCATGAACAGCAGCACCAGGAGCTGCTGCTGATGGACATCAAACACGTCCTGTCTCAAAACGTTCCACAGCCGGCGTACGGATCCCGATTCGAGCCTTCTCTATTTCCGGACACACGTTCATCCGCTCAGTCGCCGAGGATCGAGCATGACGGGGGCCTTTTAGACATCGGAAATACGGGAATCGAGTTCACCTTCGACAACGAGCTTCCTCGGCACACCACCTACCTCCTGCCGTTCTCGATCGATGCTCGTCCGGTGACCTGCTCGGACTGGATCGAGTTCATCGCCGACGGTGGGTACTCGCGAGCGGAGCTGTGGTTCTCAGACGGTTGGGCGACATGCCAGCAGCAGGCGTGGGAGGCCCCCCTGTACTGGTATCTCGAAGACGGTTCCTGGCACTACTACACCCTCCAGGGTTCCAGGAAGGTCCGAGGGACAGAGCCCGTCTGTCACGTGAGCTACTACGAGGCGGATGCGTTCGCCCGGTGGAAAGGCGCCCGCCTTCCGTCCGAAGCGGAATGGGAAGTTGTCGCAGACTCCGAACCCGTGACGGGGAACTTTCTGGACACCTCTGTCCTCCACCCACAACCGGTGGGCGACAGGTCGTCGATGTTCGGCGACGTGTGGCAGTGGACCAGTAGCCCCTACAGCGCGTATCCCGGATTTGAG
The DNA here is from genome assembly GCA_049281195.1 of Acidimicrobiales bacterium. Taxonomy (GTDB): domain Bacteria; phylum Actinomycetota; class Acidimicrobiia; order Acidimicrobiales; family CAVXTF01; genus JBAPRR01. Next base: position 49,685 of record JBAPRR010000277.1, read on the forward strand.
CCCGCCAGCGGTGCGGTCGGGGAGTACAACGGCAAGTTCATGGTGAACCAGTACGTCCTGCGGGGCGGATGCTGTGTGACTCCCCCCGGGCACATCCGATCGACCTATCGCAACTTCTTCCCCCCGTCAGCCCGTTGGCCTTTCACCGGTCTGCGGCTCGCGCACGACAGCTGAGGACAATGGATACCAAACGCGCTCTGGCGATAGACGTATATCTGACACCTGAAGAGCTTCGCGAGGACCTTGAACGCGATGTTCGCAAGGGCCTCGAACCCGAGGACGGCAAGTCTCTGCCTCCGGTCTATTTCTACGACGACCGCGGAAGCGAACTGTTCGACGAGATCACCCGACTTCCTGAGTACTACCTGTACAGAGCCGAGCGCCGGCTGCTCGAGTCATTCTCGGGAGAGATCGCCGATCAGTCGAACGCTGAGGTGCTCGTCGAGCTCGGGGCCGGCACATGCGAAAAGTCCCGGATACTCCTCGACGCTCTCGGGAAGGCCGGAACGCTGAAGAGATACGTGCCTCTCGACGTGAGCGAACGCACTCTTGTGGACGCGGCGACAGCGTTGAACGAGGACTACCCGGACCTCGATATCCATGCGGTAGTGGGGGACTTCAGCCGTGACCTTGCACATATCCCGGCCGAAGGACGCAGGCTGGTGGTCTTTCTCGGGAGCACCATCGGAAACCTACGAGCGGAGCAGCGGTCTCGCTTCCTGTTCGATCTCGACTGCACGATGAGACACGGCGACAGCCTCCTGCTCGGCACTGACCTGGTGAAAGACAGAGAGCGGTTGCACGCCGCGTACGACGACGCCGCCTGTGTTACGGCGGAGTTCAATAAGAACGTGTTGCGGGTTCTGAACAGGGAGCTGGGTGCGGAATTCAATCCTTCGCAGTTCGAGCACGTGGCTCTGTTCAACGAAGTCGAGTCCCACATCGAGATGCGTCTTCGGTCGACCACTGAGCAGAAGATCGCGATCTCGGAGCTCGATATGCAGGTTCATTTCGCCGAAGGCGAGGAGCTGCTCACCGAGACCAGCGCCAAGTTCACAAGGGAACAGGTCGAAAAAGAGCTCTTCACGGCAGGCTTGATGGTGGACGAGATGTGGGAGGACTCAGAGGGGTTCCTCCTCACCCTTGCTTCGCCCTACTGCTGAGCCCCTCTGGCATCTATCGGCGGGCGTTCCAGCCCGGGTTTCGAGTACCTCCCAATAGGGTCGGGACCAGCGACACTCGATTGCACCAGCTGGTGCAATTCCTAGAGGGGAGAGCCGAGCCGATGGCGCCGTCTGCCGATGCGGAGATCTGGATTGAAGCATTACGTGGTTCGCACGACCACCTGAGCTCGGTTCTTTCCGAGATCAGTTCCGATGCCATAAGCGGACCCTCGTACTGCCGCGATTGGACGATCGCCCAGGTCCTCTCTCATCTGGGCAGTGGAGCAGAGATCATGTCGATGGGCGTGGGATCCGTTCTGAACGGTGAAGAGCCTCCAGGTCGCGAGATGTTCCAGGCCGTGTGGGACACCTGGAACGCCAAAAGCCCTTCCGAGCAGGCGGCCGACTACGAAGGCGCCGACAACGCCTTCTTGGAACAGCTCGCCTCGATCAGCCCACAACAGCGCGACACCTTCAAGGCCTCATTGTTCGGAATGGAACTCGACCTCACGACCATCGTCGGGATGCGACTGTCGGAGCACACCCTTCACACCTGGGACATCGAAGTGATCAAGTATCCGAGCGCCGAACTGCAGCACGTCCCCGTCGAACTTCTAATCGACTTGTTCGCCATGCGGGCCGCTAGGGCCGGCAAATCGGTTGGGGAACCCGTTCGGGTGTTGATCGACACGACCCTTCCGCCTCGCAGCTTCCTTCTATCGGTCGACGAAAGCGCGTCGGTCGAAGAAGGCCCCGACCCGAAGTCGATCGACTCCGACACCGGGATCCTGGACATCCCAGCCGAAGCGCTACTGAGGCTCGCGTCGGGCCGCTTGGACGATGCTCACACCCCGTCGGACGTAAAGGCGACCGGCGTAGGACTCGACACCTTGCGGCAGGTCTTCCCGGGATTCTGATATCGAAGGCCGGTCTTTTCGTGCGCTCATGAGAGCTGGCCCAGATAAAAGCGAGTCCCCTGGTCGTCGGTGCAATCCGACGTGATGCCGTAGGGGTTGGTCTCGGGCGAGGTCGCGGTTCCTCCGGCGCTCAGAACGGCCCCGACCGCTTCGTCGATGTCGTCGACGCGGTACATCGGGATCGTTGTGGCGATCCGGTGCCCACCGGAGAGCCCGACCATCGGCGACACGTCCCGTACCTGCCAGCCATCGGCGACCCGGCCGGCGTCGAATTCCCAACCGAGGACCGCCCCGTAGAACGCACGCGCCTTCTCCGATTCGACGACCTCCATCGTCACGTAAGCGACGTCACCCTGCCTCGGCGCAACCTTCGCTTCAGCCTCGTCAGAGTCACCGGACCGGTCGACTGAGGACATTCCTTCCGGCGGTTCGAAGAGGGCGAACTGCACACCCTGATCGTCCACGCAGTCGGCGATAAGCCCGTAAGGCTCCTGATGACTGTCGGATGCTGTCCCGCCGGCTGAGCGCACCCGCTGAACCGCATCGCTCAAGTCTCCGACTGCGTAACAACAGAAGAGGTTGTTGCCCTCCTCGCTCTCCCACATCCCGTGATGAAGGGATTGCCCTATGACCCGACGTCCCTGAGGTCCGCTTGCAGGCGCGTACTCCCAGCCGAGAACCGACGAGAAGAAGGTCGCTGCTTTTGGCGTGTCGTGAACCCAGAGAGACATGTAGCCGATATCCCCTTCACGGAAGCTCACGACCGGTTCCCCACTCGACGTCGACTGATCGTCGTCGCTCCGCGGGCTCGGATCCGAGCCGATGATCCAACGGTGCCCGAAAGGGTCCCTCAACGACCCCTGCCGGCCGTACTCGAAGTCGCTCACCGGGCCTTCGGATTCTGCGCCCTCTGCGATGGCGTTTTCCACCACGACGTCAACGTTCTCGACATTCAGGTGAAGCGTGATGGTGCTCGGACGGGTGGCAGACGGGGCGAAGAATCCGATCTCGGGGAACTCGTCGGCGAGCATGATCAACGCTCCCCCGATCTCGATCTCGGCGTGACCGATTCGCCCGTCGGGCATGATGATCGGATCCATCCGGGAACGGGCCCCGAACGCAACGCCGTACCACCGGATCGCTTCAGCGGCGCCGGCGACCGCGATGTAGGGCGTTATGGCGGCTCGTCCAAGGGCGGCTTGAAGCCGAAGCGCTGTGGTGGACTCGAACGCGGGGTCGAGTACTGGCTCGAGATCTATATCCAGGTCGGACACGGTCACTCCTTTCGGAAGTGTGAGAGCGCGCTCGATACGGGCGCGCAAGTGGCTTGCGAACTCAGGGTCGGGATACACGGCTTCGACGGGAGTTCTGAGAACTTCGAACTGGTCAGGCATCGAACGTCTCCTCGTCACCGTCTGCCTTGGCCTGGTTGGCGAACCTGAAGGCGCGTCGCGCTCTCACGAGCAGCGCCTCCGTCGCATGAACGGTCCGGCCGAGCAGCCTCGCTACCTCCGGCACGGGTAGATCATCGAGATAGCGAAGTGTGAGGACCGCCTGATGGTGTGGTGACAGCAAGGCGAGTGTCTCGCGGGCCTGAACCTTGTCGAGCTGAGCGTCAGTGGGATCGATCCCTTCGGTTCCCACATAAGTCTCCGAAATGGCGCGAAGACCACTCGATTCGCGAGCAGCCTTTCGCCAATGATCGATGAGTTTGTGGCGTGCCACTCCGATGATCCACGGCATGCTGACCGGCGGCGGGTTGTCGCGGCGGACCGCGTCCACAGCAGCCAGGAACGTTTCCGAAGTCAGGTCCTCTGCGATCGAGCGTCCGTGGCAGCGTGCGGATATGTAGCCGTATACCTGGGCTAGAGCTTCATCGTAGAAAGCCAGCAAGTCCGGGGCGCTGTCGAAACCGGGCTCCGGAAGATCGGTCACATCCCTATCGTCGTCCGTGAGGCCGAAACTCCGACGCCCCAGGCCAGATTTTTTTCGAATCCGGTTCCGGTAGTGACCGGACCGATGTTGGGCGAAGCTGGGAATACTTACCGGACCCGAGCGGCAGTCCGAAACAAAAGAAGGCAATGACCAGGAATGACACACGAGACCATGAACGAGAGCCCCACCTCGAACCGTCCGACGGCTGACCGGCCTATCCGGGTGGCGAACTGCTCGGGTTTCTACGGTGACCGGCTCTCCGCCATGGAGGAAGTGGTCACCGGAGGAGCCGTCGACGTGGTGACGGGCGATTACCTGGCCGAGGTGACGATGCTGGTCCTGGCACGGTCACGGATGAAGCGGCCAGACGGGGGGTACGCCGCGACCTTCCTCCGACAGATTGCTCCGATCGCCTCCGAGATCGCCCGGCGCAACATCCGGGTGGTGGTAAATGCTGGAGGACTCAACCCGGCCGGTATGGCCCAGGTGACCCGCGAGCTACTCGAACAGGCGGGCGTCGAACTGGTCGTGGCTCACATAGAGGGTGATGACCTGACCGGGCGGATGGCACAGCTTCAATCCGACGGACATTCACTGACACATCTCGACACCGGTACGCCGTTTTCGAAGTGGGGTCACGAAGTGCTGACCGCGAACGCCTACCTGGGCGCGTTCGGAATCAAGACGGCTCTCGCAGGGGGCGCCGACATCGTCGTAACGGGCCGCGTCGCCGATGCTTCGCTCGCGGTGGGCGCGGCCGCGTGGTGGTGGGATTGGCAGCCGGATGACATCAACGCTCTGGCTGGTGCGGTCGTCGCTGGACACGTGATCGAATGCGGTCCACAGGCCACTGGAGGCAACTTCTCCGGGTTCCAGGGGATCGAGGGGCTCACCCGTCCAGGCTTCCCGCTAGCCGAGATCGATGTGGACGGTGGCTCGGTGATCACCAAGCATCCCGGCACGGGCGGTGCCGTCACCGTCGACACGGTTACCGCGCAACTCCTATATGAGATCGGTGACCCCTCGTACAAGAACCCCGACGTCGTTGCACGCATGGATACTGTCCATCTCGAGCAGGTGGAGGCAGATCGGGTGCGGATCTTCGGTGTCGCCGGTGAACCACCGCCTGCTACGACGAAGGTTGCGGTGACGGGTGTGGGCGCGTGGCGTAACAGCGTGACCGTGGTTCTGACCGGTCTCGAGATCGACAAAAAGGCTGAGCTGTTCGAGACGACGATCCGCCAGCATTTCGGTGGCGATCCCGACATCTCTGATCTTCGTTTCACGAGGATCGGCACCGCGGCGGTCGATGCACCGGATCAGATGGCCGCTTCGTGCATGGTGCAGGTCTCCGTCGACGGCGATGAGTCGAGCTGCGGGCGAGCGTTCTCGTCCTTCGTGGTCGAGTTGGCGCTGTCGAACTTCCCCGGCGTCTATTACACCGAGCCCCCCGGAGCAGGAGGACCCTTCGGCGTCTACTGGCCGGCGATCGTCGACCAGTCACTGATCGAGCAGGTCGTCGTTCACCAAAGCGGCTTGAGAGAAAGCATCCCGTTCCCTGCAGGCGATCCGGTTCCTCGACGGCCGGACACAGACGATGGAGAGAGCCGCCTTGGCCGCGCATCCGGTTCCGGCGTTATCGACGGATCGGCGACAGTCGAGGCACCGCTAGGCGCCGTGGTGAACGCCAGGTCCGGTGACAAAGGCGGGAAGGCGAACGTCGGAGTGTGGGTCGGATCAGACCAAGCCTGGGAATGGCTCAGGTCGACCCTCTCAGTGGAACGGTTGAAGGAGCTTCTCCCTGAGACATCGAACCTGACGGTGGATCGCTTCGAGCTTCCAAATCTCCGCGCGATCAACTTTGTCGTTCACGACCTACTCGACGGTGGGGCAACAGAGGCACGCCGATTCGACAAACAGGCGAAGGCGCTCGGCGAATGGCTCAGATCGAGATATGTATCGGTACCTTCCGCCTTGCTGGAGGCTTAGGCCAGGCGGAATCGGCGGTGCCAGCGCTTACAGGTCACTAGCCGGTCAGGCGAGATCAATGATGTCGCCGATGAGAAGGCTCAAAACGAGAGCCATCACGCACGCGTAGATGCCTGTCATCAGCCACCGCCACCGGTGGTCAGCGAGCCAGAACCGCCTGATCCCCAGAACGTCGAAAAACAGCGCGATTACCGCGATCGGGATCCCGATGCTCGGACCGACATTGGTGGCGGCACCGAGCAGCGGGGTGACGATAGGAAAGACGACGTAGCTCAACAGGCACCGCAGTGCCGAGATCGCGATCGAGACGTTGAAGATCCGGTGAGCGGATCTTTCTCCGACGGTGGCCGGACCCTCCGGCACGAAAAGCAAACGCCTCATGGCCACCTCTGCCCTTGGCCGGGGCATGGGTGCCGGGATCATCTGGGCCTCTGCTTCTTGTGCCACTTCCCAAACGCTACGGAGCCCCGGGCAAAAGGTCTAGTCAGGGCTGCCCCGCCTTGCGGCCCCCGGAGCACGAAGCGTTGCCCTATATGCCGAGGTGACTTTCCTAGAACTGTCTGACCAGGCCCGATGCGTCTCTATTGTCCCGCCACGGGGATCTCTTCAGGCTCATAGATCCGTCACTAGATCCAGGCGGACGGCGTGCGGGGGTCCCACAATTGGGTGATGGCCGCGAGCCGACGAGCAGACATGTTCTCGACCTCGCCGACCACCCTCGTGAGAACGGACCAGCGATGGTCGACGAGCGACATCACCGGAGCGAGCGCAATGGCGTCGGCCAAGGGGAAGGATCGATCACCCTTCGCCAGGTAATGCTCGAGATGATCCACGAGTACGCACGCCACCTCGGTCAAAAAGACCCGTTACGTGAGTGGATCGACCGACGGTCAGTAATGCAAAGGACCAGTAACGCCTTCACGCACTTTTCCTGACCACCCACACTTCCTCGCATGGCCACTTGCGCGCCCATTCGAGCGTGACGAACTCATATTCGGAGGTCAGATCGGTCGGAGGACGCAGCTCAACCAGATCCTCGATCTCGAATCGGTTGGCGCGGAACAGCCTTATCCAATCCCCGTGACTGAGATGGAATTCGACCCCCGGATCATCAGGCCATTCGAAGCGGTGCATCCCGAACTGTTGACGTAGCAGCCGATCTGTCGCCGGTACCCCGTCTTGGTCCGGCACGCACAACACCAATAGAACGCTGTTCTTGAGAAGGACCAGGAGTGACCCAGGTCGAAGCAATCTTGCAGCTTCCGGGATCCACTTGTATGGATCGGCCCAGATCGCCGCGCCGTACTCGCTGATCGCGAAATCGAACGACTCGTCCTTGAACGGCGTCTGTTCGCCGGCAGCCTGCACCAGCGCGAACTCCAGGCCGAATTCCAACTGGTTCTGTCTGGCAATGCGTATCTGACCGGCGGTGGGATCTATTGCAAAGGGCACGGCGCCACGTCGGGCCATCCACGCCGACACATAACCGGTTCCGCAACCAAGCTCGATCGTCCTCGCTCCGTCGAAACGTTCGGGAAGAAGTTTGGCGACGCTCTCGGGTATTCCGAACACTCCCCACGTGGGCTCTTCAGCAGACCATTGCCGGCGTGCCAGGGCCACCTGGTCGTCATGACGGGTTTCCCAATAGGAGCGGTTTACCTCCAGATAGTCGGGGCCGTTTTCTGACATGTCGCAACATAGTCCCGTTGCAGCCGGCCAGCCGTGAGGTATCGAGGGCCGTTCAAGCTATTGCGAGAGTCTCGATTCCAGGGCTTCCAGACGGCGGAGTATGTCCTCGATCCGTTCAGAATCATCCGTCTTCGACATGTGTCTCCCGTGGACAACTCCGGCGATCGCAGAAGTAAGTGCACGCCGCAACCCGCCGGCCTCTACCCCGAACTCGCGCAGAACGACGCTCGCTACACCGTCTTCGACACCGATAAGCCCGATGAGCAGATGCTCGCAGCCGAGATAGTTATGGCCGAGGCCGATAGCCGTATCGAAGGCCGAAGCAATTGCGAACCGCGCCTGGAGCGATATCGCCGACCACAGGGTGTCTTCTGAAGGCAACAGGTTCGACGGTGCCGACTCGGTAACCGCGACTCGCGCCGCAGCGTCACGCAGAGCATCGGTGTCGACATCTAACGACTGCAGCAACTGCAATCCGAGGTTGTGCCCCTCGTCTATGACCCCGATCAGCAGGTCCTTGGTCTCAGCCGTTCTGGCTCCGCTCAACTGCCTGGCCAGCCTTATGACCTCCTTGATCCGCGGAGTCATCAGGTCCATCATCCGCGCCGCGATCCTCGGTTCCCCGTCCGGGTCGAAATTCGCGTCCCGGAGAAGGTCGATCACGAGCTTCGCCCGTCCGACCTTCTGGACCGCCTCTGCCAAGGCCTTCTGGCATATCGGAGAAACCGGGATCCCTGACTCGCGTACCGCCGTTGCCAGGTCGTCCGGCAGGTAAACGTTGATCTTGGGCACGGGCCGTTCCTCCTGCTCAGAAGGGTTTAGCTATCTATAACCCGTAATATACCCCTATAGGGGTCACTCCGCGATCGCAGGTCCGGTCCCGGAAGCAAGGAGCGAAAGTAGGGTCGGCCCGATGAGCGGGATAGCAGTCATAACCGGGGGCGGCAGGGGCATCGGAGCCGCCACCGCGGTTCTGATGGCCGGGGCCGGGTGGGACATCGCAGTCGGGTACCGCAGCAACGCTGATGCGGCGGTGTCGGTTGCGAACAGTTGCAAAGACCTGGGGAGGCGAGCCGTCGCCATAAAGGTCGACGTGTCTTCGGAGGACGAGGTCGTGAACTTCTTCTCGGAGGTCGACAACGCGCTCGGCGGGCTCGGAGCTCTCGTCAACTGTGCCGGGGTGGTGGATCGCAAGTCCCGACTGGATGAGTTCAGCTATGCCCGGGTGGAGAGGATGTTCGCGATCAATGTCTTCGGCTCATTCATGTGTGCACGCGAGGCGGTCAAACGGATGTCCACCCTGCATGGCGGTCAGGGCGGGGCCATCGTGAACGTGTCGTCGGCAGCAACACGTCACGGGAGCGCTGGCGAATATGTGGACTACGCCGCCTCCAAGGGTGCGATCGACACGATGACGATCGGGCTAGCTCGTGAGGTGGCGTCCGAAAAGGTGAGGGTGAACGCGGTACGCCCCGGAATCGTTGACACGGACATCCATGCGAGCGGTGGCCAGCCTGACCGCATCGAGAAGATGGCAAGCATCATCCCCATGGGTCGTGCAGGCACTGCGGTGGAGATCGCAGAAGCAATCGCCTGGCTCTGCTCGGGCGCTGCCTCGTACGTGACTGGTGCTCTTCTCGACGTCGGAGGGGGCCGGTAACCCATCATTTCCAGTGGCTGTCGGGTTGCGACCGGGCACAGGCTTCGGGCGTGAGATCGGCATTTACCGCCCAGGGATAGCCTGCAATCGTGGATAACGAACAACGATTCCCGCAGATACTTCAGACAGTCCTCGACTGCTCGAACATCCGCGAACTGGCCGAGTTCTACAGGCAACTCTTCGGTTTGCAATACCGACCTGGCGACGAGCCGCCCCCCGCAGGGAGCTCAAAAGAAGATGGGGCGGACTGGATCGTGCTCAGAGATTCGTCGGGAGCGAACAGGATCGCGTTTCAAAAGACGGATGAATTCAGAGAGCCCACATGGCCGGGCAACGCGGTTCCGCAGCAAATTCACCTGGACACCATCGTGCCGACCATCGAAGACTTGAATCTTCAGCACGAGAGAGCCATCGCTCTTGGGGGACGTCTTCTTTTCGACCGCTCTGACAATCATGAAGAACCTCTTCGGGTCTACGCAGATCCGGAGGGACATCCTTTCTGCATCTTCGTCGCGGCGCCCCACCCCCACTAACTGCGGCGGGCCGGTCCGGTCGGCCTGGTCGGCCTTCGCTGTTTCCAAGCCACCGAATCTCCATTACGCATTTTTGCGTAGACCAGATGGAATTTTTGCATTTTCATTGTCGATGGACTGTCGGGATCCAGCGCGGTTCGCATAAAATTGTGTTGCGCCGTTAAATGGATTCAGCAACAGGTCGCCCGGTCTAACCGTGGGAATTGCAGCTCGGTCGTCGAACCGGTGCGGGTTGACATTGCAAAGCAAGGGCGGAGGGAGTTTGGCGATGGAAAGGCCTGTTGAACGCAAAACAATGCGCCTCGTCGGCGTACCCGCGGCAGTCGCGTGCGTATGCATGTTCGCCGTCGCGGTCGCGGCCTGTGGATCCGGCAACCTCGCGTCGATTCAAAACGGCACGACAAGTTCCACACAGAGCGGGACTTCGAGCTCGACCGCGTCGAGTTCGCCTTCTTCGTCCTCGGGCAGTGCCTCTCCTGGCTCTTCCTCACCCTCGTCCAGTGCCCCGACCTCTTCCACGTCGAATCCATCTTCGCCGGATCCAACGGTGGCTGGAACTTCACCGTCTTCCCCCCCTAGCTCAACGGCGGGGGTTCCCGGTTGGGTTACGCCGGGTCTCGTGCTCGACTACTTCACGGACGAAGACTCTGGCTATGTCGGGATCCGCGACACAACCACCGTGGATTCAGTCAACGACGGGACCGTCACGGGGCAGACCCACACGCTTGCGGTCGGGACCGACAAGACGTACAGCTGGACGTGCACCTCTGCCGGCTACTGCCCCGACGGTGAAGCTGCATTCCAATTCTGGGTGGACCCGTCTGATCCGCTGGGATCGGTGAAGGGCCAAGGTCTCCCCTACGAGTACCTGGGGACCACGTCGCTCTTGGATCCCGAGAATCGCCAGACGTACAGGGTCGGCATCCTTCATTACAGCAACGCGGCCCAGACTATACGCAACAGCACCTTCTTCAACAGCGCAGGTCTCGTGATCGAGGTGGACGCATATGGTGACGGGATCGTCACTCAGGTCTGGTACGAAAACACAGCCTCCGGCTGACCATCGCCCTCAGGCAACGAGGTTGGGTGGCGGTCAGGGGCCCGGAAAAGCCTCCTTGAAGGCCTTAGCAAGGCTGACGTCTCCGTCGAATAACAACGGTTCTTCGGTCGGCCTTCCTACGAGCATCGCCAGCAGATCCCGGCTGCTCCCGCCGATGATCGCATCCGCCGCATCCGCAACACCCGTTTGCCAACTCGAGACGTCCTTCCCCTTGACCTCGACGATCCACGTGGGGCCGTCGCTCGCGACGAGCTTCCACGAGCCCTGAACAGCGCGATCGACGTCGCTGTGATTGGAACGCCGAGTAGCGAGCCATCCGAGCCTCATCGGTAACGCCGCGTCGACGAACACATCGCTCCAGGAATCGAGCCCGACGTCGAGATCGAAGCCGTGGACTTCTACTTCGGTCAGACGCAGCGTCGCCAGATCGCCGATCGTCAGCCCGGCGCCGAAGTCCGGATTGCGGGCGGGCTCGACGATTTTCATGTCCCACTGAGCCTCAGACAGACCGCTCCACAGGTCCTGCAACAAGCGACTCTCCTGCGCAAGCGATCCGACGACTGCGGGAGGATCTTCTCCCGGTTCAGGCGCGAGAGTCGAAGGCCGCTGCGAGGATCGTCCCTCGGGATAGAAGGACCCTGCGCGGCCCTGAAGCGTTTCCTCTGTCATCCGCCGCGATGCGCGTGCTCCGTAGCGCAGGTGGCACAGGATCGTGAGGCGGGACCAACCCTCGAGCCTGGATGGCCCGTCGAGGTCCGCGCCGCCCGGCAGACCCGCATCGCCTGAGAGAGCCTTGACGATCTCGTCGGTACGGTGAGCCGCGGCACGAGCGAGTTGAGAGGCGGTCCCGGAATCGATCACCGGTCAACCCGCTCGTACGCGAAAAATCGAGTCCGCCTTGTTAGAAGCCGCCGTCTCCATCGGGTGTCCCGATACCGGTCGGCCCGTCATAACCCGGCTCTGCATTGCAGAAGTAAGCGGGTGTGCACGTACCTTCCGATCCCTTGGTGATGTCGTAGAAGTCCGTGGTGTGCGCGTAAGGGATGGAAGCCGGAGATGTGACACTGCCGGCATTCCCCGCGAGCGCGTAGACCGAAGCGATTATCGGGGTGGAGTCGCTCGTTCCGTAGCTCAGGTACCAGCCTCCACCACCGTTTTCGTAGGTGTCCCACTCGAGAACCCCCGCAGCGACCGCGCTCACGTCCGCTGTCATGCGGTTCGAGCAACCTGAGTCGGTCTGCCAGGTCGGCTTTGCTTCATAAGCGGAGCAACCGCTGCCTGAACCCTGGCTCGGCTGCTGGCCTGCCTGTGGCTTGGTGACCCAAGCCTTTTCCTTCCAACCGCGCGCATTGGCTTTCGGCGCCAGCATGGTGCCCCCCACCGAGATCACATACGGGGATGCCGAGGGGTACTGCACACCTGCTGCGTATGAGCCGTCGCCGGAGCTGAAGGTGATCGGGATGCCCGAATACCCGTCGAGAGAACTGTCGTATCCCGTCTCACCGTCAAACTCGCCCGTCCCCCAACTGTCAGTGACCTCTGTTGCCCCGAGGCTGATCGCTTCGTCGATCGACGAAAGCAGATCACCGAAGCCGGAGCTGGTCGCTTCCACCAGGAGGATGTGGCAGTTCGGGCAGACAGCGGACACCATGTCGAGGTCCAGGGAGATCTCCCCTCCCCAACCCATGTCGCCTGACGGGTAGTCGCCCTGATCGCCCTCTTCGTTCACTTTCTCGAAGCAACCGTTTGCCGTGGTGCAGGCCGGAAGTCCCATCTGCGACCGGTAGTAACCCAGGTCGGATTCAGCGTTGGGGTCGTCGTATGCGTCGACCACCGCCACCGTCTGGCCGGTGCCGTTGTCTGCCGACAGGGTCTTCAATCCGTACATGTTCTCGATGTTGCAAGCGGACCATCCGTCTGAAGCGATGGCCTTGCACTTCTTGAGCTTGTCGATCGACGAGTAGCTGCTCGACGGGGCCTTCAACATGCTCAGATAGCAATGGAACTTTCCGTGTTCGACGGCGGCACATCCGGCGGGCTTGGCCTCAGAGGCCATGCGTGCCTCCGATGCGAAGATCGCATTCGTATTGATGCCGGACGAGCTTCTGGGAGCAGCAG
>JBAPRR010000278.1:0-1538 GCA_049281195.1 Acidimicrobiales bacterium
CCCGAGGCCCGGCCCGATCTCGGCCACCCGGTCGCCGTCGATGGCCACGTCCGCGATCGCGTCAAGACCGGACTCCGGGTCGATCACGCGCCCGCCGCGCAGCACGATGTCCCAGTCGCTCACGTGATGCCTCCCTGGTCGACGCCCTACAGGCCGAGGTGGACGCGGAGGGCCTGGTCGAGTTCGGCCATGAGCTCCCCGGGCAGCTGGCCTACCCGTCTGCCGACACGCTCGACGGCAACGGACCGGACCTGCTCAGCCTGAGCTTTGGAGTCCCGGCGCAACCCGGTCAGCCGGGCCGGCAGCAGGACCTGAAATGGGTAGACGCGCTCGATGCTGGAGGTGACCGGGACGACCGTAATCACGCCGCGGCCGAGCCGGGTCGCAGTGCTGTTGGCGGCGTCGTTGCTGACCACCACGGCCGGGCGGGTCTTGCTGGCCTCTGATCCGCGCGCCGGGTCGAGGTCGATGGTGACAATCTCCCCGCGGCGCACTCAGGTTCCCAGGCCGTCGGCGGTGACAGCTTCCCACGCCTCGGCGTCGCCGGAGGCGGCCCAGGATTCCCATGCATCCTCATAAGTGGTGCCGAGCTGGGCGGTCCGCAGCAGTCCGACGGCCTTGTGCACGGCTGCGGAGCGCGACCCCAGACCCTGGGCATTGGCATAGGTGTCGAGGAACTCGACATCGTCCTCCGACAGGCTGACGCTGACCTTCACACCTTGAATCCTACCCGGGGTAGGACCATAGTAGCAATCGCATGCCGCTCCGCCCAGAAGGAAATGACCATGCTCCGGCAGGCATCACAGAGAATGGTGGCATGGCAGCGTGGAAGCAGGTCGAGAAGGACGCCCCGGAGTTCGCGGCGCGGGTCCGGGCTCTTTTTGAAGCGGGCACGAACAAGACCATCGCTACCTTGCGCCGGGACGGCGCCCCCCGCATCAGCGCGTCGGAGCTGACGTTCACAGACGGGCAGGTCACGCTCGGGATGATGAGCGGCTCGATGAAACTACTCGACGTCCGCCGTGACCCCCGGGTAGCCGTGCACAGCCCCACGATCGAGCCGCCAGCAGGCAACCCGGACGCGGGACCCGGCGACGCGAAGCTGGCCGGAACGGTCGTCGAGATCGCCCCGCCGGTCAGCAACTCTTACGAGGGTGCCGGGTTTTTCAGACTCGACGTCACCGAGGTCGCGCTGACCTACGTGGGCGCACCAGGCGACCACCTCGTCATCGAGTCATGGCACGCCGGGCGGGGCTGGCAGCGCCGTACCCGCAGCTGAAGCACAACAAGCTCAGGGCGCCTGCCGCCCCCACAGCGCCCGCCACCATCTGCCGAGTCGGCCGGCAGGCGGATCATCTGACTGCTTTCGCCGGGCTCGGTTGATTTTGCCCTGGCCAGCGCGCTGCCTGGCACGTTCCAGTTCTTGCTGGTGGTACTGGGTCGCACCCACATACTCATCAGGTGTAGGCATGCCATAATCCCCTGTCCACCCTTGTAACAATCAACAATATCAGCCCATCCGTTGCGCAGCGCTATGC
>JBAPRR010000279.1:0-10367 GCA_049281195.1 Acidimicrobiales bacterium
GTGTGGCTCTCCAGCGAGAAGAACGGGATCGAGTTCGATCTCATCTGCTCTTCCATGTCGAACCACGGGGCATATGAGCGTTCCGCGCACGCGTCCTCGCGCTCGTTGATGATCTCGTACAGAATCTGAAGCCCCTGGTTCGGCAAACCGATCTCATAGGTGTCCGGGTACACGAGCAACCACGAGACCCGGCCGGTCTCGTATCGCGGCTCGATGGCGCCGAGCTCGCCGCCTACGTAGCGGGCGGGTTTTTCGACCCGGGCCAGAACCGACTCGATCTGCGGCCACAAGTTTGCCCTGGTCATCGTCATTACCTGGATGATCCTACGGCAGGGGTGGAGGCCGGAAGCCCGAACTGGACCGGGGCGACGGGGTGGCTGTACAGGTAGTTGTAGATGGTGCGGACGACAGGTGCGGAGGCGTCAGCTCCGTAACCGCCCTGGTCGATCACCACGGCCACCACATACTGGGGATTCGGCTCGGGGCCGAAGGCCACGAACCACGAGGTCGGGGCCTCCTTGTTCGGGTTGGAAGCGGTACCTGTCTTACCGGCGAGCTTGAAAGTCTTCGGGAACCCCTGGAAGGCCTGGTAAGCGGTGCCCTTGGGGTTGGATATCACTCCTTCGAATCCGGTCAGCATGGGCTGGTACACGTTCGGAGGCAGAGCCACGTGAGCCATGACCTTTGGCGTGAACTTCTGGATCACCTGACCGGACGGCGACTCGATGCCTGCGGCGACCTCGGGGGCGTAACGGGTGCCACCGTTGGCGAATGTGGCGTATGCGACGGCCTGCTCCAGTGGTGTGATGATGGTCTCCCCCTGTCCGAACGCCATCTCGAGGTTGTCGCCTGTTGTCCAGTTGTCGTAGGGGAACGCGACCGGGTACTCGTCGTGGAGCTTGATGCGCTCAGAAGGTGAATCGACTCTCGCCAGACTCTGCTCGTAGAGATCGACGCCGGTCGGCTGGCCGTATCCGTATTGGGCGGCGACGTTTTCGATCGGCTGAAGGCCGTAGATCCCGCGGTCCTGCCAGAACTCGTAACCGAGGTTGTAGAAGAACACGTCGCTCGAGACGGTGAGCGCCTGGGTGACGTCGACCGGCGCTGGTTGAGCTTCATTGTCGTTGTCTTTGTACGTGCAAAGTCCGGCTGTGCAATTGGGGATGGTGAAGAACCCGGGGTCGTTGAACGTCGAATACTGACTGATTAGTCCCGTCTGGAGTGCGGCGGTGGCCGATGCGAGCTTGAAAGTCGATCCGGGCGGATAGACGCCGGCAACAGCTCGGTTGAACAGAGGTGAGTCCGCCGATTTTGCGCTCAACTGCTTGTAGTGCGCGGTCGAGATCCCACCGACCCACCACTGCGGGTTGTAGGTCGGATACGAAGCCATAGCGAGCACAGCACCAGTGTGGGGATCGAGAACGATCGCGGCACCGTCGGGAGCTTCCGGGTAACGCTTGTCCTGGGTGTCGTATGTTTTGCGGTCCTGCTTTATCTCGGAAGCGAGAGCTTTCTCCACGACCTGCTGAAGACCGGCGTCCATGTTCAGCACGACGTCGTCGCCCGACTTGGCAGGTGTCGACCCGAGAGTACCGACGACCGTGTTCTGCGCGTCGACCTCGAGTTTCTGGACGCCGGCCTTTCCTCGCAGATAGCTCTCGTATTGATTTTCGACTCCGGTCTGACCGAACTCGCTATTGGAGGTGTAGCCCTGTTTCGGATTGGCTTTCAACTCCGCTGAATTGATCACGTCCACGTATCCGAGGACCTGGGCCGCCAGATCGTCGTACGGGTAAGTGCGCTGGGTCTCCTCTGTGACCTGCACGCCGGGGAACATCGACGCGTGTTCCCTCACGTATGCGATCTCCGACTGGGTTGCGCCTTGGACCACCGGCACCGGTAGGTACTCGCTGTAGATCTCGTTGGAGATAGTGGAATCCACCTGCGCGGTTGACTCACCCGACAACAGTGCGAGTCGCTGTATCACTCCGGGATCTTGTTGCGCGGCTTCACGCGAGAGAGTTATGTCCTCCGACACTCCATCGCCTACCAACACGTTGTCGCCTCTGTCGAGGATCAATCCGCGTGGAGCAGGAATCGGGACGGTCCTAACTTCGTTCGTCACCACCTGTTGAGAGGCGGCGGACGCGTCGAGAACCTGCAGATAATAAAGACGGATGAAGATGAGCGAGAACAACATGACCGCTCCGACGCCCACGATCCGCAAGCGGATGTTCGGACGTGGGTTGACACCTTCGTCGGGCCTCAGGCGCTCCCCAACCGTCTTCTTCGGACGCATCCGCGGAGTCCGCGGCCGACGCTCGGGAGTGGGTCGCGTCTTCTTCGGCCGGGGGTTGATGTTGTGGGCGCGCCTAAGGATTCCCTTCTGGGTTACCGAACGCTGCTTCTTCGGACGCCTCGGGGTGTCGGCCGTCGTCAGACGACGCGCCAGCCTTTTCCTGCGCCTCACCATGACGTCGCGCTCACCCGATCGGTTGTCGAACGCGACTTGACGGCCCACCTCATGAGATACATCACAGGGACGGCGAGGATCGCAGCCGCTGGGGTGGCGACGACGAGTGCGGGAACCAGATTTACCTTGAGCATGTTTGGGGAACCGAGGATGGCGCCGAGGATGGCGTACAAGCACATTCCAGCAGCTGTTCCCACCGCACCGGTGACGACCTGCAGAGCCGGCGAGCTGCGGACCAGGCTGAGAGTGGCCACCCCGACCCCGTAGGCGACCAAAGCCCCGACCAGAGCACTCATCCCGAACGTCGTCGGGAGGAGCAGGTCGGCTGCCAGACCTGACAGGAATCCGATCACCGTCCCCCGGCCAGGACCTCCGACGTAGCCGGCGGCTACCGGTAGGAGGAACATGATGTCAGGGTGCTCCCTGGCCACTGTTATGTCGACAAGCAGCGCCTGCTGCACCAATAGAGCGAGGAAGATCACCACCGCGACCCGGAACCAGTTGCCGGCGCTCATGGAGCCGGCTCCCACAGGAGAACCGCAACGTACTGCGGGTCGTTCAACTGGGCGACCGGAGTGGCGGTGACGCTTTCCTGTGCCGAACCCGTGCCGCTGGACGATGAATTCACCGTCGCCACCGGGATGCCCTCAGGGAACAGGCCATGCGAAAGACCGCTCGTCACGAGGTGCTGACCCTTGGCTATCGACGTCCGCGGCGGCACGTAGTCGACCGTGAGCGGACGATTGGTCCCCTGCCCTCCGACTACTGCCACGTCGCCGGCAGATCCGTACCTGACACTGATCGAAGAGCTCGGATCCGTTATCAGCTGAACGGTCGCCTCACCACTGCTCGCCTGTGTGACGATGCCCATGAGGCCCTGCCCGCTCACAACAGGCATTCCGACGTCGATCCCGGCGGAGGTTCCGCGGTCGATGTCCACCGACTCGTCGAAGTCGGAAGGACCGATGTCCACCACTTCTGCGACCACCTCGGGGATCCCGTTAGCGAACTTGAGGTTGTAAAGGTTCTGAAGGACACCGATCTTGCGCTCGAGGTCGCTCTGCTGCTCGAGCTGCTCCTGGAGACTGCCCAGTTGCTGCCTCAGCTGTGAGTTGGCCTTCTGGACCGAAGCGGCATCGATTGCTCCGGCGAAGAATCCGGCCACGGGTCGCGAAACGTCATCGACCGCTCCACGCAGAGGGTCGAATATGTCACTCGCCCAGGTCTTCACCCTGTTGACGTCACCCTTGCCGCCGCCTCTCGCGTCGAGCGTGATGAGGGTGATCGACACTAAGACGAGAACAAGCAGGACCAGTCTCGGTCGGCGCGACCAACGCGCGCGCCGTGCACGCGCCACTTACCTGAGCCCTCCTAGGCGTCGGCGCCGCGATTTGGCCGAGACTTTTGTGTGGGGATCCCCTGATCGATTCGGATCATCCCTGTGATGAGGTGATCAGGACCTGCTTGAGGGCTTCGAACTCTTCGAGGCACTGCCCACTGCCGATCGCCACGCAGTTGAGAGGGTCGCGGGCCACGATGATCGGCATTCCGGTCTCGTCCTGGAGACGGGCATCCAAGCCGTGTAGCAACGCTCCACCCCCGGTGAGGACGATGCCCTGCTCCATGATGTCGGCCGCGAGCTCGGGTGGAGTCTTGTCCAGGGTCACCTTCACCGCGTCGACGATCGCCGAGACAGGCTCGTCGATCGCCTTCCTGATCTCTTGAGTGCTCACGACGATCGTCTTCGGCAGACCGGTAACGAGGTCGCGGCCCCTGATCTCGGCGTGCAGCTCCTCTGCGAGGGGGAAAGCGGAGCCCAGCGCGATCTTGATCTCCTCCGAGGTGCGCTCCCCGAGGGCCAGGCTGTACTCCTTCTTTATGTAGGCGATGATCGCCTCGTCGAGCTCGTCGCCGCCGATTCGGACCGACTGGCTCGTGACGATACCGCCAAGAGAGATGACAGCTACCTCGGTGGTTCCACCGCCGATGTCGACCACCATGTTGCCGGTCGGTTCATGGACGGGAAGACCCGCGCCTATCGCAGCCGCCATCGGCTCTTCGATGATGTACGCCTTGCGCGCACCCGCGTACTCAGCAGCCTCCATGACGGCCCGCTGCTCGACGCCAGTGATTCCCGAAGGTACGCAGATGACCATGCGCGGCTTTGCGAACCGGCGCTGGTGCACCCGTTGGATGAAGTAGCGGAGCATCTTTTCGCAGATCTCGAAATCCGCGATGACTCCGTCTTTGAGCGGGCGGATCGCCTGAATGTGGCTGGGCGTCCTACCGATCATTCGTTTGGCCTCTGCGCCAACCGCGAGAGGTCGCCCGTCTTTTACGTTGACCGCCACGACGGACGGCTCGTTCAAGATGATTCCCCGTCCGCGGACGTACACGAGCGTGTTCGCGGTACCGAGGTCGACGGCCATATCGCGACCGAGCAGAAACATGCGGCTATCCGCCATGGGCTCGATCCCTTTCTTGAACCTTGTGGGCGGTTGTGGGGGACTTTCGATCCGGTGCTCCTGAGGAGAGCGCCGGAAAAGGCTGTTCAAAGCTGCTCAAGGGTAGGTGAGCGCTCCCTTCCTTACAAGGCGAGGTTGGATACTTACCCACTATGAGCACAACAGATGTGCTCAGCGCGCTTGGCTCACCACTGAGCCGGTCGGTGACGCTGGTGTCAGTCGAGATCCGGGAAGAAAAGTGCTATCTCGCGCTCGGCTGACTCGAGCGAGTCCGAGCCGTGCACGAGATTTTCGGTCAGAAGAATTCCCAGGTCTCCACGGATCGTACCGGGAGGTGCCTCCGCGGGGTTCGTGGGGCCCATGAGCGTGCGGACGACCGCCCACGTATCGGAAGGCCCCTCCGCCACGACAATGAGGGCAGAGGACCTCGTGATGAAGCTGACCAGCTCGGCGAAGAAGGGCTTGCCCACGTGTTCGGAGTAATGGATCGTCGCCGTTTGCTCTTCGATGGTCCTGAGCTCACAGGCCACCAGACGGAGGCCCTTTCGCTCGAGTCTTCCGAGTATCTCGCCGACGAGGCCGCGCTCGACGGCGTCGGGTTTGCAGATGACAAGGGTGCGATCCATGGGGGCCGCAGGCTATCTGGGAGAAGCGCGCCCGTCGAGGTCGGCCTCTCCGACTTGCAGGGAGAAGGCCGCCGGAGATGACGGAGCGGGCGCTCGGGACGTGAGCAAGGCGGTGCGCGCCGCTCCGACCACATACAAGGAGCCGCACACGACCACCAGGCCGCTCTCGGTCGCCACGTCGATCGCGAAACCGCAGGCCGCTTCCACGGAATCGGCGCCTCGAGCCGGAATCCCCACTCGAGCGGCCGCGGCCAACAGCTCGGTGACCGGAAGTCCACGTGGGGAAGGTGCGTGGCAGACGATGACTTCTGTGGCACCGGTCGATGCGATAGCGGTGAGCATCGCGTCGGGATCCCTTCCGGTCAGAAGGCCCATTACGACAACCACGGGTCCATCGACTGCGAAGTCGGCCGAGATCGAACGAGCGAGAGCTCTCGCTCCGGCGATGTTGTGGGCACCATCGAGAACAACCAGTGGGGAGTGTCCCACCACTTCGAGGCGTCCAGGCACGCGGACTGATTCGAGCGCCGCACGCACGATGAGCTCGTCGGGTGGGGCGCTGAAAAAAGCCTCCACCGCGGCAACCGCACACGCCGCGTTGTCGCCCTGATGTGCACCGTGCAGTCCGAGGAAGACCTCCTGATAATTCGCACCGGGGGTGCGCACGTCGATCAGTCGCCCGCCGACCGCCACGTCATTCTCGTCACACCCGAAGTCGCCATCGCCCGGGGAGGCTCCGCGTCTCCACACGGGGACGTCGAGTCCATCTGCCACGTCGATGAAGATCTGGGCTAGTCCGGCATCGGTCTCACCGAGGATCAGGTGACTCCCCGACTTGATAATCCCGGCCTTTTCCATGGCCACATCCGCCAGAGTGGGTCCGAGAACTTCGAGATGGTCCTCGCTCACGTTCGTGACAACCGAAACGGCGGGTAGCACCACGTTGGTGGCGTCCCACCTGCCTCCGAGGCCGACCTCTGCCACGACCACGTCCACGGCTGTATCTGCGAAATACCGAAAGGCGGCCGCGGCAAGGAGCTCGAATCGATTCGGTCTTTGCGTGAGCAGTGGCTCGAGCGCGGCCAGTGCTGTCAGCTGTTCGATCAGCTCGCGGTCACTGATCGACTCACCGTTTCTGGCGATGCGCTCGTTCACGCTCTCGAGATCCGGGCTCGTGAACGTCCCCACAGTGAGGCCCATGGTCTGGAGGAGCTCCGCGATGACCTTCACCGTCGAGCCCTTGCCGTTCGTTCCGGTCACGTGAATGACCGGAGCTGCGAATTGGGGATCTCCCATCAGCTCGCACAGGGCCACCATGCGGTCGAGGGTGGGGGCAGCGGCACGCCCCGGCATGCCGGCTTCGAGATTCGTATGGGATTCGAGCCATTCGAGGAGCGCGTGGGGAGTCCCCGCGCCCTCGTGAGAGAAGTACGAACTCAGGATGCGGCTCGACGGGTCCGGCTCGCCTTGGTGCTCTCTCCCTGCGGGACGAGAGTCGGGTGCACCCGATCGAGCACGACCGCACGATCGATCACGCAGCGGCTCACGTCACTCCGGCTCGGGAGGTCGTACATCACGTCGAGGAGCACCTCTTCGAGAATCGCCCGCAAACCACGTGCGCCCGTACCGCGCAGAAGCGCCAGCTCCGAGACAGCCTCATAAGCGTCGTCTGTGAACTCGAGCTCCACGCCATCGAGGTCGAACACTCGGCGGTATTGCTTTATGAGAGCGTTCTTCGGTTCAACCAGGATCCGGATCAGGGCTGTCTTGTCGAGGTTTGAAACTGCGCTCACGACGGGAAGACGCCCGATGAACTCGGGTATGAGGCCGAACTTCATCAGGTCTTCGGGAAGCACGCGCTTCAGAACCTCGTCATCGCGAAGCTTGGAGTCGCGGTGGACCTCGGAACGGAATCCGATGCCTTTGCGGCCGATGCGGCTCTCGATGATTTTGTCGAGGCCCGCGAATGCACCGCCACAGATGAAGAGGATGTTCGTCGTGTCGATCTGGATGAATTCCTGATGTGGATGCTTGCGACCGCCCTGCGGCGGAACAGAAGCAGTGGTGCCTTCGAGGATCTTTAGCAGCGCCTGCTGGACTCCCTCACCAGAGACATCTCGCGTGATCGAAGGGTTCTCACTCTTGCGGGCGATCTTGTCGATCTCGTCGATATAGATGATCCCCGTCTCCGCCCTCTTCACGTCGTAGTCGGCGGCCTGGATCAGCTTGAGAAGGATGTTCTCTACGTCCTCACCGACGTATCCGGCTTCGGTGAGTGCAGTCGCATCAGCGATCGCGAACGGGACGTTGAGCATGCGAGCCAACGTCTGCGCCAGAAGAGTCTTTCCGCATCCGGTCGGCCCAAGAAGAAGGATGTTCGACTTTGCGAGCTCGACTTCGGACGTCTGTGTCGGTCCGGCCTGTACGCGCTTGTAGTGGTTGTAGACCGCGACGGACAGGATCTTTTTCGCGTACTCCTGACCGATCACGTAGTCGTTCAGGAATTCGAAGATCTCGCGTGGCTTGGGAAGCTCATCGAACGACATCTCGCTCGACTCGGCGAGCTCCTCGGCGATTATGTCGTTACAAAGATCGATGCACTCGTCGCAGATATAGACGCCAGGCCCTGCGATGAGTTTCTTGACCTGCTTCTGCGATTTGCCGCAGAAACTACATTTGACGAGGTCTCCGCCGTCCCCAAACTTCGCCACGACAGCTCCCCTTCCCTCAGACCACAGCCTAGGCCGCACCCGCCGCTTGGGCGGGCAGCTCGTCGCGTGCTGTCAGAACTTCGTCGATCAGGCCGTATGAAACCGCCTCGGCGGCGGTGATCACGAAGTCCCTGTCGGTATCCGATGCGATCTTTTCGACAGACTGACCGGTGTCGCTCGCCAACAACGAGTTCAGCAGGTCGCGCATTCGAAGGATCTCTTTGGCTTGTATTTCGATGTCACTCGCCTGACCGGCGGCGCCTCCCCAGGGCTGATGCAGGAGGATCCGAGCGTGGGGAAGGGCGAACCGCTTACCGTGTGCCCCGGCAGCCAGAAGAACCGCAGCAGCTGAAGCCGCTTGTCCATAACAGAACGTGGACACGTCGGGCTTGATGTATTTCATCGTGTCGTAGATGGCGAACAAAGCAGTGATGTCGCCGCCCGGAGAGTTGATGTAAAGAGAAATGTCTTTGTCGTTGTCCTCGTACTCGAGGAACAAAAGTTGCGAGCAGATCAGGTTCGCAATCGTGTCGTCGATCGGAGTGCCGAGAATTATGAGGCGTTCCTTGAGAAGCCTGGAGTAGAGGTCGTAACCACGCTCACCCCTGCTCGTCTGCTCGATGACAGTAGGTACGAGGTAACCGCTTGCCCTCACCTGGCGGTCCCCATTTCCGAGTCCTCCTTGTCGACACCGTCGACCTCGTCGTCTTCCTGGGCGGAGAACTGCGGCACGTCGCCGTCGACCTCAGTGTCCGTCCCGACTTGCAACGCCGTGCGGTCGATCGGATTTCCGTTCTCGTCAACTAGCTCCACGTGCTCCAGGAGCCAACTGACTGCCTTCGCCTTGCGCTGCTCCGAGCGTATCGCGGGCAACCTGCCACTGCGGTCGATGCGGTCCTTGGCCGTCTCGACGTCGAGGTTCGCCCTCTCAGCCATTTCCACCAGATACTCATCGATTTCTTCGTCCGAGACCTGCAGATCCTCAGCGTCTGCCAGCGCCCTGAGAGCAAGGTCCGCCTTCACAGAACGCTGTGCCCCGACCCGGAGGCTTCCCACCAACGCGTCGGCGTCCTGTCCCGAAGCGCGCAGGAATTGCTCGACAGTCGTATGGCTCCGCTCGAGTTGATGAGCGAGATCGTGGATTCTCTCTTCGACCTCTCCCTCGACGAGAGACTCCGGAATGTCGTCTTCGACCAGACCCACGAGCGCAGCAATCGCCCTCTCGTTCATGGCCATTCTGGCCTGTGCGATCCTGACCCTTGAAAGCTGGGATCTCAGGTCTTCGCGAAGTGCATCGATCGTGTCGAACTCTGAAGCTTCGGAGGCCCATTCATCCGTCGGCTCAGGAAGGTTCTTCTGCTTCACTTCCTTCACGAGCACCTTCACCAAGGTCTCCAACTGGCTCCCACCGACTGACGGCAGGGTCGTCGGGAACTCGATGATGTCGCCGGGGACGGACCCTGTGAGTTCTTCGTCGAGGCCGGGGATGTCGGTCCCGGAACCGATCTCGTACAGATAGTCCTCGACGTGAAGATCGTCCTCGCCCGGGCGCGTGCCTCGCAGGTCGATGGTGACGTGGTCTCCGGTTCGCGCCGGGCGGTCGACCTGGACCAGCTCTCCGAACTGCTCGCGCAGCCTGTTCACCTGAGCGTCGACGTCCTCGTCTGTGACGTCGAGGTTCGGGAGCGTCACTACCAGGCCGCCGTATCCGGGAATGGACACTGTGGGTCGCACTTCGACGACGGCGTCGAACGTGACGGGACCCTTTTCCGTGCCCGAGACGATGTCGATGTCGGGCGTGGCTATCGGATCCACTTCGGTATCAACGACAGCTTGGGCGTACATGTCCGGCATGGCGTCGCGGATGGCTTGCTCACGGAGCACCGATGCTCCACCGAGGCGAGCTTCGAGGACTTGGCGAGGCACCTTGCCCGGCCTGAAGCCAGGAACCCTGATCTCCCCGGCAAGCCTGCGCGCGGTCTCACGAACCGCCAGATCCACCTCGTCCTCATCCATCTCGACACTGAGACGGACGCGGTTCCCTTCGACAGGGGCGGCGGTGGCTCGCATAGGACTCAACACTGTACTGGCC
>JBAPRR010000280.1:0-1563 GCA_049281195.1 Acidimicrobiales bacterium
TGCCCCAGCCGCGCGGTGAGATTGCCGAAGGTGCGGCGTTTGCCGAACAGCACCCGCAGCGCCCAGACCGGCTTGGTGGCGATGTCCAGCGCGTTGGCGGCCGTCAGGCGCGGCGGAATGCTCAGGCCGTTCTTCGGATCGCGCCGTCGCAGCCCCTGGACCTGCAGATCCACCGTCAGCACCAGCGCCGAGCAGTGTGCGGCGCGCGCGCGCTCGATGAGCTCGCGGTTGAAGCCGCGATCGCGCATCAGATAGACCTGGAACCAGAAGGGCTCGGGTACCGCCTGGTGCACGTCCTCGATCGAACAGATCGACATGGTGCTGAGGCAGAACGGGATGCCGAAGGCAGCGGCAGCACGTGCACCGTGAATTTCGCCGTCGCCGTAGAACAAACCGGTGAGCCCGGTGGGTGCGATCGCCAGCGGCATCGTTACCGGCTGGCCGACCAGGCTGCTGGCGACCGACAGCGTGGACAGGTCACGCATCACGCGCTGGCGGAACTCGATCGCCAGCAGGTCGAGCCGATTGCGCGCCAAGGTCAGCTCGTCGTAAGAACCGCGATCGGCATACTCGAAGATCGCGCGCGGAATGCGCCGTCGCGCCAGCTCACGCAGGTCGGCGATGCTGTTGATCACCGCCATGGCGGGCTCGCAATGGATGCCCGGTGGGCAGGGGCGTAGCCGCTCGGCGATGTCATTCGAATTCTCCAGCGCAAGGCCGCCGTGATATTTTACCCGCTGGCAGACCGCGGCGGCAGGTTTTACCCGGCCGGCTGCAGATATCGGGCAGGCAGGAGACCGCGATTGCGAATAGCCATTATCGGACAGCAGGACTTTGGCAAGGCAGTGCTGGAGGCCATGCTTGGGCGCGGCGATACCGTTGCCGGCGTCTTTTGCGCTCCGGAGCAAGCCGGCGCCAAACCCGATCCCCTGCGTAGCGCTGCCGAAGAGCGCAACATTGCGCTGTTTCAATTGCCGTCGCTCAAGTCCGATGCGGCACTGGAGGCATTGCGCGCGCTGGACGTGGAGCTGGGCGTGATGGCCTATGTGCTGCAGTTCGTACCGCAGGCATTCGCGACCGTGCCAAGGCATGGCACCATCCAATACCATCCCTCGCTGTTGCCGCGCTACCGCGGACCGAGTTCAATCAACTGGCCGATCATCCGCGGCGACGAGATGACCGGCTTGACCATCTTCCGGCCCACTGATGGACTGGATGAAGGTCCGATCGTGCTGCAGAAGCACACTCCGATTGGTCCCGACGACACCCTCGGCAGCGTGTATTTCGACCGGCTGTTTCCGATGGGAGTCGCGGCGTTGCAGGAGGCCGCGAACCTGGTGGTGAGCGGCAAGGCGCGGGAGATCGCCCAGGACGAAAGCCGGGCCAGCTATGTCGGCTGGTGCCGCAGCCCGGAAGCCAGGATCAACTGGCACAATCACATAGACCTGGTCTACAACCTGATCCGAGGCTGCAATCCGGCGCCGGGTGCCTGGACCATGCACGGTGACAAGAAGCTGTTCGTGTTCGATGTGCGCAGGCACACGGCCCGCAGCTTCTCGCAGG
>JBAPRR010000281.1:0-28591 GCA_049281195.1 Acidimicrobiales bacterium
CGCTTTTGTTTGATTTGAAGCTCCGTACGTCCGAACGATTCACTTTCTCCCTGTTTCCTCTGTGATTCTTCCTGTTTCATCGATACCGGTCTCACGATTCCGCCTGACACGTTCTTCGCATATACGACTGACGATTCGGATGGTCAACAGGAGAGAGCTGACGAGTAGATGCTCGTCCACGGTTCGCACCGACAACTCGCCCGTTCGCGTGCTGAAGGTTGCGACCCGTGATGGCGCTGCTCCGGACCTGAGGGTCTCGAGCAGGGCATAGAAGTCGAGATGAGGTCCAATACTCGTAGGGCCGTCGCTGCTGTCGATGTCTACGAGGCACACGGTGGCGTTTCGTGAAGCCTGGGGACCGATTGCCAGATCGACGACTCCGGCGAGCACGATCCGTCCCCCGCATAGCGGGACGGTCAGCCGCTCGCGGGTGCGCGGCAGCCACGAAGGATTGAGCGGAGGCCAGCTTGCTGCGATGCATGAAGCGTGTCTCGACACCCGCTCTTCCAATTCCGCGCGCACCGGGGCCTCCATCCGCTTGATCGTTTCGAGGATGCCCGCCTGGTCCCCTCCGGTGGCCAGTGCCGCCATGGCGTCACTCATAGGATTTTCGAAGCAGCCCACGCTCACCCACTGGCGGAACAGGCGGCCGACCAGGTGGGCGGAGGCCCGTTCCAGCACGTCGTCGGGATTTCTGAGCGACCGGTCGGTGACCTCCCCATTCGCCCATTCGCGAAGAGCGCGTTTTCCCACGCGGATAGGCGGGCCCGCCTCCCGCAACCGTGAGGCAGGGTCAGCGAGCGAGTCTTCGAGCCAGTCCCGTAGGCCGCCTGCAAGCTCCGGGTCCACTGTCGGTCTCGAAACACCCACACCACGTAGCTTTTCCACCAGCGAAGAAGCTTCCGAGGACTGTTCAGGTGTCGCGGGGTTCATCTCTTCAGCATGGCTTTTGGGTGTGTCAGACGGCCGGTAACCTTCGAGGTCGTGGGAGGGATCTGCGGGCGTAAGACCCAGGCCCCGAGCGCACGGGCGGGGTGATGGTTTGACTTTCGATGTCGTCTTCGGCGTATTCGTCGCACTGATGGTTCTGGTCTGCGTGTTGATATCCCGGTCCGCCATCATCCGTAACCGCAGAGCGCGAGAAGCCATGGGACAGTCCCGACGCGACCAGCCGGACTCGGACGTGGGCCCGTGACCGCGGACGCCCTACCGGGCGGTGTATTCGGAAAGCCCGCGCCGCTGCCGAGCCGCTTCCGGCGTCTTTTGACGCGGACCCGGCCTGCCGAGGACCACATCCGCACCGCCTTCGTGCTTGCAGGCGGTGGATCGCGAGGAGCGGCACAGATCGGGATGCTTGATGCTCTCGTTGAACGCGGGATCCGACCCGACGCCGTCTATGGAACGAGCGTCGGTGCAGTGAACGCCTCCGGTTTTGTGGTGGATCCGACCTCCCGTGGGATCGAACGGATGGCGTCTGTCTGGCGGAGCCTGTCGAGCGACGATGTCTTTCCACATGGTCGCGTTCCTGCGCCGTGGCGTTTCCTCCAGCAAAGGGAGTCGGTGCATCCGAACGACGGGCTGCGCCGGATCATCGAGATCGGAGCGGGGATCGACCGGTTCGAAGACGCAGTCATCCCGCTTCAGGTGGTGGCGACCTCCCTGACGGACGGGAAGGCCCGGTGGTTTTCGAGGGGACCTGCCACCGAGCCCGTTCTCGCCTCCGCCGCGCTTCCATCGCTGCTTCCACCGGTTCGCATTGACGGCGAGGTCTTCATCGATGGCGGCGTCGTCGACAACGTTCCGATCAGCCGTGCCATCGAGCAGGGATGCAGCCGCATCTTCGTACTTCTGTGCGGACCCCTCCACTACATGCCGGCACCCCCACGTCGCCCGATAGAAGCAGTGCTCACCGCTTTTTTCATCGCAATACACACGCGGTTCGCACGAGAGCGCGAGAACCTCCCAGCTGGCGTGGAGCTCATCGTTTTCTGTGTCGGATCAGAGGCACTGGCCAGATACGACGATTTTTCGAACACCGATGCCTTGATCACTGCCGGAAGGCAGAACGCCGCCGCAGTCCTGGACTTCTGGGAGAGGGGTGGGAGCGGGGAGATCGGAGTGGGTGCCCTTAGAGGCGCATCCGCCGAGCCCGCCCCGGTGTCGGTCGACTTGCCGGTCGTTGCCGAGGGGGGACCGGAGAGAGCCAAGGTCCCAGCTCCTCCCGCCTAGGAATCCTTGATCGACCAGGATTGGCAATTCCAAAATTTAGGCAAGAAGTCACTGTCAGTTCGCTTTTAGTTAACCTTCGGAAACTACGTTTTTGTGAAGTGAAGCCAGGTCCCTTCACGCGTCACGCCGACGTCGATCAGGCCGTCGGTGGCGGCGTCCAAACACAGACAACGACATCAGTAGAGCCGCGCCCAGAAGCAAGCGTGAAAACGATGCCGGTCACAACCTTGAGTGTGAATGACGTTTCGCTCGGGTTCAGCAAAAAGACTGTGCTCAACGGGGTCAGCGTGGAGTTCTACCACGGAGCCATCTCCGCTCTGATCGGTCCAACGGGGTGCGGCAAGTCAACCTTGCTCAGAACGCTCAATCGCCTCAACGACAACGTCCGGGGTTTCTGGCAGAAGGGCTCCGTCGAGCTCGAAGGAATCGACGTCTACAACAGCTCCATGGATCCGCTCCTGCTGAGGCGCAGAGTTGGGATGGTCTTCCAGCGACCAAATCCCTTTCCCATGTCCATTCGCGACAACGTCGTTGCGGGTGTCAAAGCCCACCGGCTCGCCCCACGCTCAGAGATGGATGCCATCGCTGAAAGGCTGCTCAAGCAGGTCGGTTTATGGTCCGCGATCTCTGATCGGCTCAACGACTCGCCCTTTCGGTTGTCGGGCGGCCAGCAGCAGCTGCTCTGTCTTGCACGGGCGCTGGCGGTAGAGCCAAACGTCCTTCTTCTTGACGAGCCGACATCCTCCCTCGACCCAGTCTCGACAGAGATGGTCGAGGAGCTGTTGCGCAAGATCGCGCCGGATCTGACGATTGTCATCGTGACCCACAACTTGGCGCAGGCACGACGGATCGCCAACAAGACTGCATTCCTCTACAACGGAAAGCTGGTCGAGTGGGGCGACACGGACCGGCTATTCGACGCTCCCAACGAGCCAGAGACCGCCAGCTACGTAAGCGGAAAGATCGGCTGAAAGCGGAGTAATCCGCCTTTTTCTCTAGAAAGCCCGAGCTCCGAAAGGAGAAAAGAAATGACAACGGAAGGTAAGAACGCGCTCGCGCGGTGCGAAGTGGGTTCAGGCATGCGCCCGTCCTGGAAGCGAATCACTGCATTTGTATCGATTCTCGGTG
The DNA here is from genome assembly GCA_049281195.1 of Acidimicrobiales bacterium. Classification (GTDB taxonomy): domain Bacteria; phylum Actinomycetota; class Acidimicrobiia; order Acidimicrobiales; family CAVXTF01; genus JBAPRR01. Next base: position 3,358 of record JBAPRR010000281.1, read on the forward strand.
CAGTCGTACTTACATTTGCGGCTTGCAGCAGCAACTCATCTGGCTCGACCACGACCACTTCGGGCACAACTGCGACGACGGCTGCAACGGCCTCGCTTTCGAGCCTCGAAGCTAAAGCACCGACCACGGCGGTCTCCCTTCAAGAGACCGGATCGAGCCTTCTGTACCCGCTATTCAACCTGTGGGTGACCGGAGCCAAGACGAAGTTTCCAAACTTGTCGATCACGACAGCCTCCACCGGATCTGGCACCGGGGTCTCTGCTGCGGCGACCGGAACGGTCCAGATAGGCGCTTCGGATGCGTACCTCGCGCCTAGTGAAGTGACCCAGTACCCGGGCTTGATGAACATTCCGTTGGCGATCTCGTCACAGTTCATCGCCTACAACGTTCCAGGAGTCTCTGGTCACCTGAAGCTCTCCGGGCAGGTGATCTCGGCCATCTACCAGGGTCAGATAACCAACTGGGACGACCCGAAGATAAAGGCCCTCAATCCCGGTGTGAGCCTGTCCAGCCTGCCGATCGTGACGGTTCACCGTTCCGACAGCTCGGGCGACACCTTCCTGTTCACCTCGTTCCTCTCCGCTGCGGACCCGAGCGGGTGGGGTGCCAAGTACAGCTACAGCACCTCGGTCCAGTTCCCGAACGTGCCGGGCGCAGAAGGTGCAGAGAAGAACTCGGGAATGCTTTCGACCTGTCAGGCCACCAAGGGGTGCATCGCCTATATCGGCATCAGCTACCTACAGAAGGCAATTTCCGCCGGCCTCGGGGAGGCGGAGCTGGAGAACAAGTCGGGCAACTTCGAGCTACCGACGGCTTCGACAATCTCTGCCGAGGCCTCCGGTTACGCCAGCCAGACTCCGGCCTCGGGGACGATCTCGATGATCTACGGACCAGCTGCTGATGGATACCCGATCGTCAACTACGAGTACGCGATCGTCCTGCAGAAGCAGTCGAGTCCGCAGGACGCGGCCGCCGTCCAGTCCTTTCTGGCGTGGGCGATGGACTCCGGTGGTGGCAGCGCATCGACGTACCTGAATCAGGTCAACTTCGTACCGCTGCCTTCTCAGGTGATCACGATTTCCGTCAACCTTCTGAGCAAGATCTCGTGAATTTCAGGAGCCGCGCCGCAGCCCCTGCGGGGGCGACGGCTGGCGGCTCGGTCCCCGTGGACCCCTCTGCTGTGGTGTCCGGTCATCGCAGCAGCGCGTGGTCCGAGCTGTTGGTGAAGCAGGCGCTACGCGCCCTTGCATTCGCGCCGCTCGTGGCGCTTTCTTTGATCGTTCTGGTTCTTGTCCTGAAGGCGATGCCTGCGATCAGGTACAACGGCATCGGCTTCTTCGGGCGAGACACATGGAAGGTCGGCAGCCTCTACGCGAACCCGGTGACCACTGGTGGTGTCGATCACCCGGTCGGTGCGAGCTACGGCGCCCTCCCTTTGATCGTGGGAACACTCGAATCTTCGGCGATCGCCCTTGTGCTTGCCATCCCGATCGGCGTCGGCACCGCGATGATCGTCGTACAAAAGCTCCCGGCCGCACTTTCCAGTGCGGTCGGCTTCTTTCTCGAGGTTCTCGCGGGTGTCCCGAGCGTCGTCTACGGACTATGGGGTTACTTGACTCTCGGTCCGTTTCTTGCCAAGCACTTGTCCGGTGTCGCCAATGACATCCCGAACGTGCCGGTGCTGCGCTTCTTCAAAGGACCAACCCAGTTAGAAGGACTCCTGCCGACGGGGATTGTTCTTGCGATCATGGTGCTGCCGATCATCGCGGCGACGACGCGCGACCTCATCCGTCAGGTTCCGCGAGCGACACTCGAGGGTGCCCAAGCCCTCGGGATGACCGACGCCGAGACGACGAGAACGGTCACATTCCCGTGGATCCGTTCCGGCGTGATCGGGGCGTCAATGCTCGGGCTCGGTCGAGCATTAGGTGAGACCATTGCCGTGGCGATGATCAGTGGAGTGGTGCTCGGTACCGTTCCCCACACCATCTTTTCGACGTTCAGCACCATCGCAGCGGTGATCGTGTCCCAGCTTGATGGAGCTCTGACCGACGGCACGGGATTGGCGGTGGCGACACTCGCCGAGATCGCTCTCGTCCTGATGGTCATCACGCTCATCACCAACATCGGGGCGAGGCTTCTCGTCAACCGTGCCGCGCACGGAGCGGCACTGCCGGTAGGAAGAGGGATCTGAGTCGCCGTGTCACAGCGCCTCACCGCAGAACAGATCGAGCGCCTGAATGGGCAGTCTGCCTCTGTTCATCTCGGGCGGAGAAAGATGACCAATCGCATCGCGTGGGGACTTGCCGCGATCGCTCTGATCCTCGTCCTTATACCTGTGATCTGGATCATGTGGGGCGTTATAGGCAGAGCAGTTCCTCACTGGCAGTGGAACGCGTTCACCACCAACACACAGGGAATCGGCGGTGGGATGAAGAACGCGATCGTCGGGAGCCTTGAGATTGCGATAGGAGTCGCCATCCTCGCAGGCGTCGTCGGGATCGCTGGAGGCATATACCTTGCCGAATACGCGACCGGATCTCGCGCGACCATTCTACGTGGAGCCTCGGAGGTCCTTTCCGGAGTGCCGTCCATCGTGTTGGGCTACGTCGGCTACGTGAGCCTGGTCGTAGAGTTCCACTGGGGCTATTCCTTCGGGGCTGCGCTCATAGTTCTTTCTGTACTCGCCGTCCCGTACATAACGAAGACGACGGAAGTATCGATCCGCAACGTTCCTACCAACTATCGCGAAGGTGCGGAGGCCCTCGGTTTCCGCAGTGGCTATGCGTTGCGAAAGGTCGTACTTCGTCCAGCACTGCCGGGCATCGCCACAGGAATCGTTCTCGCCATAGCCATCTCGATGGGAGAGACGGCGCCTCTTTTGTATACGGCTGGATGGAACACGGTGGTTCCGGGTGCGCCATGGCATTTCACTCATAATCCGGTCGGATACCTCACCTACCTGGTGTGGACGTTCTTTGACGAGCCATACAACTCCGCTCACCAACTCGCCGCGGAAGCAGCAGTGACGCTCGTCGCATTCGTCGTGATCCTCATCGTCGTCGCGAGGCTCATCGTGGTATTCACGCAGCGTTACTCGCCAGACAGCAAAGGTGGCCAGGGCTGACCGGCGTGATCGACGAGTCGGTGCCTGGGGCGGATCAGGCAGTCAGGGTCCTCCTCGTCGAGGACGAAGAGTCATATCGCGAGGCACTCGAGGTTGCGCTCAGAAACGAGGGCTACGAGGTCGAGCTGGCAGAGGACGGTCCTGAGGGGCTCCGCAGATTCAGTCAGCGTGCACCGGACATCGTGCTGCTCGACCTTCTTCTTCCCGGCATGTCGGGCATCGAGGTCTGCAGGCGGATGCGATCGATGGCGCAGGTCCCGGTGATCATGGTCACAGCACTCGGTTCAGAGGTGGACGTCGTGCTCGGCCTCGAGCTCGGTGCGTCCGACTACGTGACGAAGCCGTTTCGCTTCAGGGAATTGGTGGCGCGGATGCAGGCCGTCCTTCGACGCCATCCGGCGAACAGGAAGGTCCTCACTCCTGCGGCCCCTCCGGTGGCCGCTGTCAGGCGCGAAGCGATCGAGGCCGGTCCGGTACGCGTCGACCTGGCTCAACGGTACGTATCGGTCAACGGCCGCGCTGTCTACCTGTCACGTCTCGAGTTCGATCTGCTCGCGGTGCTACTTTCCCCGCCCGGTCAGGTCAGGACACGTGAGGAGCTCATCGATCAGCTGTGGGCCGGCCGCGAGCTCACCGACACGCGGACCCTCGACACTCATGTGCGCAGGCTCAGGGTGAAGCTCGAAGAAGAGCCGGCTCGTCCCCACTTCCTACTCACGGTCAGAGGTGTGGGTTTCCGTTTCGATCCCGACGGGAAGCCCGTATTCAAAGGCTGAAGAAGTTCATGTGGCCGTGCAGTGGCGGTTACTTGTCGTTCATGTCCGGCCCTTAAGGTTCCTCCGGTCGCCTTCGGCCGATGTCGAGTGGTGGGCGGCGGCCGGGAAGGGCACGAGGTGTGCGCCGCCCCACGCCTCCCCCTTCGGGGGTGAGCGCCCTCTTCCCGTGCCCGGTCGCCGCCGACCACCCGGTCTGAGCCGATGACCGATGGTCGGCTACCTTTCGTCCGATGCCTGCAGATCGTCCCAACATTCTTCTCGTCGTCTCGGACCAAGAGCGACAGCGCAGCTGGCTGCCGTCGACGGTGGATCTTCCCTGGCGCAACCGGCTCATATCAGAAGGCGTTGAGTTCACCAGGTACTACACGCACTCCTCACCGTGCTCGCCGAGCAGGGCGAGCCTCTTCACCGGCAGATACCTGCCCGGTCACGGAGTGGTCGACAACGTCATTCAGCCCGAGCACACGGAGCTCGACACGAGTATTCCGACCATCGGGTCGATCCTCGCTGACAGCGGTTACCGGAGCTCTTACATCGGCAAGTGGCATCTGTCGCAGTCGGCCTCGCCCGACATGACGGCCTACGGCTTTTCCGATTGGGAGGGTAACGACAAACACTTCATGGGTTGGGCGGGCACCGGAGTCGCCTTCGATCCGATCATCGCCGCTAACGCGGCGCACTGGATCAATTCGAACGCGCGTCCTGATTCGAAGGTCCAGCCTTGGTTCCTCACCGTCGCATTGGTGAACCCGCACGACGTTATGTGGTTCCCGATCGACCAGCCGGGTTACGAGGACCGCAATCCCGAACAGGTCCGCCAGACGCGGGAGCTTTTGACCCGCGCTGCATGGAAGGAAGATGACCCGCTTCCCATTTACTCCGACCACTACGACCACGTGTTCGAGGAACTGCCCCTGAACTTCCATGACGACCTGCATTCGAAGCCCGAAGCTCATAGACAGTGGAGGTACGACCAGCAGCACGGGATCTGGGGATACATCGACCCCACAGACAAGGGTGCGTGGTTGAGGCACCTCGACTACTACGTACAACTCCACCGGTTGGCCGACCGCAGCCTCGGAACCGTGCTGGGCGCTCTCGTTGAGGCGGGAGCATGGGACGACACTGTGGTGATCTTCACGTCGGATCACGGCGACATGTGTGGATCGCACGGTCTTCGGTCCAAGGGCCCTTTCGTCTATGACGAGATCATGAACGTCCCCCTCTACGTAAAGGCCCCGGGTGTCACTGCGGCAGGCACCGCCACCGACGCGCTTGCCACCCACGTGGATCTGGCCAAGACGATTTGTTCGCTCGCGGGTGCGACGGATCCCGGTGGAAGCATTCAGGGAGTCGACCTGACTTCCGTATTCGACGGATCGAGTTCGAGCGCGAGAGACCACGTTCTGTTCGCGCAGGATTCGGCACAGACCGAGCATCTGAACGGGATTCGCTATGCATTGCGCGGTTTTTTCGATGGGACCACCAAGTATGCGCGCTACTACGGAGTCGGAGGCGGCAAGCCGTCCACCGGCCTGTGGGGCAAGGACCCGGGCCGCAAGCTCTTCGATGTCGACTGCGACTTCGACGATCAGGATCACGAGTGGTACGACCACTCCGCCGATCCATATGAGCTGGTCAACCTCGCCCACGATCCCGGCATGCGCTCCGAGCTGAGAGAGCAGTACGAAAGACTGCTCGGTTACGAGCGCGAAGAACTCGAAATCACAAAACTCCAATAACGAAATCCCAACAGTCCAATAACAAGGCCCGCTCCGTCTTCCCAACGCGCGGCCCCGTTACTACGCTGACAATGTGGTCGTTCAAACCGCTGAGGTTTTCGCGCCCCCCCAGGTTTCTTCTGGTCGTCTCGTAGTAGTCGACGACGATCCTGAGATACGCAGCCTTTTGGTGAGGCTGCTCCAGGCGGAGGGATATCAGGTACGCGACGTCGCGTCGGGTACCGAAGCGCTCGCACTTTTGTCCACGCGTCCCCCCGACCTGATGATCCTCGATGTGATGCTCGATTACGAAGACGGCTTCTCGCTTCTGGCCCAGATCCGCAGGACGAGCGACGTACCCGTCATCTTGGTAACCGCACGCTCCCAGGAGTCAGACAGAGTCTTCGGGTTGAAGCTCGGTGCGGACGACTATGTCGTGAAGCCCTTCAGTTCTGCTGAGCTTGCTGCTCGAATCGAGTCGGTCCTGCGCCGGACGAAGAGGCAACCATCTCTGCAGATCACCTCACTGGTATTCGATGAGCTCGAGATAGATCCCGATGCTCGCGAGGTGCGCGTGTCCGGTCGGAACATCGACCTTACCGCCAAGGAATTCGAGCTCCTGCTGTTCCTGGCGCGTTCGCCTCGCAGGGTATTCACCCGGGGTCAGCTGTTGGCCCAGGTATGGGATTCGTCCTCCGAGTGGCAGGACGCCAACACGGTCACCGAACACGTGCGGCGCATCCGCCGCAAGATCGAGCCCCGCCCCGGACAGCCCCGCTGGATCGTGACGGTCAGAGGCGCCGGCTACCGCTTCGAAGCCTGAGTGTTCAGGGATGGGCCGGATCATCACCGGCGAGCGGGAACTGCAACGTGAACGTCGTTCCGGCACCCGGCGTGCTCTCCACGTCGACCGTGCCGTTCGACTGGGTCACCATCGCGTGCACGGTGGCGAGACCGAGACCGGTACCGCTGGCGCTCCCCTTCGTCGTGAAGAACGGTTCGAAGCAGTGCTGAGCGGTCCTCGGGTCCATGCCGATCCCTGTGTCTGAGACGGACACGTTGACAAACGATCTCGACTGAGACTTGACGAGGCGGGTCAGGATCGAGAGGCTCCCTCCCTGGGGCATCGCATCGCGGGCGTTGAAAGCAAGGTTCAGGATCGACCGTTCGAATTCGGCCTTGTCCGCCAGTACGACCAATGCAGTGTCGTGGGCCTCGGTAGCCACCTCGACCTCCATGTCGTTTCCCATCAGACGTCGGATCTCCTCCGTCATCTGCGCGAGAACCTCGCCCGGATCGATCTGGGTGAGCTGCGCGCCACTCCTGTGACCGATCTGAAGGAGCTGCCCGGTTAAAGCAGCCGCGCGCTTTCCCACCCGATGGATGGCCTCTACGTCGGGCCGCATCGGATCCGTTGGGTCCATCCGGGTCATGAGAGTTTCCGACGATGCGAGTATCACCGTCACCAGGTTGCTGAAATCGTGGGCGATGCCACCTGCCAGGCGGGCCATGGCCCCGAGGCGCTGGGAACGGTGGAACTGCTCCAGAACCTGCTCGCGTTCGGTGGCGTCCTCGATGACCGCGAGGATCCCACCCGTGGTCCCGTCGTTCTCCTCCAGTGGCGCGACCGACAGTGAAAGCTCCATCAACTCGCCGTCAGGGCGTCGCGCCGGGATGAGCGCACCGACGGTGGCGTTTCCACGCCTTGCACGCTCCCAGAGCACGTTGAGCGTCAGAGCGGTGACCCCTGCCACGGGGATGGTCCTCGGTGCGGGCCCGGTCTCCTCCCATCCGAACAAAAACCCTGCCGCCCTGTTCCACCAGCGCACGGTGCCGTCCAGATCCAGCTCCGCGATCGCCAGTGGCGAGGACTCGACGAGCGCACTGAGTCGCTGCTCGTTGCTCCGCAGATTCTCGTACAGCGAAGCTCTCTCCAGCGTCGCGGAGGCCATCTTGGCCAATAGGGCGAGCACGGCTTCGTCGTCAGGACCGAAAGGCTCCTGCCCGGCGACTGCGACCATCGCCCGTTTGCGAGAACCGTCCACCGGCGCGGCCACCCAGTCGGGCGTCTGCTCTTGATCTCTGATCCTGAAAGACGCGATACCCATCGAGGACGACACCGCGAAGCTGCCGCCTCCGAGGACCCTTTCAGTGGCTTCGCGAATGGCGACGAGCTCGAGGGGAGACGGATCGGAGGGATAGGACATCTCGACGGTTGTCGCGGGTTGGCGCGATGTGAGTACGACTCTCTCGCAACCGAGCACACGCCGAGCATTCTCGGCGAGCACCTGCAGGACCTCTTCTTCGCTCAGGGGGCTGCTCACGATCAGGGCGGTCTCAACCAAGGTGCGAAGCCGTTCGGCACGGCGTTCTGACGATCGCGACAGGATCTCGCCCTGCCTCAAGAGCAGCACCCGTTCGGCCGTTGCGGCCACTGTGCTCGCAAGCGCGTCTGCGACCTCGAGGTCCGACGGCCTGAAGCCCCGGCGTCCGGGGAACGTCACGAAGCTGAGGGCTCCCACTGCCTTCCCGTTCACGGCGACCGGGACAACCATCAGCGATCCGATCCCCTCAGTGGGCGAGGCCTGGACCAGGCTCAATGCAGGCTCGGATCCGGACTTGCGCCCCGGCTCGGAGAATCCCGTCGCCAGGTCGGACGAAACCACGGCACCGCCTGTGGCCATAACCGAACGCACGAGCGCCTCGCCTTCGGGGTGGACGTGAGAGGCGTCGCGTTTTGGAAAGGGCCTCGATCCCCGTGCCCGTGTCTTTCCGATCGACACGCCGGTGAGACTCCCGGTTCCCTCGTCCAAGTGGACGCCGAACCAGTCGCAGAAATCGGGGACGATCACGTCTCCAAGATGTTGGAAGGCCTCTGTGGTTGAGTCCGATTGCCTCGAGAGCGTCATCGCCGCTTCTGCGAGAATTGCAAGGTGCCCGCGTGCGTGGGCCACTCCGAGCCGGCTCCGCCATTCCTCTTCACCGAGCCGTGCGCGCTCGATGACTGCAGACCCGCTATCTGCGATCTGCTGCAGTCGACGCAGCCTGTTCGTACGGGATCCTCGTCGCGGCGCGGAGAGGACCACGACTCCCGTGACTCGGTCGCCGATGAAAAGAGGCGCTCCCAATGTTGCGAGAGAACGGTCCGATTCGTCGATCACAGAGATGGCGCGGGCTTGCGACAGAGCCTTGGTGATGGCGGCCTCGGCCAGAGCGGGCGCAACCTCGGCACCGATCGTCGTTCGGAGTGTGGGCACCTCGACGCCTGAGACCGCGTAGAGGGATGCGCCTCTGGCACCGACGAACGAAGCAGTGCTCTCGAGCAGGTCGGACACGTACCCGTCTGCTCTACGTGTCGGTTCCTTTCCCTCCACAGGCGGGATGTGGGAATGCCTCTCCTGCGCCTCTGACAACATGCGCCTCACGCCTATGGCGCTTCGGCGCCTGGCCACGAGAGCGACGCTCACGACTGCTCCCGCGATCGAGACCCACAGCCATGGTGAGGCCACGATCGATGATCGGCGCACCAGCTGGAGGGACAGCTCCACCAGACCGACCGTCGCCAGCGCGATCCATCCCAGTAGTGCAGCTACTGATTCCGACACGGACACCGCCAGTCGGACGGGCCGTTCAGTCGCCGATTCTCCTGCATCGTCGAAGGCGGACGGGTGGGAGCCACGCACCATCTGGTGGATGGTCGCGGCACGTCCTTCTGACGGAGTCGGGGCCCGGTCGTACCGGTTCTGTTGATCCAGTGACGCGTCCGTCGCCGTGGCATCGCGGTCGCCAGCCACGCTAATTCCGATCCCCGGAAACGGTTTTACTGCTGTTGATGATCCGTAGGGATTGCGTTGATGACGCCTGGTCCACATAGTGTCATCGGCTCGAATCGCATCCCCATTGAGGGCCGTGCCAGTCAGTTCATGTAGTGGCTGACCAACTGATCGGTGGCATCGGCCCACGAAGCGGTCATTCGTTCGAAGGGTCCGTCGAAGTCGATCTTGCGGCCCCTGGCGACACGAGCCAGCGCGAACTGAAGGCCTTTTGCGGTCGACGAGATCTCGCGGTAGCAGTCCGCGGCTTTCTCCAATCCCGCCTTGTCGTGTCCGTTCAGCCAGTCGATGAACGCCGCGGCGAGCTCAGCAGATGCACCGCACTGCCTACACGTCGCGAACGCGTAAGGGTGGAAGCCGGCCTCGCCGTGATCGGTTATCCACTGAAGATCCTGCTCGAGATGTTCCTTGAACCTGGGCATCGGATTCGTGAACGGCCGTCTCGCCAGATGCTCTTTCGTGAGTCCCACCGCCAACTTCCGCAACTCCTCAGCGTCCGGACGCCTGAGTCTCTCCAGGTGGACGACCTCCACATAAGGAAGAAGAACGTGCGGATCCGGCTTGCCGTTCATCAAGAAGATGCCGTCGAAATCGGCGCCGGAAAGCTCGAAATAACCGGCATTGTGGAAGTACTGGAGTCGCCGCCCCGCGCGATCGAGCATTTGCGGGACGATGCCCGTCTTGGTGTGGTCGATCTGGTAAGTGACACCCGCGGTGTCGGGGAGGTAGAAGGAATCAACTTCCACGGTAAGCAGCTTGCCCTGCTCGAGGGACATCTCGAGGTGGTCGATCACCGGGCGCCATACGTACAGCTCGGCGATCTCCATCCCGTAGAGCGTCCGAAGATCCTCGGGCGGATATTTGAACAAGGTCCACTGATTCCCCTCGAAATCGGTGGAAAGGGTGAAGGCCGCCGGCGCGATTGGGTCCAGACCGAGCACGTGCAAGAGCTCGATCATCATGTCCTGCCAACAATTGGTCTCGGTCCAGTCCCGTTCGAGCCTGTGAAGGGGATGGGCCTCGTAGTTGTCAGGGTCCAGCTGCAGCAGTTGAAGGATGGAGTTCACAGAAGTCCGCAGATTCAGCCGGATCAGTTCAGCGATCCTTGTGTACGAGCAACATCTGAGCGTTGTTGGCAATGATGCGGTCGTTGTTGACCATCACCGCTGCCCCGTGTGCGTCGCGCAGCAGCCGACCGAGCGTGAGCGGCGAGTCCTCGCGGTAGCCGGCCATTCCGCAGATCGTCATGGCGCGGCCCACGATGTCGACCACGAGCGTCGACGCCGAGATCTTCAGCGCGTTCATCTGGAGTGCGAAACCCATCGCGTCGAGTGCGTCGGGATCCTCGACCACCTCGTCGTAGCGTCGCGCGGCCGACTTGACGAGCGAACGCATCTGCTCGAGGGTCGCCACCAACTCGGCGAGGCGCACCGCGGCGGGAGGCGTCACTCCCGGCTTCTTCCTGGCTTCTGAGCGCACGTGGGCGCGTGAGCGGTCCACTGCCTCGGAGGCGAGTCCGAGCCACACGGAACCCCACAACACGTGAGCCACCGGAAGCATGGTGCGACGCGAGATCACGTCGAAGGTGTCGGTGAGGATGTTCTTCACGTCGCCTTCCGCGGCAAGGTGGAATCCGAGGCTGCACGTTCCGCGAAATCCGAATGTGTCCCATTCCCCTTTGGGCTCGAGGGTGAGACCGGGGGGAGCACAGAGAACGAGGACCTGATCGTTGGGGGCGCTGTCCGGTCCACGCCGTGCGGTGGTCAGGATGGCATCGGCGCTCTGGCCGTACGAGATGACAGGAGCGTTCTTCTCGAGCCTGAACCGGTCTCCGTCGCGGTCGACGAAACACCCGCTCGTGCGCGTGTCGCCGCCGATGCCCGCTTCGGTCGTGGCGGACGCGAGCAGCGGCTGGGTTTCGACCAGATCGCGCATGTAGTCGCGGAAGAACTCCGAGTGTCCATGGCGGACGATGCATGCCACCTGGATCTGGTGCATCGCATAGATCATGGCGGTGGATGCGCAGTGCCGGCTCAGCTCGGTGACCGAATCGGCCACCTCGCTCATCGATACGCCCGGACCACCGAGCTCGGGCGGTATCAGAACCCCGAGTAGGCCATCGGCGCGCAGCGCCTGGATCGCCTCGATCGGGAACCGAGCGTCGCGGTCGACTTCGGTCGAGGCCGGTCCCGCGTATGTCTCTGCGACAAAACGGGCGCGGTCTCGAATGTTGTTCTTCACGATCGGTTCAACGGTCGCCATTTCGAGCCACCTTGTCTGTTGTCATACCTGGGTCAGTTGTCATACGTGGGTCAGTTGTCATATGTGGCCACGACGACTGCTGCCGCCATGCCTGCTTCGTGGGTGATGCTGAGGGCCAGCTGGCGTACGCCGGCCGCTTCTGCCATATCGGCAGCTGTGCCCGACAACTCGATCTCGCACCATCCACCAGGGTGTTTTCGTACCTCGATGGACCTGTAGTCGGGTCGAACAGCATCTGGCCTGAGGACCTTGATCGTCGCCTCTTTGGCCGCGAATCGGGCCGCGAGCCCGTGGGTGTCGGGCGTGCCGTCCGAGTCGCAGCTGTCGATCTCGTGGCTGGTGAATACCCGTTTGACGTAGCGGTCACCGAATCTTGCGATCGACTTTTCGACCTCGTCGACACTGGCGAGGTCAATGCCGACACGGAGCCCCCCTCGTGAAAGATTCACCCGGTACCTCCCAAGCACTTGAGCGCCCGAGACGGTCGCCCGCGACCATCGTCAACGGCGCCCGTCGGAGGCGGGACATCATACTTTGATCAACTTCAACCACTTTCACCGCACCTGTATCCCGCGAGGTTTTCCATTTTTCAGAGATCCCTCAGTCCTTCTACCGCCTACCATTTCCCCGTCCGTAAGTGTCGGGGCGGGGACCTCACCAACGAAAGTCGACAGGTAAGGCTGGTGTCTGGTTGAGAGGCCGCGTAATTCCCGTACGAGGTATTTCGGCCGAAGATGAGCGGGCCTGGAGGGGTTTGGCGGCCCGGTCGGCCGAACCGAACCCCTTCTACGAACCTGACTGCGTGATCCCGGCCGCCGTTCACCAGTCTTTCGGGGCCGAAATCCAATTGGCAGTCGCCGAGGAAGGCGGACAATTCCATTGCGCGATCCCGATCCGGGAGGTGAACCGGTGGAAGTTCCCGTATCCGGTGGTCACTTCGCAGGTGCGAAGAATGGGATATCTGGGTACTCCCCTGGTCGACGCCAATCACGGCGTGGAGTCGATCTCGGCGGTGCTGGAGACTCTGGCCCGGCGGCGGAGGGCCTTGCATGGTCGGATCTTCCTGCTTGATACATCAGGCGGTGACGGACCCGTTGCGCGATATTTGCGCCAGGCCGCTTCGAGGGGAAATTTCTCCCTTACGGCCTACCAAACCTGGGACCGCGGCAAGCTCGTCAGGCTCGAAAAGCCGACCTACGAGATGGTGCACAGCTCGAAGGCCAGGTACAACCTTCGCCGCCAGCAGAGGCTGCTCGCAGACGAGGTCGGAGAAGAAGTCGCCCTGGTCGACAGGACTTCCGATCCGTCGGCCCTCCAGGATTACGTCGACCTCGAAGCAAGCGGTTACAAGGCCGCTCAGGGTGTGGCCATGGCGACCGTTCCCGGCGAGCCTGAGTATTTCGTCGACATGTGCCGGCGGTTCGCCGACTCGGGCCGGCTTCACGTGCTCGCCCTCATGGCGGGTGACAAAACCTTGGCCATGGAGATCTGGATCAGAGGAGGCGTCGGCCTCTTCATGATCAAGATCAGCTACGACGAGCGCTACAAGCGCTTCGGGCCGGGCGTCTTACTCCAGACGTCGGCAATAAGGCATTTTCACGAGAACACCGACGCAGCCTGGATCGACACATGCACATCTGAAGGTGCCGAACTGCTACTAAGGCTTTACCCGGGGCGCCGGAGTGTCGAAATGCTTTCCATAGTCCTTACGTCCAGCATTCTTGACCGGGCGGTCGTCGCCGGCTTCGTCGGGCTCCGGCCGCTCCACAAGTATTTGTTCGACCTCAGGCACAGCAAGGAGGAGTTTTGAAGGGAGGTTCGGGGCCCACCGGAACGGGACGTCCCAGCGATCTCACAGCCACAGGAGCAACTCAGTTGCCGTTGGCCGAATGTTGATTCAACATAGAGCAGTCGGTGAGGTTTGCCGACCAGAATCGTTGTCACGGTTGTGTGGGAAATTCCTGCAGAGCCAGAAGGACCCAAAGCGCTCCACTGGCGGCTTTGCCGCTCCTGGAACGGCCCATCTATTTCATGGGTCAGCGGCGGGGGGGAGTAAAGATGGTCGGTTCTCTCCGGGATGAGCAGATCCGGGGAAATCGGCGAAGAACTGTCGCGATTGAGCGAAGGGTGGGGTTTATGAGGGGGTTTATGCCTGGAGCGACGACCTGGTCTCGTCCAGAGCAGGGCCGGGCTGGCACAGGGTTCGGGTCACGATGAACGTCCGCCTTGACGACAGGCCCGAGTTTCCCCGCACCAAGCGCCGGTTCGGCAGATCCCAGGCCCGCGCCAACAGCCTCGGCGCTGTGATGTCGATTCCGGGCACCGTCGACGTGGCGGAGCTGGTCGAAGAGCCCGAGCTGCGGATGGCGTCGGACACCATGGACGTTCCCGAGGTGGCGGGCCGCCGGACACGAAGCGGTATATGGGCGATGGCGATCGCCGATTTCATCTCGCTCACCCTTGCGTTGGCAGCAGGTCTTGCCTTTCTGGCCGAAGTTTCCAATCAGCCTGCAAACGGGATCGCACGTTTCGGCGCCAACTTCGGTGACGACATCACCTTCCCGATCGTCACGCTCTTCGCCCTGGCGGTTTACGGGCTCTACCAGAAGAGCAACCGACGTTTCCGCAAGGAATCGTTCGGTGATCTCGGACGCATCGCGCACGCCATGGCAGTGGGCGGGTTCCTCACCCTTGGCGCCGGCGTTTTGATCCACCGGATCGACGGTGCCAGCGAGATCCACCCGGCTCAGCTCGCCTCTATCGCCATCATGGGCCTGATCTTCGTCCCGGTCGGCCGCGCCGCCGGTCGCCGGTTCCGCGTCTCCACTCAGGGAAATCGCGACCGCGTACTCATCGTCGGAAGCGGAATGATGGTCGAACGGATCCGTGGCTACTTCGAGTTCGACCCGTCAGTCGAGCTCGTCGGGGCCGTCGACGACGACCCCAAGCCGGGCTCCGACGTTGTGGGGACGACGGCTGACCTGCCGAGGCTCTGCAAGGAGCTCAACATCGATCGGGTTCTGATCGGTTTCTCCCGCACCCACCCGAGCGATCTCGTGGAGCAGATGCGGCCCATGCAGGGCAAGGTCGCAATCTCGATCGTCCCGCGCTATTTCGAGCTCCTTTCCTGGCGCTCGCAGGTGGACGATCTCTGCGGTCTGCCGATGATCGACGTCGCTCCTCCCGAGCTCAGCACCTCCGCTCGTTTCATCAAGCGCACATTCGACGTGTCGGTGGCGTCCGCTGCCCTGATCGTCTTGTCTCCTGTGCTGCTCGTGGCGGCGATCGGTATCAAGCTCAGCTCTCCCGGCCCGGTGCTCTTCCGTCAACTCAGGGTGGGGCGATCAGGCAGGGCCTTTACGATCTACAAGCTCCGCACGATGCACACGAACGCTGAGCAGATCAAAGCTGATCTCGCGCAGGCGGTGGAGAACGGCGGGCTGTTCAAGATCAAGGAGGACCCGCGGATCCACCGCGTCGGCAAATTCCTCAGGAAGACGAGCCTGGACGAGATCCCTCAGCTGCTCAACGTCTTGAAGGGGGACATGGCTCTGGTCGGACCGAGGCCGTTCATCGTCGAGGAGTCAGAACGTCTCGACGGATGGGCAGCGCGCAGGTTCGAGGTCCGTCCCGGCCTCACCGGGCTGTGGCAGGTCTCGGGTCGGAGCAACCTGAACTTCGACGAGCTTCGCCGTCTCGACTACCTGTACGTGGCTTCGTGGTCCCTCAAGTGGGACCTACGGATCATGTGGCACACGCCGGCATGCGTCCTTCAGAGCAGAGGGGCTTACTGAGGCCAACCGCCTCCCGCCCGCCTCGATTTGTCGGTGACAGTCAAGGCATCATTGTTCTGAGCCTCTGTCGCGGAGGGTGTCAAGGTGCGCCTTCGACGGGTCGATGACACATCCGGGTCAACCGCCGTGCCGGGGTCGTGACGCCTCGCCTCGAGCATGACGGGAGACCCGCCAAAAGGGAAAGTAGCCCCTCAGGGGGCAGGAGGAGAGATGGCTGCTGACGAGCAGATCAGGAGGGTGTTGGCCGAGCACGCAAGGCTGCCGGTCGACGTGTCCACGCTCGATGATCACGCTGACCTGTTCCAGGCCGGCATGACGTCGCATGCCAGCGTGAACGTCATGCTCGCCCTCGAGGAAGCTTTCGACGTCGAGTTCCCCGAGAGCATGCTCAGGAAAGCAACGTTCGAGTCCGTTTCGGCCATCCGGTCCGCGCTGGCCGCCCTTTCCGCGTTCGCGGTGTGAGCCGGATGACTACCGAAACTCGGCTCGCAGAGAACGACATCGACAACTACACGGCCTTTCGGTCCGCGCTTTTCGACGCAGGTCTTTTGATAGACACCGGCGTCGACGGCCTGTACGGCAAGTCCGAAACGTACGAGTCGATCGTGAGTGGCATGGACGCGCTCATCACCCGCGAGATGGTCGACCGCCCGGCAGAGGTTCTTTCCTTCCCCCCCGTGATGGCCCGCTCCGTGTTCGACAAGACCGACTACCTCAAGTCTTTCCCTGACCTGATGGGGTCTGTGCACACATTCAGAGGCACCGACCGCCAGCACAGAGAGCTCATCTCCCGTTACGAGGAGGGTGAGGACTGGTCTGCTTCGCTCGTTCCGGCCCAGGTGGTCCTGTGCTCGGCGACGTGCCACGTGATCTACCCGCTTTGTAGCGGAGCGCTACCGACCGAGGGTCGCCGGTTCGAGGTGAACGGCTACTGCTTCCGCTGCGAGCCGAGCATCGACCCCACGCGCATGCAGGCGTTCCGGATGCACGAGTACGTCTACGTAGGTGATCCCGATACCGCACAGACCCACCGCGACAACGGACTCGAGCGAGGGCTGAGGCTTCTTTCGCGCCTTGGTCTCGATGTCGAGGCCGAGCCGGCGAACGACCCGTTCTTCGGCCGGCTCGGAACCATGCTCGCTGCCAACCAGCTCGACGAGGCACTCAAGATGGAGATCGTGACGCCCATCTGCTCCGAGGAGAAGCCGACGGCGATCATGTCCGCGAATTGCCACCGCGACCACTTCGGGATCCCTTTCGGCATCACCGACAGCTCCGGTGGGGTGGCCCACAGCGCATGCGTCGCTTTCGGGGTCGACCGCGTTACCCTCGCCCTGTTGCGCACACACGGCCTGGAGCCAGCCGTCTGGCCGGTACAGGTGCGCGATTTGCTCTGGCCCTGACCGAATCAGCCTGACTCTCCGAGGGCGGACGATGGGGATCGATCTCCTCTCTGGGGTTACGTGGGAGTGCCGTGCGACCACACCGGGTGTGGTCAAGGATCCTGACGCCGCCGCTTCTCTGGATCCTCAAGGTTGGAGGTTCGCGCCCGTACCGGGCACCGCGGCCGCCGCGACCCGGATGGCCGGCGAAGACCCCGACTGGACCGACTACGACGCGAGCGACTGGTGGTTCCGGTGCAGTTTCGCTGCTGCGGGCGACCCTGCTTCTGGCCACTCCGGGACCAACCTGCTTCGCCTGGGGGGGATGGCGACGATCGCAGATGTGTGGCTCAACGGTCAGCACCTGCTTCGAAGCGAGAACATGTTCCGCTCGTACGAGATCGAGGTCGCTGACCTCCGCGAGTCGAACGAGCTGTACATAGGCCTCACATCGCTCAAATCGTTCCTGGCCGAAAGGCGCAAGCGCCCCCGGTGGCGCACCTACCTCGTCTCGCACCAGAACCTCAGGTTCGTGAGGACGACCCTTTTGGGGCGCATGCCCGGATGGGCCGTCACCCCGGCCCCGGTGGGCCCGTACAGGTATGTCGAGCTGATCGCGGGATCAGGACCCCGCCTGACCCGACGTCGCGTGTTCACCTCATGTGCCGGGACCGGCGGGATCGTGAGGGTGGACTTGCGCGTACGGGGCGCCGGCGGTGCCTCGGGAGCGATCCTGTCTGTGGCCGGCCATGCGGCAGATATATCCGTCCATCCTGACGGCGACGAGCTGATGGTCACCGGCGAGGTCCGAGTGCCTGAAGTGGCCCGCTGGTGGCCGCATACGCACGGCACCCAGCCGCTATATCCGGTCGACCTCGAAATAGCGGGACAGCGCATCCACATAGGGCGCGTGGGTTTCAAGACGGTGGAGCTCGACCGCTCCGACGGCGGTTTCACCCTGTCGGTCAACGGCCGGCCCATCTTCTGCCGTGGAGCTGTGTGGATGCCCCCCGATCCCATCGGGCATGCACCCGATCGCGACGAGGTCCGAGCGACTCTCGAGATGGCCAAGGCCGCGAACCTGAACCTCATCCGTCTTCCGGGCACCGGCGTCTATCAGGACGAGTATTTCTGGAACACCTGCGACGAGCTCGGCCTACTTGTGTGGCAGGAGGGCATGCTCGCCTTCTGTGATCCACCGGAAGATCCCGAGTTCGTGAAGGAGCTCGAAGGAGAGCTGACCGAGCAGTTCGAGATGATCTCGGGACACCCGGCCCTGGCGATCGTCTGCGGCAACCAGGAGGTCGAAGAGCAGGCGGCGATGCAGTCCCTGCCGCGCGATAAGTGGCACTTCCTGATCTATGACGAGACGGTGCCGAAGCTCGTGGACGCCCTCCTACCCGGCATTCCCTACGTGACGTCCAACCCCACCGGTGGCACCGTCCCGTACCAGATGGACACGGGCATCAGCCACTATTTCGGCGTCGGCGGTTACTTGCGGCCGGTGGAGGACGCCCGGCGCGCCAAGGTCAAATTCGCCTCTGAATGCCTGGCTTTTGCGCCACCCCCGGAGCGTCGGACCGTCGACGACGAATGTGGAGGCGCAGAGCGCGCCGGCCACGACCCGGGATGGAAGCTCGCGGTGCACCATGACGCGGGACGATCATGGGACCTCGAGGACATGCAGAGTTACTACCTGCGCAAGATCTTCGCGGTCGACCCGTTCGAGCTGCGCTATCGCGATGCGGAGCGTGCTCTCGATTTGAGCAGGGCGACGGTCGCCACGCTGTTCGAGACTGTCTTGAGCGAATGGCGCCGGCCGGGATCGTCCTGTTCCGGAGCGATCGTCCTTGCTTTGCGCGACCTTCGTCCCGGACCGGGCTGGGGTGTGATCGACAGCTTCGGAAGGCCCAAGGCGCCATGGTTCGTGCTGAGAAGGGTGCATGCCCCTGTGGCACTCCTTTTGACCGACGAAGGCCTGAACGGTCTTTCCATACACCTGGTCAACGACAACCCCGGGGAGGTCACAGGAAGGCTCGTAGTCGAGCTCTTCGTGCGCGGCGAGCTGATGGTGGAGTCGGTGGAACGCCCGGTTTCACTTGACGCCTATTCGGGCGAGGTGGTCGAGGTGAGCGGGATGTTCGACGGGTTCAGGGATCTGACCGGCGCCTACGGGTTCGGTCCCCCTGCTTATGACGTGGTGTCCGCCAGGTTGGTCGGAGAAGACGGCGAGGACCTCGCAGGCGCCATCCATCTACCCGGTGGCGTGATCAGGACCCACGAGTTCGACGTGGGCCTCGAAGCCGATCTGACAGAGAAGGACGGTATGTGGTCGATCGACATCTCGACCACCAGGTTCGCCCAGTGGGTGGTGGTGGAAGTCCCCGGATTCAGGCCGGATGACTCGTGGTTCCATCTTCCCCCCGGAGGGCACAAGAAGGTCGTGCTCCACCCCCAGAAAGAGCCGGTGAGACCGGAGTCACTTCTGCCGCTGGCGGGCGAGGTACGGGCGCTGAACTCGGCCAGATCGGTCAGGTTTGCTGCACCGTCTTGAGCTCGGGCTCGTGACGATCGGCGTGCGTCAGGTCGATGTGGAGCAATGCGTCGATGATGAGGATCGTCCCCACCGACACGGCCAGTCCCGCCGCTATGTCGGTCAGGTAATGCCAGCGCAGCAGCATCAGCACCGCGGCCATCGCACAATCGACGATGATCGCTAGCACCAGCGCGAGCTTGCGGTAACGCGGCTTCACCGACAGGACGAACATCGTGGTGAGCGTGGCCACCGCCGTCATGTGGCCTGACGGGTAGGAGAGGGATCCTCCGAGCATCCGGTGCACGGCGGGTTTCGCGATGTACTCGGTGAGCCCGACCGCGGCGGCGGGGCCGAGAACGCAGGTGATGGCCCTGCGCCTGTCCCAGAACAGAGCGAGGACGAAGCACACCGCGAGTCCCGGAATTACGACTCGCGGACGACCCAGATCAGTGATGTAGGTGAGCGAGTGATGCATCCACTCCGACGGGAAGATGTCGTAGGCGATGCGGTCGGGCCAGGTCGGTCCGGGGCGGTACTTCACGTAGACCCCGAACGCGGCCATGGCGAAGAGCAGGATCAAGCCGATCACGATCCTGGTACCGATATGCCCGATCGCCGGCCGCTCGGTTTTCCCGCCGTCTGAGCTCACGAGCGCCGGAGTGCCCGTCAGATTCGTCATCTCAGGTCTTCGGCACCATCTCTACCCATAGATGCCACCCCACCAGATGGCTGCCGGGAAGGCCGTGAACCGGCAGCGGGGGTGCGTGCATGAACTGCTTGTGCACCTTGGTGACCCGGAAGTCCGGGAAGTCGCGCTCTACGTCCTTCAGGTTGTACACCAGGGCATAGGGATTCTGCGGACCGTCTGTGTTCGCGTGGATGAACTGGTTCATCTTCAGGTATTCGCGGAGCCCCTGGCCCTCTGCGTTTCTCAAGTGGTCGGCCAGGGCGCCCTTCTTGAGGAAACGGCGAATCGGCCATGCGGACACGATCGCGCCGCGCCGGACCAATCTGATCGCGACCTGATAGTTGAGGGAGTTGCGGGCGTAGAGCATGACGGCGAGGCGACCGTCAGGGCGGAGCACCCTGCGGATCTCGGCCTGCGCCTTGTGAATCTCCGGGACGTGATGCAGAACCCCGTGCGAAAAGACGAGGTCGAAGCTCTCGTCGGGGGCAGGGATTCCCGCCGTGACCGATCCCTGCCAGATGTCGTCCCACTTGAGACCGCGGAGCTCCAGGCGGATCTGGACCCGGCGAACCGACTCCGCGGTGAGATCGAGGCCCGACCACCTGGCCCCCCGGCGGATCAGTTGTTCGGACTCCGCTCCCTGGCCGAGACCGATCTCGAGGACCTTGAGACCGTTCACCCCTAGAGCGTCGAGACACGCCGGGATGTGACTCTCCAGCTTGTAGCGCGACTCGTCGTAAGCCGTGAAGAATGCAGCGAAGTCCTCGCGGTATCTCTCGACCAGCCCACCGATCAGTCCGTCCCCGCACGGGTGGGACTGCCAGAAGCCGGCGATATCGGACTCTGAGACCATTGTGCTCACTTCGTTCCCACCGCCACTTTGGATTCCACGTTCTGATCCTGCGCGATCCACACCGGGTGTTCGCACGCGTACCGGTACACGGACTCGAGTTGTTTCACGTTGCAGTCCGGGTGAAATCGTTGCTCGTAGGTGAGCCGCGCCTTCTGGCCGAGCTCGCTGAACCTGGCCGGTTCGCGCTCGATCTCGCCGAAGAGCCGGGCCAGTGCATCCCTGTCGCCGGAGGGGTAGATGACACCGTCGACCCCATCGGAGATCAATTCGGGAAACGCACCGTGTCCGGGCGCGATCGGCGGAACCGATGCGGACATCGCCTCTGCCACCACTAGGCCGAACGGCTCCTCCCAGATCGAAGGCACCACCACCGCCCGCGCCCGTTTGAGAAGTCCGGCGCACTGATCGCGGCTCAGGAATCCTGCGAATTCCACTGCATCGCGTGACGCGGCCCATCTTTGGACCTCGTCTTCCATCGGCCCGCTGCCCGCGATCACGAGCTTCAAGTTCTTCGCCGGGAACCTGTCCCAGGCATCCATCAGGAATTGCAGACCCTTGAGCTCGGTGAGCCGCCCTATGTACACGACGATCGGCTCAGGATGTGCCGTGCCTTCCATCGGATAGACGAGGTTGTACTTGACGAAGCAGCGCTCGCTCGGAAGGTCGAGGCTGGCGTAGAGCTGCCTCTGCGCGTCCGAGATGAACATGTAGGCCGACAGATGGGTTTGCCAGATCTGCTTGTGTGCGGTGATCCCCGCCGCGAGCGGAAGTGTCGCGGTGACGGAGTCGCGGTAGCAGCCATGGACCACCGCAGGGACCGGAAGCCTTCCGACACAGTCGTGACAGACCGAGCCGTTTCTGAAGAAATCACCGCTCGCGCACATGGGACGGTAGTTATGGAAGGTCGCGACAGCCGGAACAAGATGTCTCCTGCACGCGCGAAGTACCGAAGGACTGATCATCGGGAAAAGGTTGTGAACATGCACTACGTCCGGTCTGAAATCCCCCAGGATCCGGCTGATCTCCCTGGAAGCACTCTGACTCCAGAGTACTTGCCCTGGTACGAGAGCTCTCCGGGCCAGAGACAGGCTGTCTATGTCGTCGCTCGAACGCTCGAAATGCCTGACCTCATGACCGGCACCCTCGAGCGCTGCCGTCTCCTGGTCCACGACCCGGTTCTCCCCGCTCGGGGAGGCGGAGCGGTACCGGTTGTGGACCACCAGGATCCTCACGACAGTGCCCCCTGCGATTGGGCCCCCGGGGGCAGGACCTCGGTCGGTCTGAGCAGAGTCGGGGCCGGGGGGATCAGAAGGGACGCCGCGATGGTCAGATCGAGCAGATATGTGGACGCCTGGCCGAGCCCGGTCTCTGTCAGCGAGGCGATCAGGCAATAGACGATCAGGAATAGTGCAATTGCGCGTCTAGGGCCGCGCGGGCGGAAGGCCGCGATCAAAAGGAGCGACAGGAGGATTGTCGCAATCATGGCGTCGCCGAATAGGCCTTGATCCTGGTAGACGGAGAGCCAGCTGTCGTCGATCGACAGCCCGTCGAACGAACCGTTCGACAGGCCGAAGCCGAAGATCATGTTGTCCACCGGCCGCGGGGCGTTGACGAGCTCTCCCCACACCACGGTCCGTCCCGTCAGCTGTGAGAACTCCTGACTGCTCTGTCCGCGGGAGAACCAGTGCGTCACGGCGGGTACCAGTACCGCGCCGCCGAGCAACAGGACGATGAACACCGTGGCGAAGACCTTTCGCACACGCCGACGCCCCGTGAACAAGCTGAGCGAGCCGACGAGGATGGCCACGAGCAGCGCGATCAGCGCGGTGCGGGTGTGGGTCAACACGATGATCGCGACGCCGCCGAAGAACAGTGCGATGGCCCAGTTGCGTTTGAGCAGACCGCTCAACCACAGGATCGCTGATACGCCGGCGACGGTGGCGGAGTAGTGGGCCACCTGTGTCGGAGGGATCGACCACAGTGAGTCGGACAGCCGACCCTGGAACGAGAAAGCCTTGCCCGGAGCGACCACCAGGCCGAGGATCACGGTGCCGAGCACGATCACAAGAGCACGCAGCTGGCAGCGCAAAAGCAGCATGTCGCTGCGGCCCCACCATGGTGTCAGCAGCCATAGAACTGCGAGAAACAGGATCAGGCGAATTGCGCGGTAGTCGGTGCCGATGATGCTGACCTCGTCGCGGATGCTCATCATGAGCGCAGCCGCCGCCATGACGGTGGACAGAACGAGCAGCGTGTTCGGACGCACGACGAGCTTGCGGTTCAGCGCCAGGGCGAGGATGAAGGCGAGTGCCAGGCAGCCCTGGGTGAGGAGCTTTCCCGGGATGCTCGGGATATGGATGATCGTCTCGCCTTCTTGGTACGACAGCACGTTGATGAACAGAAGGCCCCAGATGAGCCCCACCCTCCGTCTTATGTCGCGCTCGTCAGGCTCGAGGGCCAACCTCGAGACCGGCAGCCACCCACTGTCGGCTTGCGCCTCTTTCGGGCGCGTCAACACGGGACCGAATCTGCTCAATGGTCAGGTGTGTTGCTCGAGGTGTAGGCGTTCTCGACCAGATCATCGGCCCGGGTCACATGTCCGTCGTTGCGGTGGTCGGTGCGCACCAGACCCAGGCTGTCGTCGTTGCGGTCGGCACCCACCATGATGGTGCTTCTGACATTGAGACCGGCTGCGCGCAACATCTCGGTTGCCGCCCGGACCTGGATGGCGTTCGAACGCCCGGCCGTCACGACGAGTACCGCTTCGTCCGCCACGGCCCGAAGATGCCCGGCCCCTGTTGAAGGATCGAGCGTGGTGAGGGCGAGCACAACCTCAGGAGACGTCCAGGCGTTTCCCGGCATGCCGTCGACATCGACGCCCTGTTCGGGAAGCTCGATGACCGGGTCGTCCTGCGAAGGCACGGCGACGAGCACGGGAACCCAGGCGCCTTTCACGAAGACGATGCGCGTCTCGGGCTCTGCCACACCGAGCAATTCACCGAGGATCCGTCCCGGCGACAGGTCGACGACCATGACCCTCTGGCCCTCGAAGACTGCAAGTCGGCCGGCCAGGATCGCAATGCTCAACGCAGAAGGCTCCAGGCTGTCGACGGAGACGACCGCAAGTTGCTTCGGGGCAGGGACGCTGTGGACGACCGAGCGCAGGTAGCGCGACATGAGCTCCACCGGCCTACCCGGAGTGCTGAGCTTGCGTCTGAGGCGGCGCTTGCGCATGACCTTTATGCGACCGAACCGCCCGACGCTCAACTCGACAGGGGACTGAGAAGCCTCAGCGAACTCGCTTCTAAGACGGATGCGGTCCGACATCAGTGCGATGAAGGTGAAGATCCCGAGGCCGATGGCGAACCCGGCGACGAGACCCGAGGCTGCATCGGTCAGGTAGGTCTTGATCGTGGAATGGACTACAGCGGTGGCACTTCCGATCGCCTGGCTCTGGGTGATGATCGAAGTGGTGGTCAGATTGTCGGCCTGGATCGTCTGGTCCAGGGTCGTGATCTGGTTGATGTTCTGGTTGCGCTCGTTGTCGTCGGATTGCAACAAGTCGTAGTTGGCGGTCCCCGCAGCCGGAGCCCCGAGGTTGTTCGCTTGGGTCGTCAACACTTTGTTCTGTTTCTGCAGCCCTGTGATCTGGGACTGGAGCGCATTGACCACGGCGTCGTTCTGTTTGTTGAGCAGCTCGCTTCTGAAGGCCAGGAACTCGCTCGCCAACACGTTGCACTCTTTGATCGCCTGTCCTTCGGACGGCGCGCTGATCGACACCTGGAGGACCTGGTCGGTGACCGCGTTGCCGGAATACTCAGACGTCAGCTTCTGCGCGGTGACCTTCAGTCCGAGCTTGGTGACCACCTTTTCGGCCACGGCTTGAGACTCCAACAGGGCCACGTCGGTAGCCATGTCCTTGCTCGGGTCGTCGGCCGGGTTGTGGAACATCTCGAGCGTTATCTGGGCCACGTACTTCGCCGGGATCACGACAGGCAGAGACAGACCGATGAGCAGGCCGATGAAACCGATGACAAGCCAGGCGCGCTTGGTGCGACCCAGGGCTTTGGCGACGTAGTGCAGGCTTACGAACTGGCCGAGGTGCTCGCGTGAAGGCTGCGGCGGTGTTTCCGCACCGCCTAAAGGCTCGTCGACCGGTATCAGGTCACTCATCGCGCTGCGCTCCTGAAGGGCGCGATCTGGCGGGAACCTGATGTCCCGGAGAGCCGCCTGAGGGTGGATTGCCCCGAAGTCCTGTCGGA
>JBAPRR010000282.1:0-7613 GCA_049281195.1 Acidimicrobiales bacterium
GTCGCGTCAGTCGGTACTTGGTGCAACGCCGCGGCCTTTGCTGCGCGCCTTCGTTTTATCCACGCCCAAATCAACATTTGCAGGACCTCCGGTCCGGTATGCGCATTTGCTTGCGGAGCCGGGGTCCCGGGCGACGTCCCGGGGAAGATGTCAGGATGACCAGAATGATCCGGGGGCTCATTTGCGTAACTTGTCCGTGACAGTACACGCAACGAGGACATTGGTGTTAACCGACCAGCTCTGTGGTACGCAAAAAGTCGAGTGGTTGAACGTTTTAGCGGTGCGGAGAAGTGGTGCGAAAAAATAGAGCGACCGGGATCGTTGCAGCGTTCGGTGTCATCGGCTTAGTCCTGATGTTTCCGATCGAATCGGCAGGCGCCGTACAGACGGTTGCAATGCAGTCCACTCTGAAGCCGTTTGCCATCGGCGAAGTACGCGCCACTCTCGACGACCCAGGTTCTACGCCAAACGCTTTTTTCGGCGATTCCGTTGCCGAATCAGGTAGCGGTCCTGGATCAACGCTCATCGTGGGAGCATTCGGCACCGACTCTTATGCCGGATCGGCGTACATATACGTGAAAGGCTCGTCGGGCTGGCCCACGACTCCGGATGCGACGCTTACAGACCCGCCTGCTACTGCTAATGATGACTTCGGTTACTCGGTCGCGATCTCAGGAGACACAGCAGTTGTTGGCGCGGCGGGTGTCGTCAGTCCTAGCGGTCCGATCTCGTCACCGGGCGCTGCTTATATATACGTAAAGGGCTCCTCCGGTTGGCCCACCACTCCCACTGCGACGCTGGCCGACCCGGCGGGCACCTCCAACGATGTTTTCGGCTACTCCGTTGCCGTCTCTTCGAAAACGGTTGTCGTTGGCGCACCCCGTACCCACTTCTCTGAAGGAGCGACGTACATTTACACAAGGGTTGCCTCGGGCTGGCCGGCGATGCCGACGTCGACTTTGGCCGATCCAGGCAACAACGATTCGGATGAATTCGGCAACTCCGTTGCCGTCTCCGGCAAGACTGTGGTCGTCGGTACTCCGGGCGCCGGCTCCAACTCAGGTGCTGCATACGTGTATGTGAAGGGTTCTTCCGATTCCCCCCACCCCGACCTCGACGTTGGCCGGTCCCTCTCCCTCTTCCGGTTTCGGCATCGCGGTGGCCATTTCCGGTCCGACCGTTGTCGTCGGTTGCCCCGGTGATACCGACACGGCTGCGGCATACATATACACGAAAACCTCTTCGGGCTGGCCGGCCACTCCCACAGCGACGTTGGAAGAACCTGCAGCAACGTCGCACGACAATTTCGGGGGTTCAGTGGCCATATCTCACAAAACGATCGTCATCGGGGCATCTCAAGCTGATGGTGATGCGGGAGTGGCATATTCCTACGTCGAGAGAGTCTCCGGTTGGAGGAGCAAACCGACGGCGACCTTGTCACCTCCCGCGCCCGCCTCCAATTACGGTGGTTTCGGCTGGTCGGCTGCTGTCTCCGGGAGCACCGCCTTCATCGGTGCTTTCGGCGCCGACTCTTATGCCGGGCCCGTGTTCATCATCAGGTCCGGTCCCGTCGTCTAGGTCTTTTCAGAAGGACCGCCGGGTACTACCTCCCAAAGAATTCGTGGAGTTCCGCTGAACAAATGCCGCCCCATCCCGGTATCCGCTCGTAACGCGTCATCCGGAGTCGTATGCGCGCTCCGGGCACGACAGCGGCAATCGAAGGAGGCTACGGATGGGCGGCGTCACACGCGGCACGGCAAACGAAGGAAAAGCGACCGACCGGTTTGCGCAGAGATCGCGGAGATGGACGCGCCTATTGACCCCGTCCATCGGAGCTTTGGCACTGGTAGCTACCGCGATGCTCGCTCTCCCACAGACGGCTAATGCCGCCAATGCATCCACCACCCACCCCGCAAAAACCACCGGGTCGGCGGTGCCGTTCTTGGACACCCTCCACCAGGTGGAAAACATCGCCTCGACGGTTCCTTCGAACGGAGACGTGAACCCCTATGGCGTGGCTGTCGTGACGAAGTCGGTGGGCGATCTTGTCGATCACGACACTCTTGTCAGCAATTTCAACGCCAGCTCGAACCTGCAGGGAACGGGCACCACGATCGTCCAGGTTGCTCCCGGCGGGAAGGTGAGCCAATTCGCCCAACTGAACCGACCACTTCCCGGCCTCTGTCCGGGCGGCATCGGTTTCACCACTGCATTGGTGATCTTGCACGGCGGCTACGTGGTGGTGGGGAGTCTTCCTGTGACCGAAAACGGTAACGGCACGCCTGAGGCCGGCTGCCTGATCGTCCTCAACGCCTGGGGAACCCCCGTTGCGACGTGGTCGGGGACTCTTATAAACGGACCTTGGGACATGACCGCAGTCCAAGGCGCCGGATGGGCCGATCTCTTCGTGACCAATGTGTTGAACGGCACCGTTGCCGCCAATGGCAAGGAAGTAGCCGGTGGAACCGTCATCCGGCTCGACGTCAGGCTGTCTTCGAATGAGGCTCCGCAACTGATCTCAGAGACCGTCATTGCAACCGGCTTCGACGAGCAGCTCAATTCGTCGGCGCTCGTGCTCGGCCCGACCGGAGACGCTTTGGGGGCCACCGGAACCCTCTACGTGGCCGACACCATCAACAACCGGATCGCCGCTGTTCCGAACGCAGTATTCCGTCAGTCACCGGCAGGGTGGGGCGGCAAGACCGTGAGCGAGGGAAGCGCGCTGGACCAACCTCTCGGCCTCATGATCGCTCCCGATGGTGATGTGATCGCCGCCAACGGAGCCAATGGGAACGCAGTCGAGGTGACCCCAACCGGTCATCAGGTTGCGAACGTCCAGATGGATCCGCTCAATGCCGGGGGCGACCTGTTCGGTCTCGCTGTCTCACCGAGCGGTCACGGCATCGTCTTCGTGGACGACGGCGACAACACTCTGAAGCGCTTCATCCCTTAATAGAGGGGAGCTTCAGATACGAACCGGCTCTAGTAGCTCCGGCGGCACTCCTGGCTAACCGGTCGTCGGAGCTACTGGACCGTTTCGAGGACCTTGGCGGCGTGGCCGTCGGCCTTCACCGAGTACCACGCCCGGCGGACCTTGCCGTTGGCGCCGATGACGAATGTGGAGCGGATCACTCCTACGGTTTTCTTGCCGTACATCGTCTTTTCGCCGTACGCGCCGTATTCGGTCATCGTCGTGCGCTCGGGGTCCGATAAAAGAGAAAACTCGAGTCCATATTTTCCACGGAATTTCTGGTGTTTCTCGGCTCCGTCCGGCGAGATGCCGACTATCACCGTTCCCGTTTCGTTGAATGCCGCCAGGTTGTCATTGAACTGGCAAGCCTCTTTCGTGCAGCCCGGGGTGTCATCCGCCGGGTAGAAGTACACGACCACGGTGCCATTTGCTCCGCCTTTCTCCTTCGCCTCTTTGAGAAGTGAAGCAAGCGAAACCTTCTTCCCGTCCTGGTCGGGAAGGGTGAATGATGGGGCTTTGTCTCCCTCGGCGAGTCTCGTCATGTGCCAACTGTGGCATATGAGAAAGCTCTTGAAAAACGGACCTCGGGGAGCGGTGCGATCGTTATCCCTGGTCAGGGATGCCTTCTAGGAACGTCCTGAGAGCACCTTCTGGTAGAATGCAATTGCTTCAGGAGGACGATGACGATCAAGCACGCCGTGACCTTCGAGCGCCTCGGGGTCGACCCGCGGCTCGCGGAGGAACTATCCAATCAGGGGATTCTCGCCCCTTTCCCGGTTCAAGCACTCACCATTCCAGACGGCATCGCCGGACGCGATGTATGCGGAAAGGCCAAAACCGGCTCAGGTAAGACGCTCGCTTTCGGGATCCCGCTTCTCATGCGACTCGGCGAGTGCCGTCCCGGATTCCCGGGTGGTCTCGTCCTTGTACCGACACGTGAGCTGGCCCAGCAGGTCCACGATGTGATGCAACCTCTGGCTCAGGCCGTCGACCGGAAATCGGTTGCGATCTACGGCGGTGCCGACATCGAGGCCCAGATGAAGAAGCTCTCCAAGGGCTCCGACATCGTGATCGCCACTCCCGGCCGCCTCATCGACCTGATCGACCGCAAGGACATATCCATGTCCAACGTGCAGATAGTGGTCATCGACGAAGCGGACCGCATGGCGGACATGGGGTTCCTTCCGCAGGTCGACTGGATCATGCGAAGGATCGAGTTGACCCATCAGACGATGCTCTTCTCGGCCACCCTTGACGGGGACGTCAACCGGCTCGTCAAGCGCCGGCTCACCGATCCGGTGTTCCACCAGGTCGAGTCGCTTACGACCACCGTGGATTCGATGGAGCACCGTTTCCTGCAGGTGCACGAGATGGACAAGGTGAAGGTCGCCGCAGCGATCGCCCGGAACTCCTCGAAGATCCTGCTGTTCGTCCGCACGAAACGTGGGGCGGACAAGTTGGTCGATCAGCTGCGCAAAGAAGGGGTTCGTGCCGCTGCGATCCACGGGGACCTTCGTCAGACCTCCCGCCAGAGGGCGCTCGACGAGTTCTCGTCGGGAAAGCTTCCGGTCCTCGTGGCCACGGACGTTGCGGCCCGCGGTCTCGACATCGACGATGTCGACGTCGTCGTCCACTACGACCCGCCCGAAGACCACAAGGCCTACGTGCACCGGTCCGGCCGTACTGCGAGGGCGGGCGACAGCGGTGTGGTGGCGACACTGCTCCTGTGGGACCAGATCGTCGAGATCGAACGGATCCAGAAGCGGTTGGGTCTCGAGATCCCGGTTGTCGAGGTCTTCTCCAACAACCCCCATCTCGCTGATCTGGCTTCGTGGAACTACGGCGAGGGTGCAGCCTGAGGCAAGACTGATCGCCCGTGTGCGACTCGCTTTGCCTGTTGGGTCGGGGCGGATCCGGCTCGATCTTCGCCAAGAATTCGGACCGGCCATTCTCCGAGCTCCAGCTCCTTCGTTCCCACCCTCCCCGCAAGGCCAGCGGCTCTGATGAGCTCCGGACGCAGTATCTGACGATTCCTGACTTAGGCGCGTTTGCCACGGTGCTGTCCCAGGCGGACTGGTTGTGGGGCGCCGAACATGGGATCAACTCTCATCACGTCGCTATCGGCAACGAAAAGGTCAACGGGATTGCCGATCCTTTCAAGGCTCCTCCCGCGCTGATCGGAATGGACCTGGTGAGGCTCGGTCTCGAAAGGGCGAGGACGGCCACAGAAGCGGTGGATGTCATCACCGAGCTCCTCGACCGCCACGGGCAGGGCGGCATCGCGGATGCTGCGCACAACGAGCCCTACTGGTCGTCGTTTCTCATCGTCGATCCGCATTCGGCTTGGATCCTCGAGACGTCGGGACAATCTTGGGCCGCGAAGTCGGTCGACACAGAAGCGGCCATCTCGAATCGCATCGCCATCAGTGCTGACTGGACACGCGCATCCGATGACGTGAACAACGGCGACGCCTTCGACCGGTGGCGCGACCCCGAAACCAATACCGGCCACGCGGACAAGCGTTTGGAAGCGAGCAACGCGTTTTTGAAGAACGCTTCTGTGGAGAACAGGTCAGCCCAGGCGGCCGCGCACCTCCGCGATCACGGCACAGGACCGTGGGGAAGTCCCACCGATCCGGCAAGTCGGCAACGTATCTCAGAGCTTCCGCAGACCCTCGAGGCGGACGGCACCGGTGTGACCATCTGCATGCACGTGCGCGGGTACGTATCGACCACCGCATCTCTGATCTGCGAACTGCCCGAAGATCCCGACGAACCGGCCAAGGCATTCGCCGCGCTCGGAAGCCCGTGCGCTTCGATCTACCTACCGTTCATCGTTCCCGGCCCCTCTTTTGTCGGCGCCGCTCCGATCCCGGAAGCACTGTCAGTTCCCGAGACAGCAAACCGCTTCTCCTCGATCAGGGGGTCGGTTGAGGGCAAGGTCGGTGCTCTGGAACTGGTGCGAGCCGGATTCGGTCCGTTGGAGGCCGAACTCTGGGAGCAGGCGCCACCATTGGCGAACGACGTTTTCGCATGGGAGCGCTTCTGTGCATCGGCTTCCGAACGGATTGACGATGCGCTCGACACGGCTGCGCGCCTGGACCTTTCCTGACCACCGAAGTGGATTGGCCGCCTGGGCATCCGCCTAAGCTGGACTTTCGTGACTTCGACTGAATCTGAAGTGACGCTGCCACTGGACGATCCCGGCGACGACGTGTCGCGGATCCTGATGGTGATGGCGCATCCCGACGACGTGGATTTCGGAACCGCCGGGTCAGTGGCCGCGTGGACGGACAGGGGGATCGAGGTCTCCTACTGCATCGTCACCGACGGGGACGCGGGCGGGTCTGATCGATCAATCTCCAGAAGCGACATGGCTGCGATCAGACGCGAGGAGCAAACCGCGGCGGCCCACATAGTCGGCGTCAAGGATTTGACCTTCCTTGGCTATCCCGACGGAAGGCTCACCTCTTCGATCGAACTGCGGCGCGACATCAGTCGTGAGATCCGTCGCATCCGTCCCGATCGCGTGGTCTGCCAGTCGCCGGAGCGCATGTGGGATCGCATCTACGCCAGTCACCCCGACCACCTTGCTGCCGGCGAAGCGGCGATCTGCGCTGTGTATCCGGACGCGCGCAATCCCTTTGCTCATCCGGAGCTTCTCGAAGAAGGGTTCGAACCGCACACGGTTCCGGAGCTGT
Source organism: Acidimicrobiales bacterium (assembly GCA_049281195.1). Lineage (GTDB taxonomy): Bacteria > Actinomycetota > Acidimicrobiia > Acidimicrobiales > CAVXTF01 > JBAPRR01. Next base: position 6,673 of record JBAPRR010000282.1, read on the forward strand.
GGATGGCAGCGTTCAACGCGCCGACCATCGCCGTCGACGTGACCGCCACATTCGACAGAAAAGTGGAGGCGCTCCGCTGCCACAAGAGCCAGGTTGGTGACGGCGCTGAGCTTCCGAAGATGCTCCGGTCCTGGCTCGAGCCGGTGGGCAAGCGGGCGGGACTACCACCGGGAGGGATGGCCGAAGTGTTCAAGGTCATAGGGACCACCTGAGATGGTGAAGCTGACGTGCCTCCTGAAGCGTCGTGCAGGGATGACGCCTGCCGAGTTCCACGACTACTGGCGCAACCACCACGGTCCACTGGTCATGGCGACCAAAAGCGGTAGCCACGTGATCCGCTACATACAGCAGCATCGGGCCCTCGAGGACTACTCGGGCGACGACGATCCCGGATTCGACGGTGTCACCGAGCAGTGGTTCGCGTCGATGGACGAGTACAACGCGCATACCGCCGAGCCCGACTTCAAGACGGTGTGGGAGGACATCGAGAAATTCCTCGACGTAGAGAAGCTTTCGTTCGTTCTCACAGAGGAGCCAGTCGTCATCCTTGATGGAGACATCGGCGACGCTCTGTAGTCACAGCCCAAGCACTTCCGAGGGGAGTTGGAGGACGACGTGCGTCGCGTAAGCGACGAGCCTCATTTGTCGCGCCTGAGCCCGGATCATCCGAAACGTGACGAGATCATCGCGGCCCACCTCCTGGCAATGAAAGAGGGCAGGAACGGATACACCGATCCGGTGTCCGGATACTTCGTCTTCACTTCGGCGTACCTCGTAGCACGCGGAACTTGTTGTGACTCAGGCTGTAGGCACTGCCCTTACATCGAATGACTTTCTTCTCCGAGTCTGTCGTGCGGATCGCCGCGTCAGTCAACCCATAGAACCTTGTCTTCGCATCGTTACGACCGGTGCGTGCGGTTGACCGTGTTCGGCTGTGTCGG
>JBAPRR010000283.1:0-6537 GCA_049281195.1 Acidimicrobiales bacterium
GCGTCCTCGAAACTGACATCAAGGACGTCGTGAGAGCGGTCGGGAGCTACCTCCACTCGCCGACCGACGAGCTTCGCAATGCCCTGTTGAAGGAGATAGAGATCCTCGACGGCCAGATCGATCTCGGTGACTGGTATTCCTCCCGGCTACGCGTGCCTCCGCTCGGTGCCATCTCTTCGGTCATCGGCAGAACGAGTGACATCGATTCGGCGATGGCCGTGCCGAGTGACGTCTTCAACGAACAGGTCGCTTTGGTCAAAGCAGCCAAGGCTGAAGTAACCGAGCCATCAGAAGAATCTCTGGCTGAATTGCGGACCGCGTTCGACGCGTTGAGCCCGCGTTACGGCTGACCCAACGAGGCCGCGTTCTTACTTGACCGTCGAGTCTGTGCTCCGGGTTTCCCTAGCCGGAGTATCAAAGTACGGCCCACCTGGGTCACGGTCCGAGTTTCGAATCTGAGCGGGAACTGCGCGCCAACGTGTTGGGAATTCGCCGCGATTGATCCGAACAGAGTAATCCCGTCACCCAAAAGTAGAGGGACGACGAACAGGATCATCTCGTCGACCAGGTCTTCCGACAGACATTGCTGGACGACGTTCGCCCCCAGAACGAACAGATTCTTTCCCTGCGACGCCTCGAGCCCGATTCCCACTGCTTCTGTGATGGTCTCCGGGGTGAGAAATGTGAGCGATCGACCGGAACCGCGATCCTCAAGCTCGCTTGCAGGCGGTGGCCGGTGCGTGAGCACGAACTCCGGGCCTGTCCACGCACCGCCGAAAAGGCCCTTCGTCTCTGAACGGCTCGAACTTTCGCCGACGTCGTAGCAGTTGCGGCCGCACATGACCGCGCCTGTCGTGGCGATGATCTCGTCGACTATTGCGATCGGTTCATGTGGAAGGAAGTTGTTGTCGAAGATCCAGTCCATCTCGTGGTTAGGACCGGCGATGAAGCCATCGAGCGTGACGCTCGTATTGACGAGAACGTGCCCCACCTCAGCTGGCGCCGGATGACGCCGCTGTTCCCGAGGAGGGCGCCGCCCACTCCACTGCCTCCGCCGCATGTTTCGCGTAGTCGACCTTGCCTGTCGGAGCCCTCCCGATCGAATCGACGAAACGGATGCGCCGCGGGGCTTTGAAGCCGGAAAGGTGCGACTTGACCCCGGCGATCAAGTCTTCCTCGCTGACGGTCTCACCGGGCTTGAGTTCGACTGCGGCGACAATCGCCTGCCCGAAGCGAGCGTCCGGAATTCCGACCACAACCGCGTCGCGGACCGCTGGGTGGAGCTTCAGGACTTCCTCGACTTCCTCGGGATAGACCTTCTCCCCACCTGTGTTGATCACGACCGAACCCCGGCCCAAAAGATGGATCGTCCCTTCAGAGTCCACCGTTGCGAAGTCCCCGGGGATAGACATACGGGTCCCGTCGACCTCTTTGAAGGTCGACTCGGACTTAGCGGTGTCCTTGTAGTAGCCGAGCGGATTGCGTCCGCCGAGAGCGAGGACGCCGGACTGGCCGGATCCGGGGACAACGTCCTTCAAGGTGTCGGGATCGACGACCCGTACTTCCGGGCCGAGCACGAACTTCGCCGTCGCCTGAGCGTCCGAGCCGCTCGATACCGACACCCCCAAGCCGATCGCCTCAGAAGAGCTGAACGCGTCGACCAGAAGCAGCGTCGGCTTGTGGCGAAGAAGCGCTCGCTTCGTCTCCTCGCTCCACATCACCCCTGACGAGACGATCCCGAGAAGTGTCGACAGATGCCAGCGGCGCGGCTCGCGGTCGAGTGCTTCGACGATCGGCTTCGCGAATGCATCCCCGACTATCGCGACAATGTTCACCTTGTCGCGATCGACCGCATCAAGGAGTTCCGCAGCGTCGAACCGCGCACCTCCGAGCGTCACCACGGAGCCCCCGACGCTCAGCATGCCCATCGATGTGAAGACGCCTGTCCCGTGCATCAAGGGACAGGCGGGCAGATGAACGGGTCCCGGACCTTTCACGATCTTCTTTATTCCGTCGAGGCCAGCCGACTCGTCGAGTCTGACGATATTTCCGGCGTTCAACCTTGCGAACAGGTCGTCCTGCCGCCACATCACGCCTTTGGGCCAGCCGGTCGTCCCGCCGGTGTAGAGGAGATAGAGGTCGTCGCCGCTTCTGCCCCACGGTGCGCGCACCCGGTCGGCCGCCGACGCAGCTGCCTTCTCGTAGGGCGTGGCCCAGTCCGGACATGGCTCGGTTCCGTCGTCGACCCACAGCCAGAACCGCACCTTCGTGAGCCGCGATCGCAACTTGTCGGCTCGTTCGACGAACGAACCGTGCACGATGATGCAGGCCGCGTCGGCGTTGTCCCACAGGTAATAGAGCTCTTCGTCGCCGTAGCGGTAGTTGGTGTTGACAGGCACGAAACCCGCCTTCAGCGAGCCGAAGGTCGATTCCAGGTATTCGGGACAGTTCCGCAGATACTGCGCAACCTTGTCCTGTTGACCGAGGCCCGCGTCGATCAGGGCTTGGGCGATCCCGTCCGCCCGGCGGTCCAACTCGGTCCACGTCACCCGCCTGTCCTCATGCGCGAGGGCGTTTGCTTTCGGGATCAGGTCTGCGACCGTCTCCCATACATCTGCGAAATTCCAGTCCGTCACGGCGGTGAGCCTACGCTCCGAAGTCGTGGATCTCGCCCTGCCCGGAAACGACCATCAGGCCCGTATCGATGTACGCGAGTGGTTGAGCAAGCATGAAAAGCCCTCGGCTCACGACCTCGCGGGAGCCGGCTACGTGGCGCCGCACTGGCCGAGGCCGTGGGGACTCGAAGCCGGGCCGATCGATCAGCTGGTCATCGACGAGGAACTGCGCCGTGCAGGCGTGAAGCGCCCCTTCAACCCCATCGGGGTCGGCTGGGCTGGGCCGACGCTCCTACATGCCGGCACCGTCGAGCAGAAGGAGCGCTACTTGCCGCCACTGCTCTCTGGCGAGGAGGTCTGGTGCCAGCTGTTCAGTGAACCGCAGGCCGGTTCGGACCTTGCCGGTCTCAGCACCAGGGCAGTCAAAGATGGCGAGGGTTGGGTCGTCTCAGGTCAGAAGGTCTGGACCACGTACGCGCACATGGCGAAGTTCGGGATCCTTCTCGCACGCACGGATCCTGACGTCGACAAGCACGCCGGCATCTCGTATTTCATCTGCCCGATGGACTCGCCCGGGGTCGAAGTGCGTGGGATCGTCGACATGACAGGAGCGCATGCATTCAACGAAGTGTTCTTCGACGAGGTGCATCTCGGACCCGGACATCTCGTGGGCGCGCCCGGCCAGGGCTGGTCGCTGGCGAAGGTGACCCTGACGAACGAACGTGTTTCTCTCTCGGGAGAAGGAGCATTGTGGGGCCAGGGTCCCACGGCTGCGGATATCGTCGAAGACCTAAAACGCGCTGGCGGAGTTGCGGACCCGGTGATGCGTCAACGCGTCTCGTCGGTCTGGGCCGAAGGTGAGGTCCTGCGCCTGATCAGGTTGAGAACCTTGGCGGCGGTCCTTGCCGGCCGCGAGCCGGGCCCAGAGGCATCAATCAGGAAGGCCCTCGCAGACGATCATGGAAAGCGCGTCATGGAACTCGCAACTGACCTTGCCGGTCCACACGGGATGCTCGGTGCGAAGGACCGGTTCGCTCAGAATTTCTCACGCCTGACCAGCTATCCCTATACGGTCTGGGCGAACGGCTACCTCTTCTCCACGGCGCTCACCATCGGAGGGGGAACATCTGAGGTTCAGCGCAACATCATCTCCGAGCGCGTGCTCGGACTTCCGCACGACATAGACCTGAGCAGCCGGGACTGAGCAGCCGGGACTGAGCGGGACGTTGGTCAACTCAGCGTGCGATCGAGTGAACCTCGCGCACGAAGTGGGCGAACGCATCGGGATGCGAAAGGTGCGCACCGTGACGCGCGCCTTCGATCTCGATGAGCTTGGCCCCCGGCACCAATTCCGCTACCACCTCCGCTGCATGGCGGTGATGAACGAGCGACTCACTGCCTCTTCCTGCAATCGTCGGTACAGCCAGGTTCGGCAGGTCGACGAGCGCGTGGTCCGCACGGATGGCGGCAAGCTCCGCGACTAGCGCAGGTCCGTCCGCCCTTCTGGCCTGTCTCCCTGCATCGTTGAGGCGAGCCCACGAACCGGCTCCGGCGACACGGTCGAAGAAGCTCTCTGCGAACTCGGACGGATCCTGCGTGGCGATCGTCGATCTCGCTCTGTGCGGCCACCAGTCGAACCATGGAAGTGGCGGCTCGTAGGCGCCGACCGACCGGATGACTTCCGGATCCCTTTCAGCCGCGCAGAGTGCAACCAGCCCGCCGAGGGAATGCCCGACCAGTGCCACATGACTGCCGTCGATCACTTCGAGGAGATCGTCGACATGGGTGTCGATGTCGGTGGCCACAGGGGTGAGGGCTCTGGACTTGCTGTATCCACGACGGTCGTAGAGGACAACGGTCAGATCCTCGAGGCGCCTCGCGGTACGCAGAAAGCTGGTCGAGCGGTCGAGCGAGCCATGCACCAAGACGACGGGTAGTTCGAGTGATTCCTGAGGTCTTTCTTCCGCCGGCAGGTCCCGATGAGCCTCGAGCTCAACGACGTGAAGCTGCGTCGGATGTCCCGTCAGACCATGTCCTGTTCCCCCGCCCACGGACGGTCACGGTAGCCGTAGTGCGGGTGAACCCGTTCACTTGGATAATCGCCCGCACGCCCTAGGATCGAATGTGATGTCCGTACCACCATCAAGCGTCGAATCGACGCCGGGCGGCGCCTTCGGGCCTAACGCCTGGCTTGTCGACGATATGTACGACCAGTTCCGCAAAGATCCGGAATCCGTAAGCGAGAGCTGGCGCGAGTTCTTTCACGACTACGTCCCAGGCGGCCACGGCGGCCTCGCCGGATCGGGAAAGCCCGACGCCGACCTCAATGGTTCCGCCGTCCGTTCTCCAGCCCAGAACGGGTCAGGAGCTGAGAACGGGTCAGGAGCTCAGAACGGATCGGCGGCACTCGCCACCTCTCCTCAGGCACCCACTGCCCCAGCCCCTGTCTGGACCCCTGCCGGACAGCCCGGACCTCTTCCGTCAGCGGGGGTAACCCCCGCACCGGCTCCCGCACCGGCTCCGGCAACCACCTCTGCTCCGCCCCCAGCGGTGACGCAGCCACAGCCGGCCGCAGAGCCGGTCAAACCGGTCGTCCTGACCGGCGCAGCCAAGCGCATCGCCACCAACATGGAGGCATCGCTCGGGGTACCGACCGCAACCAGCGTCCGCACGGTCCCGGCCAAGCTGCTGCAGGTAAACCGCTCACTTTTGAACCGCCACCTCACCCGCAGTTCCGGCACCAAGGTGAGCTTCACTCACCTGATCGGCTACGCAGTCGTGAAGGCACTAGTCGCCAATCCTTCTTTGAACGCGTCGTTCGTCCCGGACGCAGATGGCAAGGGGAATCCGGGGATCATCCGAAATGAGCGCATTGGCCTCGGTCTCGCAGTGGACGTCTCTCGATCTGACGGAACGCGCACGCTTCTGGTTCCCGTAATCAAGAACGCGGAGCAGCTCGACTTCAGGACATTCGTGCTCGCCTACGAGGAATTGGTCAGGAAGGTCCACGCCGGCAAGATCACTCCCGACGACTTCGGTGGCGTGACCGCGACGCTAACGAATCCGGGGACGCTCGGAACCGTGCAGTCTGTTCCCCGGCTCATGCCCGGACAAGGAGTGATCATCGGCGTCGGCAGCATCGGAATGCCTGCCGAGCTCCAAGCCGCTGACCCCCGCGCCCTGGCTGCGATCGGGGTTGGTCCCGTCGTCACCGTCACATCCACTTACGACCACCGCATCATCCAGGGTGCCGAGTCGGGATTGTTCCTTTCACATCTCGCCGAGTCACTGGCCGGAGAACACCGGTTCTACGACGACGTCTTCGCATCAATGGACGTCCCGTTCGAACCGGTGCGCTGGATGCCAGACACCAACTCGACCGACGACGAGCTCGACCGGCTCGAAAAGCAGGTTCACGTACAGAGCCTCATCAACATGTACCGGGTGCGCGGACATCTGATCGCCGATCTCGATCCCTTGGCCGCGGAGCCTAAGCACCTGCATCCCGAGCTCGACCCGGCCACCTACGGGCTCACCTTGTGGGATCTCGATCGCGAGTTCGTCGTCGCAGGACTGGCCGGCGAGCGGGCCATGACCCTCGGAAACGCCATCGAGGTGCTGCGCGACGCCTACTGCCGCACTCTCGCGATCGAGTACATGCATATGCAGGACCCCGACCAGAAGCAGTGGATCCAGCAGCACGTCGAGGGCGTCCCGACGACTCTCTCCGCAAACGAGCAGCGACACATCCTCGACCGCCTGAACGCGGCCGAAGCTTTTGAGAAGTTCCTTCACACGCGGTACGTGGGTCAGAAGAGGTTTGGTCTCGAAGGCGCCGAGTCGACCATTGTCATACTCGACGCGATCCTCTCTCAGGCGGCGCAAGAGGATCTATCCGGCGTCATCATGGGCATGGCCCACC
>JBAPRR010000284.1:0-30637 GCA_049281195.1 Acidimicrobiales bacterium
AACAGCCCTAAGGGGTCGTGACGACGGTGGCGCCCGCCGGCACGGTGAAGTCGCTGGCCGGAGGGCTGGTGGAGTACGTCACCAGCGTGAGGGAACCGTAGGTCTTCACACTGGATCCGCCGGCGTAAGCGAGAACGCCCGAATTGGTGACGCAGTACTTGAAGGTATTCGCACCCTGGGAACCCGATACGCAACTGGAGGGCTGTCCGGCGAAAGACGCGCTGGAGAAGGACGCGTTTACTCCGGCGAGCTTGGAGAGGATTCCTTCCCTCACCGACGCGAGTTGGCTCGAGACGGTCTGACCGGTGATGAGGTTCTCGAGAGGCGCTATTTCGGTCGTGGTTGCGCCTGACGTTTCGCAGTAGTCGGCGCCCGAGCCTGTATTCGAGCACGCGTAGGTCTCAGTACCAGTGTCGACGATGATCGCCGAAGCCACCTCGAACAGGAACTTCGGTGGGTCCTGGGCGAAGGTCAGCGTCTTTCCGGAGCCCGAGGCGGACGAGGTCTCGGTGTAGGTGAGAGCGAACGTTCTGTCCTTGACGCCCTGAGTCGATTCCATCAGGGTCTGAAGCTTGGACGCCACTGACGCGCTCGCGCTCGAAGTGGTCGGAGTAGATGCCGCGGACGTCGTAGATGTCGAAGAACTCCCGCCCTTCACAGACGTTGTCGTGGTCGTCGATCCCGAAGAAGATCCGCCAGAGCTGCATGCCGCCAGTGTCAGACCGGTGACCGCCACCAACGCGACCTGGGTCACCCGCTTTCTCATTAGAGACTGCAAGGACTTACCCATTGGACCACTCCCCTTTTCCGAGCCTCATACAGGTTAAAGCTCCGACAAATGTTCGTCTGACGGCGTGCTGTCCGGGAACAACGCACGCACAACGCGGCGGCCTGCTCAGGGGGCGTTTCCCGAAGCGACCACCGTTTCCCCGTGCAATTTGAACGCGGCGTAAGCCACGCCGGCGCCTCCCCACTTGGGCCACCACGCTCGGAGCTCGACCAACGGTGAGCCCGTGGTTCCCACCCACAGTCCGGCTGACAATTCGTTCGAATTTGCGGCATTGGTGATGGCCCCGCTGACGTACACCCCGGGCACGAGCTCGTCGTTCGTGAGGGTTATGGTGCCGCCTCCGGCCGATACAAAGCCTCCGTACAGCCCGGTGTCGTTCTTGATCTCGCTCGCGAAGTGGCGACTGAAAGCGTCACCGGCAGTTTCAATCGCCGCACTTACGAGCTCGAGCTTGGTCTCACACGACTTGTCATTGGCGGGGCACGGAGAACCGGTTCGGATCTGAAGCGCCGGGACCTGTTCGAGGTTGTCACTGAACATTCCGACCGCCCGGACTGTCGGGATCTGCTTGGCGCATGTGGTGTTGATGCTGTCGAGCTCGTAGGGATACCTCACGAACTTGTCGATGATCCCCGAAGCGCAGGGGTAGGGATCGGCCTCGCCGAGCACGTGGGTGGAGTTCGCGAACCAGACCAGTCTCGTGTCCGCCCCGATTTGGTTTATTACAGCGGCGGTTCCCGAATACGGCGTCCAGCTATCGAATTCTCCGGACAGGATGAGCACCTTCATGCTGTGAGGGAACAGCGGGGCTCCGTGGGTCACCGGGGGTTGCGCTATCTGCGGCGACGGCCAGTCGAGGCACGCGGTGAAGTTTTCGGTGTTCTGGTCCATCGACAACCACTCGGTTGTGGTGAAAGGGGCGAACGTGTCTGCAGGCATGGCCTTGATCGCCGCCTCCAGCTCGGCCGGCCTCTGCGCCGGCGTGGAATTCATGTTGTAGAGCTGCGGGTAGTCCAGACAAGAAACCGCCATGTAAAGCTCGACGGAGTACTCAGAAGGTGGAAGTCCGAAGTAGGCCTCGTCGATGGCGAGGCGCTGCGCGTAGAGCCTGAGCAGTGGTGCAGCCACGTGATCGTAAAGAAGCGAGCGGGCCGCTCCGTCGAGGGTCCGGTAGATGTACGGATCCTCTGCGGAGTCACTTACGAGGTTCACTAGACCCTCGATGCCCATATGAACGGTTTGCAGATGACCTTTCGCGTTCGGAACGACGCCCGAAACTGGATGGGCGCGCAAGCTCGCGGCGAGATCCGAGATCGTGGTCCATGCCGGCACACCGTGCTGCGCGTCCGCGCAAGCGACGCTCCGTGTGCACGCCGCGTTGAAGGCTGGTTCCATTGTCTTGAGGCTCGAGCGGTACCACGGATCGAGACCGTTGATCTGATAAGTCGAGTCGAGGATCACGCTTCTGACCAGTCCCGGAAAACGCGACGCGAAGACCTGGGCGAACCACGAGCCGTATGAGTCACCGTAGAGATCGACCTTGTGGATCCCGAGCGCCTCTATGACGGCTGCGACATCTTGTGCCGCTGGAGCCGAGGTGAAGAGATCGGACGCGTGAATGTAAGAGCCGTCGGGTTCTTTCCAACGGTGATTCAGCTCGTCGGCACACTTCCCCACCACCTGGTCGAAGTGTGAAGTCGCACTGGAACCCACGTAGTTCTGGAGCGCCGGACAATTGAGAAGTGTGGAACAGCCCGTTCCCCTTAGGTCGACGGCCAGCATGTTCCAATGATCGAGCAGTGGGCCGTACATCGCGGCGTAGCCATCGGGCTCGACGGACCCTATAGACGGGTAACCGGGACCGCCCTCGACCGGCATCACCGTGCCGAGCGCCGGAGAAGACGTGTCCTTGGCCGGATACCAGCGAAAACAAACCTTGATGGTTGGTCCACCGGTTATCTGGCGGTCGAGCGGCACCTGCATCGATCCGCAATAGGTGTGCGCCCCGCCGCACGGTCGAAGCTGCTCGGTCCCGACCTTGATAGTCGAGGGATGTCCGGGGCCCTGCGATTGATTCGCAAAGACCGTCTGTGGTGAGCACACGATAAGCGCCACCACGGCAGCCAACATAGAGAAGATCGCCTTTTTCACTGCTTCCACTCCCGCCCCGACCTGATGATCCCGCTCCCAAAACGGTGGGTGGAGCGTAGGTCTGTGAGCGGTTCTGTGCGAACCTCAGCCCACCAACGCCAGTTCGAGCACGGCGTCGGGGGTCTGGAGGGAGATGTCGGCGGCAGGGACCGGCCTCCCGATGAAGTACCCCTGCGCCACGTCGCATCCGAGAGACGAGAGCAGCTGCAGGGTTGCGCCGTCTTCTATTCCCTCGGCGACCACGCGCAGACGCAGGGCATGGGCCAGCTCGATCGTCGATCGGATCAAAGCCAGGTCGCGGGATCTGTCCTCAGCGCCGAGACCGGTTACGAATATTCGGTCCAGCTTGAGCTCGCCCACTGCCAGATCCCCGAGATACGCCAGGGATGTGAAGCCGGCGCCGAAGTCGTCGATCGAAATGACCAGGCCCGCGTCATGCAGGGCTTCGATGACACTACGGGCCCGCTCGTAGTCGGAGATGATGCACGTCTCGGTGATCTCGAGCACGAGAGCTTCCGGTGGCACGCGGTACCTGTTCAACAACTCCTTCACGAGATGTGTGAATCCACGATCGAGGAGGTTGGAAGCAGACAGGTTGACTGATACGACGATGTCATGGCCCTGTTCTCGCCACATAGCGCACTGTCCTAGGGCGTCGTCCAACACCAAAGCGGTGAGCGCGGGCATCAGCCCGGCCTCCTCGGCCAGGGGAAGGAACTTGAGGGGTGGGACCATCCCGAGTCTCGGGTTGTCCCAACGAAGCAGCGCCTCGACCGCACATATCTCCCCGGACCGCAGATTCAGCTGCGGTTGGTAATGGAGCTCGAACTGCCCTTCTTCTATGGCTACGCGGAGCTCGTCCGCGATGAGGACGACGTTCTCACTGTCGAGCGCAACGTCATAGAACTCGAAGTCGGAGTTGCCCGACTTCGCACGGAACATCGCAATGTCGGCGCATTGAAGCAGCGATGCGCTGTCGGTGGCATCGGTCTCGAGCATCGATATCCCGATGCTCGCTCCGATCCTCGCCCGCACCTTGTCGAGGATGAACGTCTCTTCGATGTTGTGAGTGATCCTTTCTGCCACCCTCTTGGCCTCTTCGGAATCGGCGCCCATCAGCAATATGGCGAATTCGTCTCCTCCGAGGCGAACCACGACATCGGTCTTTCGGACCGCCGAGGTGAGACGCGGGCCGAGCTGCCTCAAAAGCTCGTCCCCGGTCGCGTGCCCGAAGGAGTCGTTGATCTCCTTGAAGTGGTCGAGGTCCACGAACAGGAAAGCGACGTCAGGCGTGTGGGTGTCCGAGTCGAAGACATCCGAGAAGACGTTGAAGAGGTGGCGCCGGTTGCCGAGGCCCGTCAGGTCGTCTGTGATCGCTTGACGGTGCCTCTCTTCAGTCAGCAGACGCAGTCCCCGCGTGGACATGACGAGCCTTACTCCGGCTACGGCCAGCGTGGCCGCGGCGAGGGCGATGGCTACCCGGTCGATGGTGCGAACAGAGGCGACCAGAAGCACGGCGAGAGCGGCGACTCCCGAAAGGCCAGGGAGCACGAAGCTGGAGGTCTTTTGTGCCACAGAGGCGGGCCGTGGCTTCGGGCGGATCCATACGGAAAGCGAGATCAGGAGGATCGAAACGGGCCACGCCATCGCGTTGAACGTGATCCCTACCCTGCTGTCTCCCACGGTGGAAGAGAAGAGGTTGAACGTGTCGCCTACGACGTTGAAGGCGATGCCGAAGGCGATGAGTGCCCAAGGGCCTCTCCCGCGACCGGACAGCAGTGTGGTTCCGGCCACGATCAAAGCCAGGAGGAGGACGTCACCTATCGGGTAGGCGAGGTTGACTACGACGGACAAGGCGCTTCCGCCGGCTGTCTTCGCAACCTCGTGAAAAGCGAAGGCTGCGCACAGGGTGGCCGCACCGAGACCGGCCACAGCCCCGTCGAGGTAGCTCGGCGAGGAGATCCTCTTGATCCCGCGCTTCATTAGAAGTGCCAGTCCTATGTATGCGCAGGGGTAGAAGGCGAGATAGAAGGCATCGGCCAGCGACGGAGTAGGCGGGGTCGCTCCACCGAGGGACTCCACGGTCAGGCAGATGTCACCGATGCTCCACGACAAGAGGGACACCCCGAGGGCAAGGATGGCCCCCGATCCGGGTTTGCGATCTAGCCCCCGCGCTATGCACATGAGGGAGAGAGCGCACTCGAAAGCGCAGACCATCCAGCCGTCGAGCCATGTCCAGTAGGCGCCGTTCGGGCGAGACAGCAGAATGACCAGGTACGCGAGCAGAAGGCAAACTGCCGCCGCGTAGACGCCCCAGAGAACCTTCCGTTCGCGATTCCCCTGACGGTCTACGTCGGCGACTCGAGCGAGAAGCGACGGTTCACCCACATAGGAGAAATCGGCCTACCTGGGCTTTTGATGAACAATTGTCCACCAACAACCCCTGTGATGTTCAACTGGCCAGAGATCCCTTGTCCTCGGAACCGGCGATTTGGCGGGCATTACACGGATCGCACAGGTACCTGTCGTCCCTGAGCCTGGTCGGGGTCTGCTGATGGCACAGGGCGCACTTGCGATTGAAATAGACGATGTTGTGGGCATCGATCGGTGACACCAGATGGACGAGTTCGTCGAGCCGCCTTTGTGCATGCTCGGCGATCACCCATCTTCCGCTCCCGTCTTTGGCCCGGGTGACGAGTCCCCACCCGACCAGATCGCGGAGCAAGGGGTCGAAGGTCTTTATGGCGTGGCCATGTTCCATTGCGGCCCCTCCTCGCGAATTGAGTGTGTCTCCGCGGTCATTGTGCACCTACGGAATCTCGGAAAAGTGTCAGGCGGGCATTTCTTTCGTGCGTTGCGCTCGCCCAGCGTCGTGATCGGCACACCGTCAGGCAAGCTATACGGGTGCAAATGGAAAATCGGCGGGGCGGATCGTGCTGATCGACGGCACCAAGCGTCGGGTCGTGGTCCTCGCCCCCATGCCGCTCGAGATGAACGCGATCGTGAGGGCGTTCGGGCTTGCCGAGCAGAAAGACGGCGCCTTCAGCGGCACTGTCGGCTTGTCGACTGTTACTGCCGTGCACGTGGGAATGGGACCTGAGGCGACCCGCGTAGCCATTTGGGACATGTTGGGCGGAGAACAAGCGGTGGACCACGTGATGATCGCCGGAATCTGTGGCGGGCTTGACCCGGACCTACCGGTCGGGACGCTCATCAACCCTGAGGTCATAATCGACCACTCGAGTGGAGCCGGGTACCGCCACACGCCCCCCGGGAGTGCTCAAACGGCTGGGAAGCTCGTCACGACCGAGGCTCCCACCCTGGACGTCGAGCTGAGCAAGCGGTTCTTCGAAGAAGGGTGCCTGGGGGTGGACATGGAGTCCTCCGCCGTAGGAGAGGTCTGCGAGGCCGCGGGGTGCCCGTGGTCTGTTTATAGATGCATTGGTGACAGGTATTTCGACGGATTCTTAGACCAGCGGGTCCTGTGGGCCACCAACCCCGATGGATCAGGTAACCCCGAAGCGCTCGAGAAGCTACTTTCTTCGGAACCTGATCTCGCCCGAAACCTCGACAGGCTCGCCCGGGACACGACCGTAGCCGCACGACGGGCAGCCGAGTCTGCAGTCCGCGGGTGCCTGGCCCTCGATTCCTAACCAGGGATGGCGCGAAGAGTGATGTTGCCCAAGGAGACCCGAAGTTGATGTCCACGCCAGACGACACACCCATACCCGCTACCGGGGACACATGCATTTTGGTGGTCGGGATGCACAGAAGCGGGACGTCTGCGACCTGCGGCCTTCTTTGCCAGCTCGGCCTGAACGGCCCGCGGAGCGAAGTCAGGTTGCGGCCCCACCAGGTCAACGAAAAGGGGTTCTTCGAGGCGAAGATCCTGAACCGGTTCGACGAAAGGCTGCTCGTGAACCTCGGCGGCAGGTGGGACGCTCCGCCGCCGCTCGAACCGGGTTGGCAGGACGACGTCTCGCTGGCTCCGTTCAAGACCGAGGCGGTCGAGCTGTTCGCCAAGGCGTTCGGTCCGAGACCAATCGCCTGGAAGGATCCCAGAGCAAGCGTTCTTCTCCCTTTCTGGCTCGAGCTCCTGGATCAACCCTTGGCGGCGGTCTTCGTGTACAGGGATCCCTACGAGGTGGCTTCTTCTTTGAGATCGAGAGACAAGCTTCCGATCACACACGGGTTCGCGAGCTGGGAACGCCACGTGAGGATGTCGGCTCGCGATCTCGACGGCATTCCGACGTTCTGTATGAGCTACGGGTCGCTTCTCGAGAACATCGAAGAACGCACGACCGAGCTGGTCAAGTTTCTCGAAGATGTCGGTGTGAAAGTTGATCCGGCGCAGACAAGGGGCGCTGACGATTTTCTGGACTCGAACCTGAGACACCAGCGGGCGCGGAGGGACCCGTCGGACATCCCGCCCAGCGTGGTGCGCCTCGACTCTGCTTTGGAGGCTTTGCAGGGAGCCCACCATCCGTGGAAGTGGCCCGGCCTCGGGCCCGAACCCGAATGGGTGCAGGACGTCTTGTCGGTGTGGGGGGAGCTCCAGAAGACCAAAAAGGAGAACGCAGAGCTCTACAACGCACGCCCGATGCGCATGGCACGTTCGCTCGACAACCTCACCAAAAAGCGCAAGCCCAATAGCTCGTCGACGGCCGCTAATCGAGCAGCGTCGGATCCCTCCTGAGCTCCTTTCGCACCGCCGCTTCCCAGAAGCCGACGAAGCCCTCGCCGTCGGTGGAGGCCATGAAGTCCAGAAAGCCTTGAGGCAGAAAAGAGACCGAGCCTCCTCCGGCCACACGAGCACACCAGGCGTGATGGCAGCGCTGCTCGAGCGCCACGGCTCGTTGATGTACCGCTCTGGCTGATCCGCCGAGCACGAAGACGCCGTGGCCACAGAGAAGAGCGGCCGTCGCCTCCCCCATCTGCTCGATAGCCCGCCGGGCCGCCGCGGGGTCGTTGACCGGGCCCGAGTACTCGTTGACCAGGCAGAGAGTTCCGCCTCCCAGTGATGAGCTCTGGTCGAGCACGGGAGGGATCTCTCCCATGTCCGCCCACACGGTCCCGTAGAGGGGATGGTTGTGGGCGGCCCACTTGATCCCGGGACGGAGCTTGTGGAGCTCCAGATGAAGCGGGATGCCGAGTGGAGCGGGCCAGTCGCCCTCGACGACCCTGCCCTCGAGGTCTATCCGGATGACCTGCTCGGGGCGAAGCTCTTCCCAGGTCACCAGCCACGGATTGCAAAGCAGAGTCCCGTCGCCGAGATTCACGGTGATGTGACCGGCAAGGTGGTCATTGAACCCCTCGTGCCACAGCGCTCTCGCCAGGATGACGAGCTCCTCGCGCAGCGTCAGGTCGGGGATCAGCTTGTCGGCGGTCGGCGTGAACTCCATCGGCTCTCCTACAAGTGCGGAAGGATGATTGAAGGAAGCGGGTGCCGGTAGAGCGCGGCGGCGTTCTCACAGCACATCTTCCGGAGCTCTGCAGGCGGAAGGTGCCCCCAGTACTCGGAGATGACCTTCTGGGTGTCGGGCCAAGTGCTGTCGCCGTGGGGATAGTCCACCTCCACCATCACGTGGCCTATGCCGATGCGGTGGCGGGTGTCGATGGTCGACGGGTCGTCGATCGTGCAGAACCAGAAGTTGCGCTTCAACACGTCTGCGGGGCGGGTCTCCCAGCCGAGCCCGTACCTGGACCGGTCGACGATGTTGTCAAGGCGGTCGAGAAGCATCGCCACCCAGCCGATCCCGCCCTCGCTCATTGCGATCTTGAGCGTCGGGTATTCAAGTGGGTAGCCGGACCACAGCCATTCGGCGCACGCGGTCAAAGACAGCTGACCGAAGAGCGTTGCCCCGAGCTGTAATCCCGGGGCACCGGGAGGGGCCGGCATCAACCCGGAGCTGCCCACGTGAAGCGAGACGACGGTGTCGGTATCGACTATCGCCTTGATGATCGGGTCCCAATGCTCGCGGTCCCACAAAGACGGAAGGCCGATCTCGTGAGGGCGTTCGGGCAGTGTGACAGATGTGAATCCGCGCTCGGCATTGCGGCGGATCTCGGCTGCGGCCAGCTCGGGATCCGATAGGTAAGAGATGCCGAGCGGAATGATCCGATCGGGATGGGCCAGGTACCACTCCTCGTAAAGCCAGTCGTTCCAAGCGCGGATACAGGAGAGACCGAGGTCGCGATCTTTGGCCATGAAAAAGACGCGGCCACAGAATCCCGTTATCTGGGAGGGGAAATTGAGCGATGCCCACACTCCGTTTATGTCCATGTCGTGGACGCGGGCGTCGACGTCGTAGCAACCCGGCCGCATCTGGTCGAAACGGAACGGTTCTAGTCCGTAGGTTTCGGGACGCCTGCCGGCTACGGCGTTCATCCCGACCTGGGTGAAGAACTCCCCTTCGAATTCCCATACCTGGTGGCCCTTGCGGGTCTCGACAATCTTGGGCGCCCGGTCGGCGAGCTCGGACGGTACCCTTCCCTCGAAGGTGTGGATGGGTTCCACCACGTGATCGTCGACGGAGATGATCGTGGCATGGACATCACGTGGTGTGGGTTCCGGGAGGAACAGGTCGAGGTCGTCCATCAGACCAAAGGCTATCGAGTTGAGCTGTCAGCCTTTGCTTTTGAGACCTTTGTAAGCGCGGTCCCAGAACGATCGTTGCTCGGCCGCGACACCCGACCAACGTTCGATCTCGTTCGAAAGGCTGAGTTGGAGCCACTCGCAGGCCTTCAGCCGGAGAGAGGGGTCCGCGTTGCTGTCGTAGAGGTCAGAAAGCTTGCCGTAGTCCGGGAGGTCCCGGTATCGCCAGAACCAGAGATCCGGAAGCAGGAAATATTTGACCGACCCGAGCAGCACGTCCATCCAATCTTCGAGGTAGTGCCGCATGTGGATCGAAGGGCGAGTCAGATACCAGTCGGCTTGGCGCAGGTCCGCGTTGGTGGACGCCATGCATACAGCTTTGTCGTGGACCTCGACTAACTGGCCATTGAGCTCAGGGAGATCTTCACTCGATGCGAAGAGAAAACTGACGCGGGACTCGTCGGGATAGAAGCCTCTGCCGTCGTACAGGTCGAACGCGATCCCATGCACGGTCGCCTGGGACGCCACGGACGCATCGGCCAGCCGAGGCTGGGGAGCGTGGGGCGAATTCACGCAGCGGAGCTCTAATCCGTTGAACGATTGGTCGGGATCGCCGAGAACCGACGGATCCTTTGGCGGCTCGTTGAACACGCGGTGATCCACGAGGATCCTTCCATCGAGTCGAACCTCGTGATGCGTCTGAAGCTTCTGCTCTCCGAATTCGGCGTGCGAAAGCCTTGCAATGGGTTCGAGGAATTCGCATAACTGATGCTGGCGTTCCCGGTCCCGGCAACTTCCTCTCCATGTGACTATGACGGATCCCAATTCTCTCCCCTCTCGTCATCTGCTCACGATGAAGGCGAACGAGAACCGGAGGTGTCACAAATTTGTGTTCGCGGGCTGTCATGATGGCGCCGTGACTTAGCTTCCCGAGTTCCTTCTGACGCGGCGCGCAGCTGTTGCGCGCCCGTGAAAAGGGAGGAAGCAGGGTGGAATTACACGAGGTCTTGGGTCGGGATCTCCACGATCAGCTACGTGCGGTCGGTGACGAAGATGCGGTCCAGGATGGTTTCGTACGCTTGCTGCGGCATTGCCACGATGTGGCGCCGGAGAATCTGTAGGCGTATTGGTACTCGGCTTCAAAGAACGCTCTGACCGACCGCTACCGAAGGTCGTCGGCGGAACGCAGAGCGATCGCCAGATGGTTGGAAGTGGATCCGATCGCCGGCAAAACAAGTAGATGGTCAGAACAGCAGCTACTCGATCTCATCTCGCTTGCGGGAGATCTCAGTGGTCGCAGCAGGTTTCTGTTCGCGTTGGAACTCGATGGGACCCGAAAAGTCGCAGACCTCGCCCAAGCTCTCGGATTGACCGAAGGCGCTACGCGAACCTTGCGTTACCGCACATATCGTCAGCTGAGAGGGGCCCTGTCGAGGCGGTGGAATGAGGCTGCGGAGAAGAGCTCCGCGGCCTGACCACAGCAACTTCACAGCCCATTACAAGACCAGACGGTTAGCCAAAACTGGGGGGAGACACGAACGGATTCGTCCGCTAGCGTCGTGTCGCTGCAAACGGACGGGCCCGGTCGGGGGTGGTTTATCGGCCGGGTCCTTTCGTGTCGGAGCCTCAATATCAGAGGCTCAGTTTTAGAGCCTCACCCTCCGTACTGACGCACCGTCGAAGCGGCGATGGTCCACGAATCCCCTGAGAGGATCGCAGTATTCGATCCCGCCGCGGACGGTAGTCCCTTGTCTGTGTCGAGGATCTGGTCGAGGACACCGTCGGGTCCACAGTTGTCTGTACCGGGGACGGCGAACGCGTTGTCTACGAGGCTCATGTTCTTGATGCTCGTGATGCCGTCACCACTACTCGAAACCGTGCCGACGGTTCCTGATATCGCAGTGTTAGGCCCCGGCGGATCGGTAGTCCCAGTAGTGAGATTCAGAGTCACCGGTGAAGATGCGTCGCCGATGGTGCAGTCCGCGCCGAGCAGGTTGAGGCTGTTGCTTATCAGAATGTCGAGCGGAAGGACGAGGCCCGCTCCGCTCTCGCTGATCAGATTGACAATGCTGACGACCGGCGTGCCCACCAACTGAGGAGTGACGGTGACGGCGATCGGTCCTGAGTCCGGTGCGCCCGGGATTCCGGTTAGTCCACCCGGAAGTGGAATCGGAGCCGAGGTCAGGGCCTGGGTGCCGTTGTCGGGGAGCACTGCCTTGAAGGTTGCTCCTTTTTGGATCAAACCGAGGGAGATCGTCGAAGGCGTGGTGGAGCTGACCGTCGTCGACCCGATGTCGAAGGTGGTACTGCTCGTCGACGAGTACAGGCACAGCGTGACTTTGGGATTGTTAAAGGGGCAGTTGGCGAACTTCTGCAGGTACTTCGGAATGGTCGCCGCGGTGGCCGTTGTGGGAACGGCGACGATGGCGAGCGACGCGGCAGCAAGTGCGACTGCTCCGGTGAGCACTGCAATCTTCATCCGACCGAATCCAAAGTGACGGGCGAAACGCACGAAGGAACCCCCTTTTGAGCCCAATCCCAGCGAATTTGCACTTACCCGCGGGTAACTTCTCATAAACCTTCGTGGGAGCGGTTTCCCTCAAGGGCCGCCCAACGCCCCATCCAACGCTGTGACCAGGATCTTCTCCCAAGCTGTCAGTCCTGTCAGGCCGAAAAAAGCCCAAAACGCTTAATCACAACAATAATTGGTGTTGTTAAAGCTTTAAGCCGACCACGACGATCGGATGGGGCCGGACACGCCGGCAGTGACGAAAAGGGTGGTTGGTATGTCGAAATGGAAGCAGATATCCGCCAAGCTCGTCCCGGTTATCTCCGCTGGTGGGCTTGCGGCCCTCGCCGCTGTTCTGTCTGCCACCGGTAAGTGGGGCTGACACCTGAAGATGGCCCCGGGGAATATCCCCGGGGCCGTATATCTTTTAGGGGGCGCTTAGGTTCGATATCCCCGCTGCACGTCTATCTCGCGTGCGTGATGGCGGCGGGAGCTTTCGCCCTTTTCGTCGACACCTCGTCTGTGCGGTTGCCGAGTCTCACGACTCACGAGGCGATCGTGACAGTGGTGTTGGCGATCGGGGTGATCGTCGGAGAACTGCTGCCCATGACCCTTCGCCGGGGTTACAAGGTTGAGACGTACACGCTCTCGGGTACCGCGACCATCGCACTCATCATCACGGGACCGATCTGGGTGGCGGCCCTCGCACAGATAAGCGCGGGAGTCGTCGACGACATCCGGTGCAAGCGCTCACCGCAGAAACTCGGCTTCAACGCGTCCCAGTACGCAATCGGGATGACGGCATCGCGCGCTGTCTATGCGCTGTTGTCGAGGCAGTCGATCACCGGATCCACTCCGCACTTCGCGCCCGGAGACCTTCCGGCCGCGCTTGGCGCGGCATTCACCTTCTTCTTCATGAACGTGTGCCTCGTGGCGATGGTCAACGCCGTCGCGGAAGGAAAGCCACTTTTCAGCTGCATCTGGCCCTACTTCAGAAGCGAGTTCACTATCGCTCTGACGTTGCTCGCGCTCGCTCCTGTCGCTCTGGCCGGCCTCAACTTTTCGCTGGCCACCCTGCCTCTGTGCATTCTTCCGGTACTGGCTGTCAGCGGGGCGTTGAAAGCGGCCAACCGCGAGCTTCTCGCTATGCACGACTCGCTCACGGGACTACCGAACAGATCGCTCCTTTTGGAACACGCCGAGAAGGCACTGCGAGACAGAGACGAGGGTTTCGTCGCGCTGCTCTTCATCGACCTCGATCACTTCAAGCAGGTGAACGACGCCATGGGGCATCCCGTCGGCGACGAACTGCTGCGCGTTGTCGGGGAACGGCTGGGCGCCGTTGTCCGAGACGAGGACTTCGCCGCCCGCCTCGGCGGAGACGAATTCGCAGTGCTCTGCGAGGAGCTTCCGGATGTGGAGACCGCCCTTGCACTCGCAAACCGTCTTTCGAGCGCTCTATCCGGACCGGTCATCCTCCAGGGTGTCAGTCTCCACGTGGAGGCGAGCGTCGGAGTCGCACTGAGCCCGACCCACGCCGACGAGGTGGACGTGCTGCTCCAACGCGCCGACGTCGCGCTCTACCAGGCGAAGGCACTGGGTCCCGGATCGGTGGTTCTCTACGACCACTCTTACGACCACAACTCGATCGAGCGCCTGACTCTCATGGCGCAGCTCAGAAGCGGTCTCGAAACCGAGCTGGTCCTGCACTACCAACCAAAGTGCAGGCTTTCGGACGGCGAGATTGTGGGAGTCGAGGCATTGGTCAGATGGCAACATCCGACCCTCGGGCTCATGGCACCTCCGGGGTTCCTGACGGCTGCCGAAAACACAGGCCTGATGATGCCGCTGACCCTGCAGGTGCTCCGCCAGGCGATGACCCAGTGGCGCACATGGCACGAAGATGATCTCGACCTGACGATGTCGGTGAACATCTCGGCGCGCAACATCCAGCTCGATCTCCCGTTACATCTGGGCATTCTCCTCGAGGAGATCGGAATGTCGGGAGAGTCGCTCCTCCTCGAAGTGACAGAGAGCGCTGTCATATCGGATACAGAAGAAGCGGGAAGGGTGATAACCGAGCTCAGGAAGATGGGTGTGCGAATCTCCATCGACGATTTCGGGACGGGGCACACCTCGCTCGCATACATGAAGGATCTGTCCGCATCGGAAGTGAAGATCGACCAGTCGTTTGTGCGCACCTCCGCCGACAGCCCGCGTGACGCTGCGTTCGTCAGGGCGGCGGTCGAGCTCGGGCGCAGTCTCGGGATGCAGGTGGTCGCAGAAGGCGTGGAGACGCCCGAGGTGCTGAGGGTGCTGTCGAGCGTCGGCTGTGACCTGGTGCAGGGACACCTGATACTCCCACCCGTCCCGGGAGACGAGCTGGCGGTGTGGTCGCGGAGCTCGCACTCATGGTCGCGCACGAGGACCAGCGAGTCTGTAACGGAGTACCTCGAACTCGAGGAGTCCTTCAAGTGATAATCGTCTTTTGCTGCCTTGTCGTGTTCACAATAGAAGCTGCTTTTTTGAGAGGCAGGATCTCGCGCCTTTTGAAGGTGCGGTTGAAGGGCTTCTATCTGGTGTGGGCCGCGCTGATTGATCAGATCCTCGTCATCTCGGTGTTACCGGCCAGGCCCCACCTCATCTTGGACGTCGCCAACCTGGCCTCCTATCTGGCTGCGGCCGTCTTCTTGTGGATGAACAAGCGCGTTCCCGGCGTGCTATTCCTCGGAGCGGGCGGTGCGATGAACCTTGTCGCCATCGTGGCCAACGGAGGAACGATGCCGGCGAGCCGGAATGCATTGCGCGCATCGGGGTGGCGGCCAGAGCCAGGTCACTTCGTGAACTCGGGTGTTGTCGCCCATCCGAAAGTTGCATTCCTCGGTGATGTCTTCGCCACGCCGAGATGGTTTCCTTTCCACGACGTGTTCAGCGCAGGTGACATCGTCATCGTTGTCGCCGTGGCATGGCTCGTCTACCGCACGTGTACGAAACAGACCGAAGACAACGAGGGAGCTCCGGTCCAACAGGTTCGGGGGGACCAATCGGCGCTGCAGGACATCGGACTGGAAGACACAGTTCTTTTCCGCGGCCGCCTGACCGCCTCTTCGTTTCACCAGTCCCCTGCCGGGTAACTGGCAGGAGAGAGACGGTCCGCCGAGCGGCTTGTTCACGACCGCCGTGTGCGTGCATTGTGCGTCGCCGGGCAGATTCTGATGTACCTGCCGAAGGACGTGGTGACGCTGCTCGTGACCAGGCCAACACGTGGCCGGGCGACGACGGATCAACCCGCAGCCGATCGCCGTCGCACAACAACGAACGGCCGGCGAGGGCTGTGCCGAAAGGAGGCCGTTTTGGCACCACAGCAATCATGGAGCGATAAACGGGAACGGCAGTACGAGCACATCAAAGAAGGGCTCGAAGAACGTGGTGACTCAGAGGCGCTCTCCTCGGAGATCGCCGCGCGCACGGTGAACAAGGAGCGCGCTCGAAGCGGTGAATCGAAGACAGCGAGCCGAACCTCGACCGAAGATATTTCGTCGGGACGGCGAGGTGGTCTTCACTCGCACTCAGGGCCTAAGGGACGAACACGCGATCAGCTCTACGAAGAGGCGAGACGCAAAGGGGTCAAGGGGCGGTCGAAGATGTCGAAAGCACAGTTGGAGCACGCAGTCGACTGACAGCTTTTGGCTAGCCCTGGTCCTGACAGAGGCAGAAAGGATGGCCGGCGGGATCGCGGTGGACAATGAACGTGCAGCCGAGCTCCTCAGTCGGACCCTTCAGGACGCTCGCCCCCAACTCGACCGCCCGCGCTGACGCCTGTGACAAATCAGGCACAGTCAAGTCGAGATGGATCTGCTGCGGTGTCCCTTCGGGCCACTGCGGGGCCTGGTGATGTTGCACCAGCTGGAAGGCGAGCCGAGGCGATCCTTCCAGGTTGACGACGCAGAACCCCGGGTCTCCGGTCTCTGTGGTCCCGCCGAGCACAGCGGCGTAGAAGTTGGCGAGAGAAACGGGATCTGGGCAGTCGAACACTACCGACCTCAGGTTCGCGAACCCCTGTGTGCTCATCCATCCACGGTAACGGTAAGAAGCCGTGTTGTGTAGGTAATTTGCTCTGATGCTGAGCAGGTTGAGCTCCTCGCCTTGGCGCCGGGCTCCCCTGCTCGTCGCCCGCCAGCCTGTGGTTGCGCTGGCCATGACGATCACGGTCGCTCTCCTCGGGCTCACAATCGGCAGCTTTTCCGTCTACCTGGCTTCTGCAGGTTCAGCATCTATGTCGATGCAGGAGGCCCAATACTGCCCGTCAGGTTTGGACTCCTCGGTCACTGGGAGCGGCCCTTTGGCCGGAGTCGGCACGGCGACCCAATCCCTTCTCAATAAGTCGAATGCGGATCTCGTAGCGGCTGGTGCGAGCGCAGGCGATTTGCAGGCTCCGATCGTCACCCTCAGTGCGGAAAACGTCGCAATCAGGTCTACGGCCGATCCGCGAGGAAGGTTCAACCTGTTCCAATTCCTTACGCGAACGGACGGTCTCAGCAACATCGTGGTCCTTTCGGATGCTGGAGGACCCGGCATATGGCTCTCGAACGACCTTGCGAGCAGCATGGGCGTCCGGGCGGGGGGCTTTGTGACGATGGCCTCTGAACAGGCTGGTTCGACGGCCCCGTCCTCCGGCGCGATGCCCCGGGTTCGGGTCGCCGGAATCTACGAGAGTCTGGTCGGGACCTCACTGCCGCGCTTTTGGTGCACTCAGACCTCGATCTTCGGAACTCCCGACTCGGCCCTGCCGCCCCCACCGGTCGTGCTGACGTCGGCGGCGGTTTTCACGTCGGTGTTGCGCTCCCTTCACATCCCGTACGTCTCCAGCTACCAGTGGGAGCGGATGCTTTCCCCCGGCCTTACCGTGCCGACCTCGGCGAACGTGTTGGCGGGGATGCAAAAACTCACCCGTTCGATCGGCATCCTGTCCAATCGGCATCAAGTGACTTCGAACCCGCTGGGAGGCGGTATCGAGGGCTTCTCCTACGTCGACACTGAGCTCGTGTTCGTCGTCCAGCACGCGGAAGCGATCCAGCGCGCGCTCAAGAGCGGAATACTGCCCGTGGCCCTTGCCGGCTTGGCGGTGACCCTTCTGCTAGTCGCCGCGGCGGGGAGTTACTGGGTCGATAGAAGGCGTCTCGAGGTGATGCTCCTATCCGCAAAAGGAGCAAGTCCGGGTGCCATAGGCGCCAAAGCGGCGCTCGAGAATTCGATACCTGCGTTTATGGGGGCGGTGATCGGATGGGCGATGGCGTATGGACTGGTGACCGGTATCGGTCCGAGCTCCGCTATTCCGCCCGGATCGACGGTCGAGGCCCTGTGGACCGCGCTGATAGGCGCGTTCATCGCCTTGTTGCTCGTTTGGATCATTGCCTCATTCCGGACTCGCGGCGCAACGGCTCCACCGCGGATCACGTCGCGTCAGCTGGGCCGCATTCCGTTCGAGCTCATCCCTCTCGGAATCTCGATCTGGGCCTGGAGCACGCTAGGCCAGCAGTCCTTGCAGGCGAGTGGGGCCAGTGCGCCCGGAGTCGGTGCAGCGTACTTGGTCTTCCCCATCCTCTTCGTTCTCAGCATCGCGGTGCTGAGCGCCCGCATCGCTGCGATGGTGATCTCAGCTGGTTGGTTCCGCAAAGCAACCTCAAACCTCGCCGATCCCCTGTGGCTGGCTTCGAGAAGGCTCTCCGGTTCTCCGCGGATCGCCGCTCTTTGCCTCGCCTCCGTCGCCGCCGCGACAGGGGTGCTCATCTACGGATCGGCACTTACGACCTCGCAGAATCTGACTCTCGATGCCAAAGCGGCCGTCTTCGTAGGTTCGGCGACATCCGTGCAGCTGTATCCGCCCGCGCCGATCCCTGCGTCCTTGGCGTCCACATCGACCGAGGTACTGAGCTCGCCGAATGGGACGCTTGGTGGTCAGACCGTCGATGTCATCGGTGTTGATCCCAACACATTCGCCCGAGGCGCATTCTGGAACCCGTCCTTTTCGAACCAGTCACTTCAATCTCTTCTCAAGCAGCTTTCGCCAGAGGGACCCGGTGATCCGCTGAGGGTGATAATCGCCGGCGGTCAGGGCCTGGGAGGGGCACTCCGCCTGCAGGTCTACGGGCAATTCAGTGCTGCGCTTCCTGTCAGCGTCGTGTCGTACGCGTCTGAGTTCCCCGGCGAAGATTCGCAAGATCCGCTGGTCATAACCTCAGATGCAGGTCTCAGTCGGTTCCACGTGGCGACCACGGAGATCATCTGGTCGCGTTCTCCGGATCAGGTGGTGCTCTCGGACCTGCAAAAGGCCCGCGACGTCCCCGCCATTCTCGTTTCCACGGAGAACGTTCTCAATGAGACGACGTTCGAAGCGATCACTTGGACGTTCGCATACCTGCAGGCACTCGGGATCCTGAGTGGCGCCGTCATCGTCGGCGGCTTGTTGCTTTTCGTGTCTACGCGCGCCCGGGCGCGTGCTCTCGCCTATGTCCTGTCGCGCCGGATGGGCCTTAGAAGAATCACGCACTGGACATCTCTGATCATCGAGATCGGGGTGATGATCGCGCCAGGGGCAGTTATCGGCGGGTTCGTCGGCTGGGCAGCGGTGGTGCTCGCTGAACCGCACCTGAATCCGCTCCCCCTGCTCGATCCGCCGCCGCTACTGCAGGTTCCGGTCGCCGTGATCATCGGTGCTTCCGCCGCCGCTCTGGGGGTATGGGCCCTGGTGTCGAGCTGGGCTCAGCATGTCGCAGACAGGAGCCGCGCAGCCGAGCTGTTGAGAGCAGAAGGTTGATTCGACCGAGGATCCGAATCCGCAGGAGCAGGTCGCTACACGAGCGTGGAGGCATGACCTTATGAACATCTCCAAACAGATCGTCGTCTTTGATGCCGCAGATCTCGGAGCATCGAGCAAGTTCTGGGCGGATCTTCTTGGCGGGACGGTCGAAGCCGAGGACGATTGGCACACTGTCTATGTCGATGGACGGCCGCGCTTGGCCATCCAGTTGGCTCCGCAGCACGTGCAACCCGACTGGCCCAATGGATCGCCACAGCAGATCCATCTCGACTTTTACGTGGACGACGTCAAGGCTGCGCACGAAGAAGCGGTCTCCAAGGGAGCCCGACTTCTGCAGGCAGCTGAGGACATCGATGCGGCCAGCGGATTCCAGGTCTATGCAGATCCGGCCGGACACCCATTCTGTCTCTGCTGGGGATGAGGTTCGGGGAGTCAGAGCGAGTTCGTGAGTATCTCCTCTAGTTGCCCGGACGCGTAGTTGGACACGATCAACTCCTGCCCGTTCGGGCTGACCGTCATGTCTCGAGCGAATGCCCCGGCGACTATGTAACCGGCGAGCTCCAAAGATCCCGTCGGGGCGATATCTACCAGGGCAAGATTCGAAGACATGCCCTCGCTGAAACGGTTCGAATCTGCGACGACGAGCGTCTTCCCGCGGTCGACAACGGCCAGGTCGACCGGTGCCTCCCCCACTCGGACCTGTCCGGTCAGTGCACTTGTGGGATCCCCTGAGAGAGCTTGTTCGGAGAACTCGAGCAGCTCGTCGCTTGCCCTCGCCGTTACGTATACAGCTGAGGCCGTTGCGACGACCCGCACCGGATTGCAGCCGGCCCACACCGTGGAGATGATCGACTTGGAGGGATCCCGTTCTGCTTCGACCAGATTAATTGTCGTAAGCGTTCCTTCGCTCCCGGTTTGAGTCACTGATTCGCTGGTGGCATAGAGGTAGCGACGGTCGGGCGAGATTGCGAGGCCTACAGGCAAATCGCCTACCGGGATGTAGCCAACCAGATCGGAAGCGCTGAATCCGTGTCGGAGGGCATCTTCGAGATTGAATACTGCGATCTCACTGCTGCCCTCCATTGATACGAAGACGAAATCGTTGTCGGGTGAGACGACCGTCTCGATAGCTCCAGAGCCGGCACTAGTGAATGAACCGAGCAACCACGATGCGGTCGGCGCGGTGGTGTCCGCGATCCTGCTCATCGAGAAGACGTCGGCTCCTTTCCCGTCTGCGGCGACCAAATATCGGCCGTTCGGGCTGACCGTGAGTCCGAGGGGACTCCCGTCTTGAAGAATCGCCAGCCGATCGGAAAGCAAACCGGCATCTGTGACTTCATATTCGTAGATGGCTCCGTCGGCGTGCCCGGGGCCGTTCTGCGGTTGGGTCGAGGGATTGACCAGCGCGGCCATGAAAGCTCTTGTTCCGTCGGGTGAGAAGGCGACACCGAACGGGCTGAGCAAGCCCGACACGAAGTGGGTTTGGACCTGTCCTAGCGCAGGCGCTTGTCCCGTCTGCGTCGAACATCCGATCTGATTACCAAGGGGCACAGTCGGAACCGATCCTGGCCGCCTGACAGTCGAACTCGTGGAGGTCGAGGTAGCTGCACTCCGGTGGGTTGTCGACGTGGCCGAATCTGCCCCGCACGCCGCCGCGAGGAACGCGACGGCTATGACGACGATGGCTGATCGCCGGGTGCTCACGACGGAGAGTCAACCATCGACCGTCGGAAGATGTGGCGTGGTCAGATGGTGATGGTCCCGTCTTCGGCAAGCGCCCAACCTGGATTGTGGGCGACTTCCCACACGTAGCCGTCGGGATCGGAGAAGGCGCCTGTCGTGCCGCCCCAGTCCGCCCGACCGGATGATCTCACCATCTGGCCCCCGGCTCGTTCAGCCAACCTGAGCACCTCGTCTACTTGCTCGGGAGATCGGACGTTGTATGCCAATTCGATTCCGGGGGCACCCTTTCCACCGAGAGCGGTCCAAAGGCCGAAGACCATTCCGCCCGCCTGGAAGAAGCAGACCTCGTCATCGGGTTGGTGTGCCCCACTCCAACCCATGGACTCGTAGAAGGTGCGCGCACGGTTGAGGTCGGTCACGCCGAGTGTCGCAAGACTGATCCGCTGCTCCACCCCCCGAGCTTTTCACCGCTCCATGTGGGTTGCCCAGGAGATCGCAACATGACTAACAAACGTGAAAACACCCGTCTGACAGGAAAATATGCAGGCGTTACTGCCTGGACATTTCAGATGCCGGAAGTATCAGGGCGGTCCGGTCTGTGGCGGCAAATGGGAGTCGTGGGGCTAGTGCGGCGACAATCATTAGCTGTTACACTTATCTCGGGATCTGGGGGGGGTTCTTGCCGTGCGGCGGAGCACGAGATTCTTGGGGCTTGGGGGAGCTGGCGTTGTCGTTAAATTCGTTCACTCGGTCCGGTTGGCGACTGACCGTTGGTGCATTCCCCGTTGATCCAGGTTCCGGTGGAGGTGTTGTCCTGTCCATGTACAGGCCGACTTCGATCAACGCGTGAAAGGGAGTGGACACTTGAAAGTACGTTCAGACCATCCGGCCAGGCGGGGTCGCGCCCTGTTTACAGCGGCTGCCGTCGTTGCCATATCGACGGCCCCGTTTATCGGGGCAATCGCCGGCGCACAGGCAGCAGGTGCGAGCACACCACAGAGCTATTCGTCGCAGACGACGATCGGGACCGGTTTGAACCACCCCGACGGCGTCGCGGTCGACTCCTCCGGCAACGTTTACATTGCAGACACTCGTAACAACCGGGTGATCGAGGTTCCCGCAAATGGCGGGCCCCAGGTCACCATCGGTTCCGGCTTCAACTATCCGCAAGGCGTCGCCATCAGCGCGCAGGGCAACTTGTACGTCGCCGACTCGGGCAACAACCGGGTGGTCGAGGTGAACCTGCACAACGGTCAGCAGACGGTTCTCGCAACCGGGCTCACCAACCCGACTTCGGTCGCAGTGGACCCGTTCGGCAACGTCTACATCGCAAACACGAACTCGGGCCAGGTGCTCGAGCTACCTGCGAGCGGTGGTTCCAAGGTCGTCGTGGCCTCCTCTTTGGTGGTTCCGTTCGGTGTTGGAGTTGACTGGAGAGGCGATCTGTTCATCGCCGACAGCGGTAACAACACCGTCTTGGAGCAACCTGTCGGCGGCGGACCTCAGGTCTCCCTCGGCACCGGGCTCAGCTTCCCGACCGGCGTAGCTGTCGACCTCGCGGGCGACATTTTCATCGCTGACTACGGCGCAAACCAAGTGATCGAGCTGCCCGCTGGTGGCGGAGCTCAGACCTCGATCGGCAGCGGGTTCGCGGCACCCCAGGGTGTTGCGGTCAGCGCCCAGGGTACGGTCTTCGTCGCAGACCAGAACAACAGCAGGGTCGTGGAGCTCGCAGGGCCGACCACCATCTACGGGTTGCCCGTCAGTGGCTTCACCGGGTGGATCTACTCGGCTATCGACGTCTCTTCGGTCGACTACCTGCCGATCAGTGGCCAGGCGGTCACGTTCTCTACCGTGAACCCTGCAACGGGGAACTCGCAGACACTCTGCACGGCAACGACCAACTTCCTCGGAATCGCCTACTGCTTCGGGTCACCGCTTCCGAGCGGCGCCAAGTCGTACACGGTGACTTCGACAGGCAACGCCACGTACCAGTCGGCAACAGGCACAGGCAGCTACTTCTAATCGTCTGAGCGGGCGGGGTGGTTGGCTGCTTCGGTGGCCGGCCACCCCGCCTTGTCGCGTCAGGACTCATTCGTTACGGACCCGCTCGTCATGATGCCCCGGACCTTTCAGTTGTAGGTGAACTTGGCCGTCGTGGTACCCCGTCCGGCACCGGCGAAGTAACTCTCGATAGTCATCACGCTTACGGGCACGCTTCTACCCACTATGCCCGGAGGAGAGGTCGCGTCCAGCGTCCTCGTCGACGTGCAATTGATGCTCTTGGCTGAGACAGCCGGTGCTAGCGGCGTGACCCTTTTGTTGCCGAAGAACACGTAGAGAGGGCAAGCCAGATTGTCGCCACCGATCGTCACCTTTGTCCCGCCGGCCGCGGTCCCTTCGCCCGGGCTTACCGCGGTGACAGTCGGATTGCCCGGGGGGAATAGGTACAGCCGGTCGGCCGACGAATGAACACTGCACGCCGTGACGGTGCACAACTGAACGTCGACAAGTGCGGGGTTCTGCTCGACGGTCTCGGTGTTCACGACGCCGTCGCTTTTGATCGTGAAGGAGTATTGAGTGCCGGATGAGCCGGCCTTCGTATTGTTGAACTCGATGGGCGCTACGAGCTGCCCGGCAAAACCGGAGCCAGAGATTTGTATCGGAGTGTTTCCCGTATTTGGTGCACCGTCTGTCCCATCGAGGCTTTTCTCATCAACCGTGTTTACGACGCCGGTGACACTGGGGACACCGGCGTAGGTGACTGCAACGGACGAGGAATTACCCCCCAGAGTGCTCACATTCAAGGAGACACTCGTGGGATCGACGGTCAGAGGCTCCGCTGGAGCAACGAGCTGAATCTCCGTGCCGCTCAGAAAACTGTAAGTGGTGACCTGCGATTTCCATTTGGTCGCAGAGCCGAAGTCGACCCAGTCAATGCCGAGCGGGTCGAATCCAGTTCCTTTCACTGTCACCAGAGTGACCCCTTTTTCGCTCGCCAGGCTGGCCGGCCCCCTCGACGTCGAGACCGAGGTAACCCGAGGAGGTGGAAGATAGTCGTACTCACTCGGGGCGGGTTCAATCTCGCAGTCGCATCCCGGCGGTGTCACCACTACGCCCAGGTTGTCGATCGAAATCGTTCCCTCGTAGGGCGGGAGAATGTGGCTGGCTGCGCTGTCTCCATCACTATTCGCCACGCTCACCTGAACCTGACAGACGTCGTTTGTGGCGTTCTCTCCAACGTAGACACCGGTATTCGGAAGGGGTGAGCACTCTGTTTGTGTAGGGGAATAAGCAGGCGGAGTGACGGATAGCTCGTAGGGATTTTCGACCGTGAAGTCGGTAGCCGCCACCCCACCGAAGGTCACTGTCGTCGCTTTGCTGAACCCAGAACCGAGAATCGTGACCTTCGCGGGAGCCGACTCGGAGCCACCGTATGGGACCACCCCGGTCACGTTCGGGACTGTGCTGCTTCCACGAGTGTCGACGTATTGAAAGATGGACTTCGGTCCGGGCGCGCTCGATTGGTCGTCAGTCAGGGTTACGAAGACGTCAGCCGGCCCAGCGCCGTCCTGTGGCCCCGGAGCGCTTGGCGGCTGGGTGTCTCGAGCCGGTGGCGTCACGGCTGAAATGGAAGTCGCACTGTGTACTGTGAAGTCTGCGGATGTTAGCTGAGCAGACCCGATTTCGATCGTTGCCACATTCGACTTCCCGTCCGACTCGAAGCCCGTGCCGGATATCGCGATGCGGGTCCCTCCGGCGACCGGTCCCGTTGCGGGGCTGATACCCGTCACGACTGGCTTGGTCTTAGCAACCGCCGTCGAACAGAGGTAGTAGGCAAGGCCTGCCGTACCGCCCGGCCCGGTGAGCTCCGGCGAGCCGAGACCTGATGCCAGGTCGTAACCGGTGGTCGCGGGAAACACCGAGTTGTTGTCGAGTCCGTAGACGTCGTTGTTGCCCGACGTGACATCAGTAAACGAGGCCGCGTACTGCGTTGGATCTGAAGCAACCGAGTAGAGCAATGGGCTGACGAAGCCGACTCCGTTTCGTGTCGCCGGGTTGGAGGCACACGTCGGAGAAGCGTCGATCAGGGCGATGAGACCGGCCGTGAGTGGAGTCGATGACGAGGTGCCGCCGTCGGTGCTCCAACCATCCTCTTGGGCTTGATACACCGTGATCGAACCGACGGCCCAGTCTGCTTGCGCCGACACGTCCGGGACGAGACGGCAAGGCGTTGAGGAAGTGGTTCCCTGGACCTCGGACTGGCAGAAGTTGGGCTTATAGCCGAACTCCTTTTCGACCTGATTGGCATTTTGGTAAGTGGAACTTCCCGGTAGGGCGACTCCCGGCACCGTCGCATCCCGCTGCCATGAAGGCATGGTCCACGACTCGGAGATTCCGCCCCCTCCCGCGCCGCCATCGTCTCCGTCGTTCCAGACTTGCTCAATTGGCGGTTGTGTCGCCGCGTCGATGGTCAATCCACCCACGGATACCACGTAAGGCTGACTGCCGGGGTCGTCGACAGAAAGAGGGTTCTGCCCGGTGATGGGAGTCGACGTTTCATTGGTGTTGCAGTCATCCGAGCCGTTGTCCCCGGCTGCCGCGAACACTGACTGACCTTGGGCGGCAGCTTGTTCGAAAAGGAGGTTTTCGGCTTCTTGCAGTCCGGGTTGTCCCTGTTGGATGGCTTGCTCGCACAGCCCCCAACTGGTGCTGATGATCTGGTCCTGGTCGGTGTCGATCATCGACACGTAGGGGTCGATCGGATCGTTGTCATTCCCATTGGTGCCCGGACTCGGGCCTTCGTAGACGTCGATTTCAGCTTCGGGCACCAAGGCGGACAGATCCTCGATGTCCATGATCGACTCGCCGCTCCCAGAACCGACCTGTTGTCCACCATCGACGGGAACGACATGCAACCGCCCGAGCATGGTGGACGCCGCGTCAGCACCGAAGTAGCAGGTGTCGAAGGTCTCGACATCGGATCGGGCGAAGGGTTCTAGTTCGTAGACGCCGATGTGCTCTCCACTTCCGAGGTCACCGGCTCCGTAGAGACCGGCAGCTCCATACGCGTCTGCGATCTCGTTGTCGGTCAACCCATCAGCTTTTTTGGCGGCGGCCTGTGCGGCTGGACAGGCAGATGCCGCACCCGTTGAGTCCGAAGAGCCCTGCGCCCTCTGCGATCTGGTCGTTCGCCGAGATGAAGCGTGACTGCTCGCGGCGCCTACCGGTTGAGGCTCTACGAGGTCATCGAGCCCGATCACGGCGAGGACCGAATGGCCGATCGTGGCCGGCAGTGAGATGGCCGACGTTGCCTGATGGCGGATCGAGCCGTCGGAAAGTCTGTAGCTCTCGAGTCCGGTGGAAAAGGTGTGGTCAACGTCTCCGACAGTTCCCCGGAAACTCACGAAAAGGCCGTCGCCCGACACACTGGTAAGGCGAAGGCCGCCGGCTCGCAGTTGCGACTCGACCGCGAGGATCGCATCTTTTTGCGGCCCGAATTCTGAAGCAAAGGCGCCAGGTTGCAGATAATGCCCGAATAGGGGTGAGCTTTTGTTTGTCGCGCCGGCGATCAGTTGAACGAGCTTGGCGTTGTCGCGTGATTTCAGAACCACTTCGCCCGACACGACTGCCTTCTGGGGTGCGGCACCGAGCGCCTTGGCGCCTTCCGGAGCGTGGGGCGCAGCCTCGATTGCTATCGACTGACTCGAGGCAGCCGAGTACTTAGCAACGGGTCGAGAAACGGTTGGCGCCAGAGCAGTGGCCGCTGTTGCCGCCCAGCCACTCAGGGCTGGCGTTGCGACCAGGGCGAGCACTCCGAGCGCCAGGTACCGCCGTATCCCTCGCCCGTTCCAATTTCCGATCTTCATGGGAAACCTCCGCCCCCTCGCGTCAAGGGCGGCTCCAGCAGAGATCCCGCCCACCCGATCTCGCGTAGCATCGGATGGTAAGAAATGTCAAAGGCACAAGGGACTTTGCGTGACTTTTCGGCAAATTGACTGATTTTCGCTCCCCGGGGTTGTCGATGGCCTGACGTAGCATCTGGCATGGCCGCCACCACGTCGCCCTCCCCCATAATCGGAGTATTCGTCACCGAAGCGCACGAGTCGTTTCCGGAGAGCGAGAACAACAAGATCGCTGCGCACGAAAATGCAATAGCGAAGACCACTTCCGACGGCGACCATCATCGTGCCCGTGTCTGTGCGAGGTGGGCCATCAAGATGGCGGCGGACAAAGACAGCAAGCATCCTCACTGGGATCGCTTGAAAGAGCGACATCAGATTTGGAAAGACGAGTGGTTCGCTGTCGAATTCGGGATTGGTGACGCAACACTGATTGGTGGTTCGTTTGGAGTCGTGGGCAAACCGGAACCACTCGAAGACGTCCGGATCCAGTGGGTGGAAAATGCTGTCGCCATTGCCACGAGGCTCGGTGAGGAGGATGGGTGGGAGAATTCTCCTTGGGAAGCACTCTTCATTGAGTTGATCGACTACAAAGAGAGCTGAAGCTGGTGCTTTCATCGGATGCTTGAACTCGAGGGACTGCGTCGGCAGTACGGCAATGTGAAGGCGCTCGATGATCTCTCTTTCGATGTTCCCTCCGGACAGGTCGTGGGGTTTCTCGGGCCGAACGGCGCCGGCAAGACCACGACGATGCGGGCAATATTCGGACTCACCGATCTCGACGCTGGGATCGTCCGGTGGAACGGCAACCCCGTCAGCCAGGCGTCTCGCAGACGTTTCGGCTACATGCCTGAGGAACGTGGGCTGTATCCGGGCATGCGTGTCGGTGAGCAGGTGGAGTACCTCGGACGTCTGCACGGGCTCAGCTCGGCGGATGCTGCCCAGGCCACCGCGGCGTGGCTGGAACGTCTCGAGATCGCGGACCGATGGGATTCCAAGGTCGAAACGCTGTCGCACGGCAATCAGCAGCGCGTTCAGCTTGCTGCTGCGCTCCTGCATCAACCCGAACTACTCGTACTCGACGAACCACTGTCCGGGCTCGATCCCTCCGGGATAGATGCCATCGGACGGGTGCTCGTAGACCAAGCCAGGGCAGGAAGTTGTGTGATCTTCAGCAGCCATCAACTGGACCAGGTGGAAGACCTCTGTGAGCGGGTGACAATCATCGATCACGGTCGTCTCGTCGTTTCGGGGACCGTGGACGAACTCGAGACCACCGGCGCACGGCGGCTGGTCGTGCGCATCGATGGCAATCGCGGCACCGACTGGGTACAAAGCCTGCCCGGCGTATCCGTGTCCGAGGCGAGCGCGGGGGCTCTCCGCCTCGTGCTTGATAGTTCGGTCGACAGCGACGACGTACTTCGTGCAGCAATGGCAGTCGGACGCATCACGGAGTTCTCTTTTGAGCGTCGCCGGCTTTCCGAAGTCTTCCGGGAAGCGCTGGAATGAAATTCGTCGCCATCGCCCTTATCGTCGTCGCCGTTGCCGCGGTGCGGATCGCGATCTTTCAGACCCGGCGCCGCCGACGCGACCGAGCGCGCGGAGTTACTCCTGGTTCGACTGGTGCGACTGAGACCGCCTCGGCGACCGCGGGCGCCTCGGCATCTGGGCCACAGAAGCCGAGAGACGGCTCGCGCTCTGCGGAAATAGGTAGCCGTTTCGGCGTCGTCGGCATGATCGCCATGCGAGAGATCACCGAGCGCGTCCGGAGTCGTTTCTTCCGTGTTGGCACGATCGTGGTTCTGATCGCCGTCGCAGCCGCGGTCGTCATCCCGACCCTGGACAAGAGCAGCAGTGGGCCTACGCCACAGGCGATCGGCGTTGTCGGCAAGCTATCTCCCGACTTCGAGCACCTGTTGGTAGCAGCTGGCACGGCGAACAAAGACAAGGTGCGGTTTGTCACCGAGAAGTCGGTGGCCGCTACGAAGTCCGCCCTTCGTTCAGGGATAATCGCATTTGCCATCATCGACGGTGACGAGGTTCTGCTGTGGGAGCCGGCCACCGTGGCGAGCTCTCCGGCCGACCCCGCTCTCGTAGACGACGCGGCGGAATATCTCGGTGTTCTGCGGGCGTACCAGAAGGCAGGACTCACGCCTAACCAGGCCGCAGACGTTGACAACTCGAATTCGGCTCCCGTACGGACGCTGCAGTCGGGGTCGAGCAGGTCGACCCACGCGGCCCCCGTAATCGGCATCGTTCTGCTCTTCCTGATGCTCACGCAGTACTGCACGTGGATATTGATGGGCGTGATGCAAGAGAAGGCGAGCCGGGTCGTAGAGGTGCTCCTGGCGACCGTTCGCCCCATCCAATTGCTCGGGGGCAAGGTGTTGGGCATCGGGCTCGTAGCGCTGGGCCAGGCTGGGTTGGTGGTCGGCCTCGCTCTGGTTCTGGCTGATGCCGTCGGCTCCAACCTGCTCAAAGGTGACGAGCCGCTGGCTCTTGCCGCCGAACTGTGCTGGCTCGTCCTCGGGTACGCCTTCTATTGCTGGGTGTACGCCGCTGCCGGATCGACGGCGGAGCGCCAGGACCAGATCCAGACTCTGGCGCTCCCACTCAGCATCCCGATTCTCATCGGCTATGTCTACTCGCTCACCGTTGTGAGCTCCGGCAACCCGAGTGCCTTGTTCAAGGTTCTCGCCTACCTTCCGCCGACGGCGCCGTTTTGCATGTCTGTCCTCGTGGGCTTGGGCCAGGCGACGTGGTGGGAGTTCATCGCCTCGGTGCTCATTTCGATTGCCGCCACGGCGGGAATGGCTGTGGTCGCTTCGCGCATCTACCAGCGGGCGGTCCTTCGCACCGGTGGACGGGTACGCCTCCGCGAAGTGCTGGCACGTTCGACGTAGCTCTTAGTGTCACGGGTATCTCCGCCTGGACCTTGCGCTCCGAAATTGGGGGCCTGGTCATACTTCGAACCGGCTGCCGTATCGCCATCTGATCTCGCCGTCGGACTCACCGGTGCGGTGGAAACCGACCCGTTCCAGGGTGCTGATCGAAGGCATGTTGTCGGGATCGCAGCCAGCGACGATGACACGGACGTTCGGTTGGGAACGTGCCCATTCGATGAGCGTGGCTGCCGCCTCGGTTGCATATCCGCGACGGCGACGGCTGGGGACGACGCTGTAACCGATCTCGATCGCCCCGACGTCGTCGGGGGGCCCGTGGAAACCGATGTCGCCGACGACGTATGCGCTGGCGCGCTCGATCATCACCCAGACCCCGAAACACTCGTGGTCCGCCGATGACCCGGCGTGGCGTCGAAGAACGCCGACAAAATCGGGGTCCGGCCACTCTTCAGAGAGTGGTGAACCCAAGGCGCGACTCGCTTCTTCCCGATCCTCCGGTAGCGCTGCAGCGGCGTGTGCGGGCAAGGGCGTCAACTCCAAGCGCTCGGTCAGCAGTCTCAGCGTTGGCATTGCCGCAAACTATTAGGAGCGGCGAAGAATTTTCGTAGGTTCCAAAACTCGGTAAGCGTGGTCACGGCGCAGCCGACCCTGCCAGCACGCATTTGTTCGCGTTCTGAGTGAGACGTTCGGAGGCACCAGGCTTCACATAGAAGTCCGGCGTCTTTTCGCACTGTGCGAAACGTGACGAGGTGTTCGTGGCATCGAAGGGTCGGTTGTTTCTTTCCGGAAGGTGCCACACCCATGCGTGGGCGTAAACTCGCGGGAGCTGCCCTGTCACCGCAGTCATGAGCGCGGCAGTGAAGGCCGGATTGACACCGACGTTTGTCACCACCACGTAATCGACCTTCCAGGCCGGTAACGCCCTACGCAGAGCCACCAGTTCGGTGCTGGTAGGGCTCCAGTGTTCCGATCGGGTCTCCCTTACCAGCTCGAGCATTACAAGGGAGCTGAGCGCAGAGCCAGGGGCACCCGATTGGAGAACATGTCCGTCCGGGCCCGGCACCTTCATGTAACCACCCGCCAGCTTGAAGTGCATGCCGTCGACTGCCTGCCAGATCATCGGCTCGGAAGCAAGCGAGGCTGACGCGGGGAAGGGATACGTGAGCACGACAGCCGAGCCGGGCAAGGTCTTGGCAACAGGCGAAGACGAAGACGGCACTTGAAACCAAGGCGGCAATTGAACGGTCTCGGTCGCTGTCGGTATCGGATAGAGGACCCAGATC
>JBAPRR010000285.1:0-12842 GCA_049281195.1 Acidimicrobiales bacterium
CAGCGCGCCGGAGCTGCCACCCTGATCCGTGCAGGGGAGAAGCGCTTTCTGGTCGACGCCGGCCGCGGTGTGTGCATGCGGTTGGTGGCGGCCGGAACGCTTCCCGTCATGTTGAGCGGCGTATTTCTCACACACCTCCACAGCGATCACGTGTGCGATCTGAACGACGTGATCACCACTCATTGGATCATGAGCCAGCAGCCGAGCGAACTGGAGATCATCGGCCCCGAGGGAACCGCGGATGTGGTGGACGGCGCGCTCAAGATGCTCCACTCGGACATCGCATACCGGCGTGCGCACCACCAGGATCTGACCTGGAGTCCGCAGATCAAAGTGCGACACGTGGCCGGCTCAGAAGTAACCGAAATCGCAGATGTGGTGATCCGGACCGCCTACACCGATCACCGGCCGGTGGAACCGGCTGTCGGATACAGGTTCGAGTACTCCGGTCGATCGATAGTCGTCGCGGGAGACACCCTGCCGTGCACAGGACTGGACGAACTGTGCGCCGGCGCGGACATCTACATTCAGACCGTGTTGCGCGACGACCTCGTGCGCAAGGTTCCGGTTCAGCGCTTCGTCGACACGATCGACTATCACTCCACGGTCGAACAGGCCGCGCAAACCGCGGCGCGCGCGGGAGTCGGAGCATTGGTCCTCACACACCAGATCCCCACACCGGCTCCGGGCTCAGCTGATGAATGGGTGGCCATGGCCCGGACACACTTCGATGGCGAGATCGTCTTCGGTGAGGATCTGACCGCAGTGTGAGCTGACGCTTCCCGAGTGGGCCGTCAGTAAGCGGCGACGGCCCCCACCAGAGCGCGGGGATCAGCGGCCCCTCCGAGTACCCGCGTCGATGGATCCACGGGATCGGGGCCGACCTCTATCAGGTGGGAATGCCCGAAAGATCCGGACACTCCGTGGACCACGTTCACCCGGTGGCCCCGCTCAACAAGACCGTCAGGCCATGCCACCGGCCCGTCTGCTTCGAGCTCGACGCGGACTCCGTCGGGATCGGTCCACGTGTCGAATCCCGAGTGCGCAGATCCAGAGAGCGTGAAACGACCGGCTGAGATCACCTCACCGGCAGAGCGTCCATGGTGCAGCCATCGGGTCAACAGTTGCAACAGGATCTGCGGCTGAGCGTCCCCACCCATCGTCCCGATGACACCGCGAAGAGTTCCGTCCGGACGGGTGACGATCATCGGGGCGAGAGTGTGCGGAGGACGCCGTCGAGGGCCGTACTCCGCGGGATGACCCGCCACGAGCGAGAACCCGATGCCGCGGTTGTGCAGACCTATTCCTGTTTTGGGCTCGAACACCAGGCATCCGAAACCCGATGCGTTCGACTGGATCAAGGAAACTCCTATTCCCTGTCCATCAACGGCACACATGTACATGGTGTCGCCCTGCTTAGAAGCCGAACCCAGCTTGGAACGGCGGTCCGGGTCGATCAGGTGTCGTCTCTTTTCGACTTCGGTTTCGTCGAACAGCGGACGGACATCGGCATTCTCGAAGAGCCTGTCGGTGCGATCGAACGCGGCCACTCTGGCAGATTCGATCAAGAAGTGCGCCCAGAGCGGATCGTCGGAATCACTCGGCAGGGGCAAGCCCTCGGCGATCAGGCTCCCCAGAATCGCCAGATAACCCTGGGAGTTGGGCGGAACGGTCCACAGATCGTGACCCCACGCGCGGGCCTTGAGCGGCTCCACCCAGTCCGCGAGGTTCCGGTCCATGTCGTCTCCGGCATACTCGCCCTTCCCCATCTCGATGAGGCTTTCCCCGAAATCGCCTTTGTAGAAGCCATCCCTTCCATGGTCGACAACCGCCCGTATCGCCGATGCAACGCCGCGCCTGCGGACGATGTGACCACTTTTGATCGGCGGATCATTGAGCTCGGGACAACCGGCTACGCCGGTGAGGGTGGCCGCGGAGCCGGCCAGAAGAGGTGACGCCGGGAACCCATCCTCGGCGTAACCGATAGCAGCTTCGAGAACAGTCGCTATGGGCAGTTTCCCGAAACGTGTGTGGAGCGCCAGCCAGCCGTCGACGCATCCGGGAACCGGCGCCGAGCGGAGATCGTCCCGGAACGGCATGAGCGAGTGGCCCTCGGCTCTGAGCCGCTCGGGGTCTGCACCACCGCCGGCGCGGCCCGACGCATTGAGGGCCAGCGGTGTGTGGTCACCGGGAACGCTCACCAGAGCGAACAGATCTCCCCCCATCCCGCACAGGTGTGGCGCGGTCACCGCGAGAACGGCTGACGTGGTCACCGCCGCGTCGACCGCATTCCCACCGGCCCTGAGTGTCGCCACGCCGGCCTCTGATGCGAGGTAATCGACGCTGGAGACCATCCCACGGGTCGCGCGGCGTGTCATCAGTGGGAGAGGGCTCATTTTGTTCCCCGCGGTTCGGGGTTGTTGTCGATGATGGTCACGCGGGTCTCCGTCTTGCCACGACACCCGCGGGCCATCGCCCGGGTGTTGAACACGAACACGGCTTCTCCGTCGGGAGTGATGGTGATCGCACCACCGTCACCACCGCGATAGACGACCTGGCGGATGGCGCTGGCCAATGCCTCTTTCACCGTCGACCCGTCGAGAACCGACCAGTGGACAAGGTGCGAAAACCCGGAGACCACAAAGGATTCGCCCTCTCCGGTCGCCGAGATGGCGATGGTTCTGTCGTCGGCCCAGGTGCCGGCGCCGGGTATGGCGGAGTCCCCGACCCGCCCGGGGAGCTGACCGGACCTTCCTCCGGTAGAGGTGGCGGCCGCCACATGTCCCGCCGCGTCGACTGCGACGGCACCGACTGTCCCGGCGGGTGAATCCGGTTCGGCGGCCGCTGACCCGGAACGTACGGGAACCTGGCCTGCGCCCTCAACAGAGGTAAGCCCGGAGGTGGCGGCGGCCATCTCGGGGAGACCGGAGTCCTTGGCGAATAGGTCTGCCCCCGCCCCGGCTAGAAGGATCGGACCCTCGGCAGGCCCGCCCAGGGCAGAGACAGCCAGTGCGGCACGCACCGGATTGCGGGGCCATGTCGTCGCACATACCCCGCCGACGTTGCCGGAGGCACCGTCCATGACGGCTGCGTCCATCTCCAGGTGGTCTTCGATCGTGCGCGCACCCGATCTGCCGGCATTGAATTTTCCACTGTCTTCCATCGACGCGACGGCCTCGACTACGGCGTCGAGCGCAGATCCGCCGTCGGAGAGCACATCCCAACCCGCCACAAGAGCGGCGTTGATCCCGTCGGCAAGAGATCTGGCGTCTTCTTCAGTCCTGACGCGCTCGAACGCACCTGCTCCACCGTGCACGGCTATGGCCGGAACCGAAAGACTGATCCG
This sequence comes from Acidimicrobiales bacterium, assembly GCA_049281195.1. Classification (GTDB taxonomy): domain Bacteria; phylum Actinomycetota; class Acidimicrobiia; order Acidimicrobiales; family CAVXTF01; genus JBAPRR01. The sequence goes on from JBAPRR010000285.1 coordinate 3,347, forward strand.
TTCGAAGAACGGCTCTGTACCGGCCGCGTCGCTCACGGTCGAATTGGCATTCGTGGTCCGGCGTGGGCGATTCGGCTCGGGACGGGCCGGCCGATCAACTGCTCGAGTTGCTTGCTCACCGCCATCAGCTTGAAGAGGTCGATCCCGGTTGTGACTCCGAGGTCATCGAGGAGAGCAACCGCATCCTCGGTGGCGACGTTGCCCCCGGCTCCTTCGGCGAACGGCGAACCTCCGAGTCCCCCGATCGACGTGTCGAAGCGAACAACTCCGGCCCGCAACGCGGCGTAGAGGTTCAAAAGTCCGGTGCCTCTGGTGTCGTGAAGGTGCAAGCCCACGCCGGCGCCTGTGGCTTCGAGAACATCTTCGAGAACCCGGGGCGTCCCCATCCCGGTCGTGTCGGCAAGAGTGATCGAGGCCACTCCGGCGTCGCGCAGCCATTTGCACAGGTTGGCAACGTCTGACGGCGGAATGTCACCTTCGTATGGCGAGCCGAAAGCACAGGAGATGACACCATCGACGGGGACCGTTCTGTCGCCGCTCGTGTTTTCGGCGATCAGATCGCAAACGGCGTGGACCTGCTCGAGCGATTCGGTAGTCGACATGTGGACATTGCGCTGGTTGTAAGTCTCCGAAACCGAGATCGTCATGGTGAGGGCGTCGATCCCCGTCTGGAGCGCCATCTCGGCACCGCGCTTGTTCGGAACCAGCGCGGTCACCGTGACATCCGGCGGCAGGTTCAACCGTGCCAGCACCGCCGTGGGGTCGGCCATCGAGGGGACCGCCTTCGGCGATACGAAGCTGACCGCTTCTATGTTCATGATTCCGGTATCGACGAGAGATGTGATCAGATCTGCGCGGTCGGACGGATCGAGCGGCTTCTCGGTTTGGAGACCGTCGCGCGGACCGACTTCGCGGATGCTCGCCGTCTCAGGAAACGTTGTCATCGGAGCTCTCTGTGTTGGAGGCGGTCGCGGTACACGGGGGCTAGCTTGCCACCGCTCGCGGCAGGCAATCGCTGAGCGGGTTAACTATCGGAGATGAGCAACCGGAGCGCGGCACGGATGGGCACCCGTGGCTTCGACAGTGGAGCCGCCGTGGAACACCTGAAGACCTCGGACCCCGTCCTCGGAAGGACGGTCGACCAGATCGGCCCGTTCACCTTCACGCTGCAGAAGGCGCCGAGCACATTCGGCGCCCTCGCTGAGGCGATCGTGTACCAGCAGCTGAACGGTAGGGCGGCCGCCGTCATCTTCAGTCGGGTCCGCGCTCTAGTGTCCGGAACTGCCGACTACCTCGAGGCCGAACACCTGATGGATATCTCGGATGAAGCGTTGCGGGGAGCCGGCCTGTCGCGATCGAAACTCCTGTCAATTCGTGACCTGGCCGAGAAAACCCTCGATGGGACCATCCCGACCCTCGCTCGAGCGGCACGGATGGACGACGAGGCTCTCATCGAACATCTCGTTCAGGTACGCGGAATCGGCAGATGGACCGCGCAGATGTTCCTCATGTTCAGCCTGGGCCGGCCCGATGTGCTGCCGGCCGACGACTATGGGCTGCGGAAGGGTTTCGCGGTGGCGTTCAAAAAGAAAGGAGCTTCCCGACAAAGACACGTTGCTGAAGCGGGGAGAACGATGGGCTCCGTACAGATCAGTTGCCAGTTGGTACCTGTGGCGCATGGCGGAGAAATAATGAACCCGTGCTAATTCACCGCTAAATCCATGAACAACTCGAACTGGGCCACTCCGGTCTTCGCACCCTCGGCTTCGAAGCGATCCACGTCGACGAAGCCCATCGATCGGTAGAGCTCGATCGCTCCTCGCATGTAGCTCAACGTCTCGAGCCGAACGGTACGAAAGCCGATGCGGCGCGCGTCACTCACCAGGGTTTCCAGGACCAGGCGAGCGACACCGTGGCGACGGTAGGCGTCGCGAACGTACATACGCTTGATCTCACCCAACTCGTCGTCGATCGGTTTCAGCGCGCCGACTCCCGCCGGCTGGTCTTCAACCTTCGCCAGGTACAGACGGCCGTCATCCGCGAACAGTGCCGGCCATTCCTGCCGGAACGCGGCATGAACCGCCTGTTCGGCTTCGGCGCTCATGCTCATACCGCACTCGTCCGCCAACCGGCCGATCGACCACTCGGCGTACTCGCGGAAGAGGACATCGCACCGCTCGGCGCCTTCCGCGTCGACGATGCGCTCCAGTTCGATCCCGGCCACAGCGTCAGGGTCCGAACTACTTGTTCTCCTCCAGAATCGCGCCGACCTCCTCGTGCGTGAGCTCGATCGAAGCGGCGGCGATGTTTTCCTCCAGGTGATCAACCGATCCTGTTCCGGGAATCGGCAGGATTCTCTGAGACCGGGCCAGAGCCCACGCAATCGAGATCTGGTGGGTGGTGGCTCCGTGGTTCTGCGCGGCCTTCTTGATGGCGGGACTGCTGTCTGCGTCGATGATCGGAGCCCAGGGAAGGAAGACGAGGGTCTCCTCATCGCATAAATCGATGATCTGGTCCGACGAACGGTCGCTCGCGTTCCACCGGTTCTGAACCGACACGATGGGAGTCAACGACTGTGCACGGCGGAGATCCTGCTCGCTCACATTTGAAACACCGATGTGACGGATCTTTCCTTCGTCCTTCAACTTGACCAACTCTCCTATCGAGTCGGTGATCGGAACTTTGGGGTCGGGGCGGTGGAACTGGTAGAGGGGAATCTGATCGAGCTTCAGTCGCCGGAGACTTCCTTCGCACTGCTCGCGTAGGTGCTCGGGACGCCCATCGGCCTCCCAACGGCCGGGCCCCGGTCGAACGAGACCGCCCTTGGTGGCAATGACCAGGTCTTCCGGATAGGGGTACAGCGCTTCTGCGATCAGGTTCTCGCTCACGTCGGGACCGTAAGAGTCAGCCGTGTCGATGAAGTTCACATCGAGCTCGACCGCTCGTCTCAACACGGCCTTGGCAACATCGAGATCAGGAGGATTACCCCAGATCCCCGTGCCGGTGATCCGCATCGCACCGAAACCGAGACGATTGACCGTGAGGTCTCCCCCGACATCGATCGTCCCGGCATCGGACGCGGTGATCTTCGTGCTTGCAGACATCGGTCTCCTCTCCTCACAAGTGCGGTCGCTTACGTTCTAATGGCTCGGACCGCAAGGTGCTCCATCCCCAAACGCGACAGGTGTTACCCCCCACTCCCAGTCTCGGACGGCTCACCGGAAGAGACATTCCCGCTAGACCTGGTACATGACACAAATTCAAGCCCCGGACATCCTCGTCACCCGATGAGCGGATCCACAGGGACGGTGATCCTCGGGGGGCGTCCTGTCCATCGGGTCGGCTTCGGGGCGATGCAGCTCCCGGGACGAGGAGTATTCGGCCCCCCGGCGGACAGACCGCAGGCGTTGGCCATCCTGCGCAAAGCCGTGGAGTCCGGCGTCGATCACATCGACACCGCCCAGTTCTACGGCCCCGACGTATCGAACGAATTGATCCACGAGGCTCTGCACCCGTATCCGGCAGAGCTCGTATTGGTGTCGAAGGTGGGAGCCAGGCGCGACGACCAAGGGGGATGGCACGGGGCGCAACGGCCCGATGAGCTTCGCGCCGGCATCGAAGCCAACCTCAGTAGCCTCGAGCTGGATCAGGTTCCGGTTGTCAACCTCCGCCGCCATCCGGACACCGACGTCCCTTTCCACGAGCAGCTCGAAGCGATGAGGGGCTTCAGAGAGGAGGGACTGATCGGGGCCATCGGTCTCAGCAACGTGACTGTGGACGAATACAAGGTGGCCCGATCCAGTTCCGAGATCGCATGCGTCCAGAACGCCTACAGCGTCGCAAACCGGCAAGACCAACCACTTTTCGACGCATGTCGTGCCGACGGCGTCCCGTACGTGCCCTTCTTCCCCCTGGGCTCCGCGTTCGCACCGGCGAACCCGGTCCTGAACTCCGAAACGACCCTCGGCATCGCATCGCGGTTGGGAGCAACGCCGGCCCAGGTGGCGCTGGCTTGGCTCATGGCCAAGGCACCGACCGTGCTGCTCATTCCCGGAACCTCGAGCCTGACGCACCTGGAGGAGAATCTGGCAGCCGGTGCCCTGGAGCTGACCTCGTCGGATCTCGAGGCGCTCGACGCCATGGGTAGGTAGCGCAGCCGCCGGGCTAGTGACGGCGCCCCCTACGCGGTCTGCAAACATCTCTCAGATGGAACCACCCGACCGGTCGCCCGATTGGCTGGACGTCTTCACCGCTGCAGAAAGACCCGATCTGTGGCAACGTGCGCGAGAAGAAAGAACGTTCGAAGACGTTTGGCCGGTCTACAACAATCACGGCAACAACACCGGGCGCTATTTCAGCTCACTGTTTCCCAAGCACGCCCACCTGCAGATCCTGTTGGTCGATCGTCGTTCCGAGCGGTTGATCGCCCGGGGCCGGACGATTCCGGTCGAGTGGGACGGATCGATGGAGAACCTGCCCGCGGGCATCGATGAAGCGGGCCTGCACGCGATCGAGGAGTCCTGTCGTCCGAGCGCCCTGGCCGCCCTGGCCGCCGAAGTGGACCCTGACTATCAGGGCACCGGGCTCAGCAGTCTGGTTATAGCTTCGATGAGGTCGGTTGCCCAACAGGCGCGCCTTACGCCTCTGATCGCACCCGTTCGGCCGAATTGGAAGGATCGCTATCCCCTCATCGCCATCGAGCGTTATGCCACTTGGGTACGCGATGACGGTCTGCCCTTCGATCCCTGGATGCGGGTCCATGCGCGACTCGGTGGGCGCATTCTCCGCGCCGCACCGCGGTCCCTGGAAATAACCGCTCCAGTCGACGACTGGCGAACGTGGACCGGAATGGAGTTTCCCGAAGACGGCACTTATGTCTTCCCGGCGGGACTTGCTCCGCTGGACGTCCAAGACGGTGTCGGTCGCTACTGGGAACCCAACGTGTGGATGGTCCACGACATCGGCGCGTAGGCACGCGCCGTAGGTCAAGCCGCGATGATGGCGAGGATCTCGGCGAAATGCTCGAACAGACCGAAGTGTCCCTCACCGGGTTTGATGATCAAGCGCGAATCCGCCAGATGGTCGTGGAGCCATCCGGGGTGGCTCGCAGGAAGAAACCGATCGTCTTGTCCGTACCAGAGAAGTACCGGGCACCCCACGAGTGACAGATCCACATCCCAATGGCCGAGCCACGACACGTTGTCCCATCCCGCCCCCTCTACGCCGGGTCGAAGCGACTCGCGCATCGAGGCGATGACATGTGTGCCGATGACGGGATCCTCCATCAGCATCCGATCTGATTCGCTCAAATACGGCCCGAAGACAGCTGCGCCTCCAACGCCTTCGTCCGACAAAAGCGCCTCCCTCAACCGTGCGAATCCGTCACCGAATCTCTGCGCGGCCCCTTCCGGATCCTCGGGCAGACGAGCGGCCGCAGCGCGGTCACCATCACTCAGGTCATCCATCGATCCCGGAGCGAGCTGATACGGCGCCACTCCATCGGCCACTCCCACGTGCACCACCCGACCGTCACCGAGGGTGGCCGCCGCCAACGCGAAGGGCCCCCCGCCCGACAGCCCCAGCGTGGCGAAGATAACTATTCCGAGCTGGTCGGCGATTCCCCGGCTGTCACGGGCAATCGAATTGAGGCTGAACGCCGCCGGATCTGACTTACCACAAGCGGGACGGTCGAAGGAAACCAGGCGGACGCTCTGCTCCGACGCGATGTCGTCGGCCAGGTCGATGTCCAACCTCGATGTCGGGGTTCCGTGAAAGTAGAGGACCGGTTTCCCGTCGGGATCTCCCACCTCGCGCACGCAGATGGTTCTCCCGTCGACGGTCAAACGCGAATCGAAGGGCGCCATCCGACATGCATACTCGTTTCCACTGGGCTCTCAAACTATGGCGTTCTCAATCTGATGCGGGCTCCTCCGGAGCGGTCGTTCTGGTCGACTCGTAACCGTGGCGTTTGACGGCGAGACCGAGTTGATGGGCGTCTTTCGGAGCGCATGCGTTGACGTCATTGTTGAAGTAACAGAAGACGCTCTCTTCAGGGCTCCACAACGATGAGATCCTTTCGGCCCAGCGGTCGAGGGCCGCCCTTCCATAACTCGGCCTGGGCGAAGCAGTTCCCTCGTGGAAGCGGACATAACCCCAATGGGCGGTCCGCCAGAGCGGCGATTGACGATTGATCCTGTCCGTCAGACACAGAGCGGCCCCTTTCTCCTCCAGCAATGAGCGGACCTCTCCGACGAACCACGACGAATGTCTCAACTCGACGGCCACCTTCACCGTGGCCGGAAAACAAGAGAGCGTTTCGGCCAGTCCATCGAGCGACAGAGACAATGTAGGAGGGAGCTGCAACAGGATCGGGCCGAGCTTGTGGCCAAGTCCTTGTGTGCTCTCGAGCAATCGCGCCACAGGCTCTTCGGGCGCGCGCAGCCTCCGCACGTGGGTAAGGAAGCGGCTGGCTTTCACGGTCATGACGAAATCGTCAGGAGTCTGTGAGGCCCAATCTTCGAACAGCGTCATTGAAGGAAGCTTGTAAAAGGCGCTGTTCGATTCCAGAGTCCGAAAACGTTGGGCATAGAAGTGCAGCCATCGAGCCTTGGGGAGGCTCTTCGGATAGAAGGCTCCCGAGGCCCAATCGGAGTACTGCCACCCAGAGGTACCGATCATTACTGGCACCCGAGGTCCTCTACCCTGCCAGGGTCCCCACAACCAAACGTGTGATCTCGCATGGGTTTTCACAACCACACATTGAGAACATCTGTAACGATCACCCACTCCGGGACAGTTAAATGGTGATGGGTTCCGAGGCTGACTTCCGCGCCCTGTTCGACAAGGCCTATCCGGCACTGCGTCGTTATGCCTGGTATCGGAACCTCACCAAGGACGACGCCGAAGATCTGGTGGCGGGGACCTTCGAGGTTGCTTGGCGGCGCATTCAAGATGTTCCGAGAGACGATCCCATGCCCTGGCTCTACGCGGTCGCGCACAACCTGTGGCGCAATCATCTTCGATCCGCCGGCAGGCGTAGTGAGCTCATCCGGGTGTTGCCGCCGCCCGAACCTCGCGCAGATATAGCCGACGATGTCGTATCCGAGTCACGTCAATTGCGTGAGGCACTCGCCAAGCTGAGCGGTGACGACCAGGAACTGTTGATGCTGGTGGCTTGGGACGGGCTCTCTCCCTCCGAGGCTGCGGTCGTTCTCGGCTGCTCCCCGGTTGCGGCAAGAACACGTCTGCACAGGGCACGCAATCGACTGGCCTCACATCTCGGTGTTGATCTCCGGATGCAACGAGAGGACTCCTGCGGACAGTTAAACGAGGCAACTACCGATCACATGCCGGCGAGTGGAGGCAACATATGACTGAATACAAGATCGAGGACCCCGTTCTCATCAAGCTCAGGGCCGCGCGCCCTGACTGGGAGGAGATCGTGCCCGTTGATCAAGATGACGAGGCGTTGGATCTGTGTGAGCGGATTCTCTGCATGGAGGTCGATACGTCCGTTACGTCGATGCGATTCCTCGGGCGTAGCGGCGACGGCAAACATGGGACAACTCCGCGAGGAGTGCGAGGGGTCCGCGCCGCGTTCACGGGAGCCGCAGCAGCCCTTGTCGTCGTTCTCGTGATCATCGGAGCCGTGACGTCCGGAAGCTCCTCGTTGAAAGACGGCGTAGGCGGCATCCCCAACTCCGGGAACGGGAAGCCGACCGCGGTGCTCGATGCCAGTACCGTCGTCTACAAGACCTCGGCGGCAATTGCACAAGCACGCGGAACCGGCATCGAGCACATACACGAGACGGACACGGGTGGACCGACAGGCAGTCTTACGGTTGATCTGTGGTACTACGGCTCGGATTCACGGCTCGAGCTGTTCAGCACTCCGGGCGCACCGGGTATCGACGACTCGACCACGGTCGAAAACGGAGTGAGGGATTCGAGGCTGGTCAACTACTCCACTCGAACCTGGCGGCCCAGTGCGCAGTTTCCGATCACGGAGCTCTCCCAATTGGATGTGGCGAACCAGATCCGCAGTGGGCTCGCCGGAGGACTACTACACGTGATCGGCCGTACGACCCTCGATGGTGAACCGGCATTCGAACTGACCGGAGCCGGAGCGGCAGTTGCCGGAATCGCCACTTTCATGCCGTTCGAGATCGCAAATTCGAATGTCCGGAGCACCCCCGGAGCGTCGGTGACACTGTTCGTCGACGCTACGACATACCTCCCGATCGAGAGAATCCTGAGGTTGCCGGGCGGCATGACCCAAACCGCCACTGTCACATGGCTCTCGCCGACCCCTCAGAATCTGAACCTCTTGACCGCCCAGATCCCTGCCGGGTTCACCGAGTCGGCCGCTGCGCAACCGGCCACCAGGATTGAAGCCCACAGGTAGGAAACGTCTCAGCCGAGGAACTTCTCGAGCAAAACCCGCAGACGGTCCTGATCTTGTGGACTCAGGCTCCGTAGCATCGGCGAGACGAGGCCGGCGATCTCATGTGCGCCCTCGCGGCCCAGCCGCTTTCCTTCCGGGGTGAGGCTCACGTGGATCGCCCGACCATCCTCGTTGCTGGTTGTCCGGTGCACCAGTCCTCGCGCCACCGCCCGGTCGATCAACCCGCTGACAGAGGACCGATCGAGTCCGAGGAAGCTGGCGAGCTCGGCCATCTTCGGTTCACGATCGCGGAGGACCGCCATCGCTCGCAGCTGGGTGAGCGACATGTCGTGAGCCGCCGCCACCTGGCTCAATACAGCCGTCACCGCGAACGATGTCCTGACGAGGCTGTCGATCAGTTGGGAAGAGGGTTGATTGTCGACCTTCGCGATTGGCGGCACGTCGATAACCTAGCTTGCATTAGTTCGTACTCCCATCTAATCTAGTTGGTAATCCCAACTAGATTAGAGGCCAGCATGCGAGCCGCCGTCGTCACCTCCTTCGACACGCCGCCTACCTGTCAAGAGTTTCCGACCCCTCGACCGCGCACCTCGGACCAGGTCCTGGTCGACGTGATAGCGGTGGGCCTGCATCCCCGGGTCAGATCTCAAGCCGCAGGTATCCACTACACCAGCACCGACGAGCTTCCTCTGGTCCCTGGCATCGACGGAGTGGGTCGGACGCCCGACGGAACGTTGCGCTATTTCGTCCTACTGGACACCACGATGGGCGCCCTGGCCGAAAAAACGGTCATCGATCTGCGTCGAAGCATCGTCCTGCCCGCCGGCGCCGATCCGGTGCTGATCGCAGCTGCGATGAACCCGGCCATGTCCTCGTGGCTCGCGTTGACGAGGCGCATCAAATTCCGGCCTGGTCAGAGCATCGTCGTTCTCGGCGCCACCGGCAACGCCGGGCAGATGGCGGTACAGATCGCAAAACATCTCGGTGCCGCCCGGGTGGTGGGTACCGGGCGCGACGCGGGGCGCCTGGCAACGTTGCCGGGGCTGGGGGTCGACGAAACTGTGGCACTCGGCGGCGATCCTTTCGAGGTGG
>JBAPRR010000286.1:0-27369 GCA_049281195.1 Acidimicrobiales bacterium
CGTGCTGGCACTTGTTTCCGACGATGCGTCCGACGTAGAGCCAATCGGTGGTCCAGGTTTCACGCTTGGCGCCCACCCGCGAGAACGCGGAATAGTCCGTTCGAACCGGCAGCACCTCGGGCCGCCAGAATCCTGCTTGGAGCATCTCGCGGCGGTTGTAGTTCGATGCCGCCACTCCGACCAGGGCCCGGCGCGCAAGGAGGTTCAGCTGATCGCGCCCCAGCCGGATGAAGTGCCGGAAGATCTCGTCTTTGAAATAACACTCCGGCGTCACGTTGTGGTACACCGCGACCACGGCGTCCGGCAGATCGATGACCTCTTCGAAGTACTCACTGCCCAGTGAATGATGGACGAGCAGAAGGTTCTTTTCCGAGCCTTTGTACGAACGTACCGGCCGAATGCGGTCCTCGAGGCCGGCTGCGATGTGTTCGGCGAAGATCTCAGATCGGTATCCGAGGGCGCGAAGGTGCTCCTGGAGATGCAGCATCTGCTGCGTGATTGCGTCCCCGAGCGCCGTTCCCGGATGGAACTGGTTGATCTCGTCGAAATGGGTCATTTGGTCGCGACGATCACGTAATCCTGATAGCCGAACACGCTTCGGACGAGATCCGCCACGGTCTTTCCGACGTCATCGTCGGGCAGGTCCGCGATCGCCGTCATGGCCGGATGCTCTGACAGCTCCACCAATTCAACCTTGGAAAAGCCCACTTGCTCGCAAATGAATCTCAGCGTTTCCGGATGGACCGGTCTCACGTGAGAGGTGTCGGCGAAGAAGTGGTTGCCCAACGCGAACAGGCTTCGCGGGTTGATCGTCTCCACGACGAGGACAGCACTGGTGATCAGTTTCCGGCGAGCGAGCTGCATCATCTCCTCTACCTCTGATGTCAGCATGTGCTCGACGACTTGAGCGCAGAAGATGCCTCTCAGAGACTCGTCCTCCGATCTCTTCAAAAACGAGATCCCGTCCTCCTGGAGCACCGGCAGGCCCTTTGATCGACAGGTGTCGATCATCTCCTGATTGATGTCGAGGCCGACCACGTCGTAGCCGGCCTCGATAAGGACCTGGAGCATCTCCCCGCGTCCGCAGCCGATGTCCACGATCTGGCCGCTCCCATTCGGGTTCGGGAAAAACGAGACGTAGCGCTCCTGGGCTTGGCGCAACGACTCACTCGATCCCCGGCACCTGTCTTCGAATTCGGAGTAGTCGATGTGCACTCCACTGTGACCCGCCGCGTTCAGGCGCTCGAGCTCGCGATTGAAGTGGTCGAGACCCGTCTTATACGTTCCGAAATCGTTGATCAGTGAATCGACGTTGCGTTCAAGCGTGTCGCGTTCAGATCCCTGCTCCCTGCGGAACCGATTCAGTCGCTCGACTGCCGCGACGACCTGGAGCCGCAACTGCGTGTTCTGCCGCCTCAACTCCACCAGTTCGCGGTCTACCCGTTGCAACTCGTCGATGACGGCCATGGCGAAGTGAATGTTGTGGCCGTCATAGTTCTGCTGGACCTCGAAGCGCGGCTCGACGTACCAGTTCGTCAACTTCCGCACTACCTGCTTGGCCAGCTTGGTCGCTCGGCCGCGCGGAGTTTGAGGGTGCCCGAGGTCGGGTGGACGAAGCTCCGTGTGCAAAGCCTGCATGGGCGGAATCGGAGCGCGAACCGGGGGGACGGCGTCCTCCGTAGGTGCTCGCGAATCTGTCGAGAGCCCCGTTTCGGGGACCGCCTCGTCGATCCTCTTTACGAACTTGTCAACTCTTGCCACGAGATCGTCAGCAGCGATCACGTGCCCGTCTACGTCTAACACTGTTTCCCCTGCTCAAATGTCGGATTTGCGGCGGCTTTCCGTTGGGGCTCTCCCTCGACAGACAGTACCGGCTCGACAGGTCCTCCTGGCGTTAGGCCCTGGTAGCGCCTTTGGCCGTTTTGGCCGGGGACCGATCGTTACAATGACGCGCTGCCTAGGTCCGTTATTTCCGAGTATGGCTCCGAGCTGATCGATCTCGGGAACCGCGCGGCGCGTCAAAAACGTTATGGCTGAGGAGACTCCGAAACGAGCGGCGCTGGAGCGGGCGGCCGAACAAGCGGGGCTAGTGGGGCAACTGCCAGGAACGACGCGCGGTCGATTTGCAAAGAGGCTTTTGCTCCGGGCATTGCGTGGCTATACCCGACAACAGGCGGCGTTCAACCAATTGATCGTCGCTGCAGTGCAGGAGCAACCACCGATGGCCCCGAGCGTCGCCGAGGAGCTTTCCGATCGCCACGTCGACGTGTCGGCAATCCGGTCAGACCTGGTGGAGCAGAGTCTGCAGGTGGCGGAAATGCGCAACGAGATCGCCGGACTCAAAGAACTTGTCGCGGAGTGCGGTCGAACCGGATCCCTACAGATCGCCTCTCCCTCTCCCGACCCCGTGGCGGCGGAAGCTCCCGATCGGTCTTCTGAGCCCAAGTGGCCGGTGAATGTGTTCGGCGACTGGGCCGCCACAACCGGTCTGGCGGAAGCGGCACGCCGGTTGGTCGTGGCTATGGACAAAGCCGGATACGAGTTGAGCGTCGGAACCATCGCCTCCGGAGCCCCGAGGGACGAAAAGAGGATCCCGAGGGTCATCCTCGACGCCGACGATTCGAGGCCTTACGGGATCGACATCTGGATGTTGAACATCAACGAGTTCGCGGGCATCTCCGATGACGTGATCCAGCCACGGGGACGAAAGAACTACACCATCGCCACGTGGTACTGGGAGCTTCCGACGTTCCCCGACCACCTGGTTCCCCAGATGGCTCGCGTCGACGAGATCTGGGTGGCGACCAGGTTCGTTCAAGCGGCCTTCAAAAGAGCCACCAAGGTTCCGGTGTATGTCGTACCGGCCATCGTCCCCGAGCTCGACAGAAGCGGGAAGACCCGCGCCGACTTCGGGCTTGACGAAGACGAAGTGGTGTTCCTGTTCAGCTTCGACGTGAACTCGATCGTGGCAAGAAAGAATCCCGGAGCTTTCGTCGACGCGTTCGCGCGGGCTTTTCGATCGACCTTTCAGGGCGAATCGGGGAATGTACCGAGAACGCGTCTCGTGATGAAGGTGGTGAACCTGCACCGCAGACCCGATGTCGATCGGTGGTTACGGCAGGCCGTCTCTGAAGTGGGCGGTGTTCTCATCGATAAGGACATGGACCATGACGAGTTGATGGATCTCTTCTCGTGCGCCGACGTTTACGTATCGCTTCATCGGTCCGAGGGTTTCGGGTTCGGCATCGCCGAGGCCATGGCACTCGGAAAACCGGTGATAGCTACCGCGTACTCAGGGAACCTCGATTATGCGACGTCGGGGAACAGCTGCCAGGTGAGCTACAGGATCACAGAGATCACGAGCGCGGACCACGTCTTCAATCAGGAGGCGTCCGGGGTGTACCAGGTCGGTTCACTGTGGGCCGACGCAGATGTGGAACAGGCCGCACGGTGGATGCGGCTGCTGGCGTCGGACCCGGAGCTTCGCACGCGCATCGGGGAGGCCGGCCGGCTGACCATCAGGGGTGAGTATTCGGCCCAGGCCGCGATCGAAACCGTGAACCGGAGGCTCGACGAGATCGGACGAGATCGTCTCGCCGACTCCGGGACCGTGGATCCGTGACTGTCTAGATACGGCCCGTCGATACCCTGGAACTGTGAGCCTCCGGTCCCTCCCGTCACTGCTTCTGCGCGATCCAACGCTCGTGGCCGCGGTCGAAGGTGCCCAGCCGGTGCTCACGGTTCCCGCGGTAGCCCTCTCCTTCTTCGTAGCTGCGCTTTCGTCAGCGGCAACCCGAAAGCCGCTTCTCGTTGTTACGCCGACCGCGTCTGACGCCGAGCGCCTGGCACACGACCTTCGCGCCTTGGTGCAACCCAACGAGGTAGAGCTCTTCCCGGCCTGGGACACGCTGCCCTTCGAACGGGTGAGCCCGGAAGTCCAGACCATGGGACAGCGCCTGCGCCTGCTGTGGCGGCTCGGAGCGGGTGACCATGATGGTCACCCGGCCGGCGCCTCGGGCGCGGCACAGGCCCCAACGGGTCCTGTCGGGGACGAGCGGCAGATCCCCGCCATCGTCATCGCACCGATGCGCTCGGTGCTGCAGATCCTCCCTCCGAACCTGGGCGCGGCGACCCCGATCACAGTTGCCGCCGGCGACCGCGTCGACCAACACGACCTCGTAGCTCGTCTGGTCGAGATGGGCTACCGCAGGGAGTACCAGGTCGAGCACGTCGGTGAGGTGGCGGTGCGAGGGGGAATCGTCGACGTGTTCCCGTCGACCGCCGAAATGCCTGTTCGCATCGATCTGTGGGGTGACGAGGTCGACCGCCTCACCTCGTTCGACCCGAGTGATCAGCGATCGGTCGAAACGATCGGAAACGCTGTCATCTTCGGATGCCGGGAGCTGGTCTCTACCGAGGCCCTGCGGGACCGGGCGACGGCGCTCGTGGGATCGGAACCCTGGGGCCGGGCTCACTGGGACCGCCTCGCCGACGGCCAATCGTTCGACGGGATGGAGTCGTGGCTCCCGTGGCTAAACGACGACCCGTCGTTGCTTCCTGATTTTCTGGGTGACGAGGCGCAGGTCATCGTCGTAGAGCCGAGAAGGGCGAGGGATCGGGCAGCCGAGCTGGCGGACGACGAGGCCGCCCTGGCCCAGGCCCTGGCTCAGACCTGGGGGGCCGATCACCGGACCGATTCGGAGGAACCGGGGTCATCGGCAAACGGCGCAGAAGACGACGATTCGAATTCGCCCTTCCCCCGCTTGCACGTCTCTTTTGATCGACTGTTCGCCCGCTGCAGGGCGCCTGTGATGTCGGTGGTGTCGGTTCCAGAAGGCCCCGACACTCCCGAGTTGGCCGCCCGGGGATGGACATCTGCGCCAGGAGACCGTTCTGAGCTGGTGCTTCAGTTGTCGCGCCTTGTAAACGACGGCTTCAGCGTCACCGTGTGCGTGTCGAGCGAAGGCGGCGCAAAGCGCATGGTGGATCTTCTGGCTCAAGAAGGCGCCGTAGCGGCCTTCGGGTCCGACGACGCCGTCCTCGCCCTTCCCGGCCTCCACGTGGCCGTGAGTGAGTTGGATCAGGGATTCGTCGTTTCCGGGGCCAAGGTCGCAGTGCTGACCGAGCAGGACATGACGGGCCGGCGCCGGGCTCACCGCGCTCCGAAGGCGAGGGCGCGGGCCACCGACGGTTTCTTCGACGATCTGGCGCCCGGTGACTACGTAGTGCACCGCCAGCACGGTGTGGCCAAGTACACCGGCATGGTCACGCGGACAGTCAACGGCGCGTCACGTGACTACCTCCTGCTCGAGTACCGCGGCGACGACAAGCTCTACATCCCGACCGATCAGATCGACTCGCTGACGCCTTACAGCGGCGGCGAGTCGCCGACCTTGAACAAGCTCGGCGGAAACGACTGGCAGAGAACCCGGGCCAAGGCCCGTGCGGCCGTCGAGCAGATCGCCCGCGAGCTGGTGCAGCTCTACCGGGCGCGACTGGTGGTCACCGGTCACGCCTTCAGCCCCGACACTCCGTGGCAGCTCGAGGTGGAGGACGCGTTCGGCTTTGTCGAGACGCCCGACCAGCTCAAAGCGATCGAAGAAGTGAAGGTCGACATGGAGACGCCCACTCCGATGGACCGGCTGGTGTGCGGCGACGTCGGGTTCGGGAAGACCGAAGTGGCTGTCCGGGCTGCCTTCAAGGCGGTGCAGGACGGAAAGCAGGTCGCCATCTTGGTGCCGACCACGCTTCTCGCCCAACAGCACATGCAGACGTTCAGCGATCGTTACCGATCGATGCCGATCAAGGTGGCGATGCTTTCGCGGTTCCTCACGCCGCCACAGGCGAAGGAAGTGATCGCGGGACTGGCTGACGGTTCCATCGACGTGGTCATAGGGACCCACCGCCTCCTCACGGCGGGGATCAAGTTCAAGGACCTCGGTCTGTTGGTCGTCGACGAGGAACAGCGCTTCGGGGTCAGCCACAAAGAAGCCGTGAAGGCAATGGCTACGGGCGTGGACGTGCTGACCCTCACCGCGAGCCCGATACCCCGAACTCTCGAGATGGCACTGACAGGTATTCGCGACCTGTCGCTTATCAACACACCTCCTATGGCACGCCAACCGATCCTGACCTACGTGGGGGAATTCGAAGAGGCTGCGGTGGTCGAAGCGATCCGGCGCGAGCTGTTGCGGGAGGGCCAGGTCTTCTACGTCCACAACTGGGTGCAGAACATCGATTCGGTCGCCGAACGCCTGCGTTTTCTCGTTCCCGAGGCCCGGGTGGCGGTGGCGCACGGTCAGATGGACGAGGGAACGCTCGAGCAGGTCGTGGTGGACTTCTGGGAGCGGCGCTTCGACGTGCTCGTGTGCACCACGATCATCGAGTCGGGCATAGACATGCCCACCGTCAACACCCTGGTCGTGGATCGTGCCGATCGTCTCGGCCTCGGGCAGCTCCACCAGTTGCGAGGTCGCGTCGGACGAGCGGGCCAGCGTGCGTACGCGTACCTGCTGCATCCGCGGGACAAGGTCCTGAGCGAGGCCGCATACGAGCGACTCCGCACCATCGGGGAGCACACAGAGCTCGGCAGTGGCTTCAAGATCGCCATGCGCGACCTCGAGATCCGAGGAGCCGGGAACCTGTTGGGAAGAGACCAGTCTGGGCACATCGCCGCGGTCGGTTACGACCTCTACGTGCAGCTGGTGGCGGAAGCGGTCGCCGAGCTCAAAGGTGAGCCCATCCGCCAGCCGATCGAGATCTCCATCGACGTGCCGTCAGATGCCCACCTTCCGGCCAGCTATGTGGAACGTGAGGACCTGCGCCTCGAGGCTTACCGGCGCCTGGCGCAGGTCGCCACGCACGAGGAGGTCGACGACATCCGCTCGGAGTGGGTGGACCGCTTCGGGCCGCCCCCCGAGCCGGCCGAGGGCCTGTTGGCGGTGGCACGCTTGCGCGTCGAGTGCATCAGGACCGGCGTAACCGAGGTGACGGTCACACCTCTACGGGTGGGACAGACCGGTCCGGGGTCGAGGCTGGCGACCAGCTTCGGTCCGAGGCCTCTCGTGGCCCGGATCTCGCCGCTTCAGCTGCAGATGAGCTCCCAGGTGCGCCTGAAAAGGCTCCATCCCGATGCCATCTGGAAGGAGACCGCAACCCAGCTCATCATCGGGATCTCCGGCTCCGAGGACCCGGCGGTCCAGGTGGCGTCGATCCTGCGTGACCTGGTCCCTCCCGAGTCCGGCTGAGGGGCCGAACCGGTTCGAGCCGCCGGTCGTTGCTTAGGACTTGCTGTGGCTTTCGCCCCTCAGGGCCCTGCGCAGGTGGGGGTGTCGACCAGGCCGGTAGCATGCCCCGTTCGTGAGACGAATAGCAGTCGTTGTGGTCCTCGGGGCGGTGGCCGCCTCGCTTTCAGCGTGCAATTGGACGCCTCCGGCAGCCACGGTGAACGGGACCCAGATCTCGGAATCGGGGTTCCAGAACCAGCTGAACCTGGTGTCGAAGAACTCAGACGTGCGGTGCGCCCTCGAGCTGCTGGCCAGCAAGAAGATTCCGGCGCAGGGCGCGGCCACTTCCACAGTGCCGACCGAGGAGGCAGACGCCGAGCTGACACAGCTCATCCAGAGCGACGTGTACAACCAGGAGCTCGGCCGCCTGCACGCTCCGGTGAACGCCACATTCTTGAGCTACGCGCGCACCGATCTTCCCAATGACCTGACTCCGGCAACGGGATCCTCCCCCTGTGGTCAGACCGGTCAGACCCTTGTGGCAGGGTTGCCGAGCTGGTTCGTGAATCAACTGGTCACGCAGCTCGCCGACGAAGAGAGGCTGGTGTCGGTTGTCGGCCATGTGAATCTCGGTCCGAAGGGTGTCGACGCGTTCTATCTCGCCAATCCCAACGACTTCCGCTATCTGTGTCTCGATGCGCTCGCCACCTCGACGCAGGCGGAGGCCACCACCGACTACCAGAAGATCAAGGGCGGGGCGAGCTTCTCGAGCATCGCCGAGTCGTCGTCTTTGAACGCCGATCTGGCGCAGTACGGATTCAGCGCGAACGGTGCATACGAGCAGTGCGAGCCACTGGCCTACATAGGTGACGATCAGCCCAACTGGGCGGGCGCCCTCAACGATGTGAGCCTCGACCAAGACGTGGTAGCTCCACCCTTCGACGACTCATCTCAGGTCGACAACGGAGGAACTGACGACTGGGTGGTCCTCGAGATCACCAAGAAGGAGACAGAGCCGCTCAACACGACGTTGTCGAACGAGATCCGCGACTACATCATCCACGAGAATCTCGCTGTTCTCGTAAATGAGCAGTCCAAGTTGTTCAAGAGCGCCTCGGTCACCGTCAACCCTCAGTTCGGTGCGTGGAAGCCGAACAAGAACGGCATCCTCTCCGAGGTGGCACCACCCAATGCGCCTGTGGCCGCCTACGCCTTGAACCCGGGCGTCGACGGCTCGTCCTAACCGGACCTCGTCAAAAGCGGTGCACGATGCATCGCAGGCGCGCCTTGTCATCGCGGGCCTGGGACCGGGCGGCGATGAGCTGGTTCCGGAATCCACCCGGGTAGCAGTCGCAAATGCCGATCGGGTCTTCCTACGCACCGCCAGACATCCCGGCGCGGCCCTGGTGCTCGACCTGGCCCGGCGGGCCGACACCTTCGATGACATCTACGACTCGTCGGACTCCTTCGACAAGGTCTACGCGCGGATCGTCGAGACGCTCGTAGATGCAACGTCCGCCGCGTGGCCCGGGACCGTCGTTTATTGCGTCCCCGGTTCCCCGCTCATCTGTGAACGGACCGTGGAGCTTCTGCGCGCCGATGGGCGGATCACCACGCAGATCAATCCGGCCATGTCGTTTCTCGACCTGGCCTGGGTCAGGCTCGGAGTAGATCCGGTGGCCACCTCCGTCAGGTTGATCGACGGGACGGACTTCGCGGCGCAGTCAGCGGGTGAGCGGGGTCCGTTCCTGGTGGCGCAGACCTACAACCGGCAGATCCTCTCCGAGATCAAGCTGTCTGCGGACCGGCCCCCAGTGGGTCACGACGCGGCAATCCTTCTTCATCACCTCGGCCTCGAAGACGAGATGGTGATCCCGATCCCCTGGGCCCAGTTGGATCACCGCCGCGAGCCGCAAGCCGATCATCTGACCGCTCTGTGGATTCCGCAGCTCGAGGCTCCCATTGCTTCGGAGATGATGCGACTGGTCGAGCTGGTGAGGATCCTGCGCGAACGGTGCCCCTGGGACCGCGAGCAGACCCATGGCTCTCTGGCCAGGCATCTGCTCGAGGAGGCCTACGAGGCGCTTGATGCGATCGAGGACGTGGCCGCGGCGGGATCCGAGGTGGGAGAGACCGCGATTGCACACCTCGAAGAGGAGCTCGGGGACCTGGTATTCCAGGTTGTGTTCCACTCCGCCCTGGCATCTGAACAGGGTTGGTTCACGCTGGCCGACGTGGCGGAGAGACTTCACACCAAGCTCGTGGGACGCCATCCACACGTCTTCGGCGACGCCTCAGCCGACACGCCAGAGGACGTAGCGCGCCGCTGGGAGCTGCTCAAACGCACCGAGCAGGGCCGTTCGAGCATCGTGGACGGGATTCCGAGGGATCTGCCCGCTCTGGCACTGGCGGCCAAGCTTCAGCGCAAGGCCGAGTCGATCGGGATGTCCGACCAGGGGTCCGAAGCCGACGGACGGCCAATCCATGATGGGCAGAGAGTCGCACGGGCGCTGGATCGGCTGGGCCACCTGCCCGCAGGGTCGAGCGGGGAGACGCTGGAGGCGGAGCGCCAGACGGTCGACGAGGTCGGAGAAGCGCTTCTTGCCCTGGCCAATCTTGCGCGCCGGCTCGGAGTGGATCCAGAGTCGGCGCTACGGGCCCGTGCCGGTCGGTTGGCCGCGAGCATCCGTGAGGCCGAACAGTCCGGTTCTGGCTGAAAGAACGAAAAAGCTTCTGATATCAAGACAAAACAGGAGGTCCGGGGGATTCCGCCAGGTGCGGAACCCCGGAAGCTAACTTTGACCACACCAACCCCAGGGGTTTCGAGATGAGCAGTATCGAGCAGGTAATAGGCCGCGAGGTCCTCGACTCCCGCGGCAACCCCACGGTCGAGGCCGAAGTGGTGCTCGACACGGGTGCCACCGGCGTGGCAATCGTGCCGTCCGGCGCGTCCACCGGAACCTACGAAGCCACCGAATGGCGTGACGGGGGACCGCGTTACGGAGGCAAGGGCGTCTTAGGGGCGGTCGAGCATGTGAACGGTGAGATTTCCGGGATCCTCGAAGGCTTCGATGCTCTCGACCAGCGCGCCGTCGACTACTGCCTGATCGATCTGGACGGGACGCCTACCAAGGGTCGCCTCGGGGCGAACGCGATCCTGGCGGTGTCTCTTGCGGTGGCACGAGCCGCCGCCGCCGAGCTCGACATACCGCTGTACCGGTATGTCGGCGGGGCGAACGCGCATGTCCTTCCCGTTCCGATGTTGAACGTCATCAACGGCGGGCTGCACGCAGACAACGACGTGGATCTGCAGGAGTTCATGCTGTTCCCCGTCGGCGCGGCGTCCTTCTCCGAAGCGATCCGTTGGGGTGCGGAGACTTATCACGCTCTCAAAAAGGTCCTCCAAGGACGCGGACTGTCCACGACGGTCGGTGACGAAGGTGGTTTTGCTCCCGATCTTCCGTCGAACGAGACAGCGCTCGAGCTGCTCGTCGAGGCGATCGAGCAAGCGGGAAGAACGCCGGGGGAAGAAGTCGCCATTGCATTGGATCCTGCATCAACCGAGTTCTGGCGCGACGGCAAGTATGTGCTCAAGAGCGAAGGTCGCGAGCTGTCTGCAGCGGAGATGGTCGACTTCTGGGTAGATCTTGTGGGGCGGTACCCCATCCTTTCTATAGAAGACGGAATGGCCGAAGAAGACTGGGACGGGTGGGCCGCGCTGACCGACAAGTTGGGGAGTCGTATCCAGCTCGTGGGCGACGACGTCTTCGTGACCAATCCGGCGCGTCTGGCTCGCGGCATCGCGCAGGGCGTCGCCAATTCAGTGCTCGTGAAGGTCAATCAGATCGGGACACTCACCGAAACACTCGAGACGATGGACGTGGCCAGTCGTGCTGCGTACACGTCGGTTATGTCTCACCGTTCGGGTGACACCGAGGACACCACGATCGCCGATCTGGCGGTGGCCACCAACTGCGGACAGATAAAGGCCGGGGCTCCGGCGCGCTCGGATCGTGTCGCAAAGTACAACCGGCTTTTGCGCATCGAGGAGGACCTGGCCGAGTCGGCCGGGTTCCTGGGTCGTAGCGCTCTCGCCGGGCCGGCCGGCCGAGGGGGGCAATGAAGATCGACAGAGATTCCTCCGACGGGCGCAAGGAGCCTTCCGCGCCGCCGACCCGGATGCAGCGCCGCAAGGCGATCCGTCGCCGGCAGGCCCGTGTGGTGATGATCACGTGTGCGGCGTTCTGTGTGATCGTCCTGGCCACGAGCTTTCCCGCGGCCGCCCTGCTCCATCAGCGCAACGCCATTTCCGGCGACAAGGCGGAACTGGCGAAGCTTCAAGCTGGAAACGTTGCCTTGGAACGACAGGCAGTAGAGCTGTCTCAGCCAGGCACGGTCTCGAATCTGGCGCACCGCGATTACGACATGGTGAAGTCGGGCTCCAAGGCCTACACCGTGCTTCCCGCGGCGGGAAGCGACACCACGGGTTCATCAGACGGGAGAAGCTCGTTGAACCAGGGGCCCATCGCTCCGGGGTCCAGCCAGTCCGTATCCCTCGTCGACGGTTCTGCGGCGAGCCCCCCTGCGGGCGCCAGCCACTCACGATCGACTGCCGCCGGCCACGGCGCGTTTTCGCCGGGGCTGTGGGATCGGGTGCTCGACACGCTCGAGTTCTGGCGCTGAGAGCCTTCGGCTAGAACGGCGACGTGCCAGCCGCCGATGATCCGGACCCCGATGAATCCAAAGATCGCGACCTCGTGGCGAAGCTCCTCGGTAGGGAGCCGAGCGCACGGTTCGAAGTAGCGGTCAGGCGGAAAGACGGTTCGCCCGTTGTAATCCGAAACGCTCCTCTGCTCGACGACGGCACCCCGATGCCGACCCGTTACTGGCTCGTCGACCGCAAGCTCACAGAAGCCGTCAGCAGGCTCGAGTCGACCGGCGGAGTCAAGCGAGCCGAGGTGGAGACTGATGCCGACGAGGTGGCCGCCTCCCATGCTCGCTACGCGATCGAGCGCGACAAGGAGATCGCTTTCGAGCACGTCGGTCCCCGGCCGTCGGGAGGAGTGGGAGGAACACGCCTGGGGGTGAAATGCCTGCACGCGCATTTGGCCTGGTTTCTGGCCGGTGGAGACGATCCGGTTGGACGGTGGACGGTCGCGCAACTGGGAGCCGCAGTGATCTCCGACATCGATTGTGACCTTGACCAGGTATGAGGCGGCACTCGACCGATTCGATGCCTTAGCACTCTGAAGGCCTCGTCCCATGTGCTAGATCGGGAGCATGGCCGAACATCAGTCCGAGAGTGCCGTTGCCGCGTTGGACTGTGGGACGAACTCCACACGTCTTCTGGTCGCTTCTCGCTCCGGCGAGATGTTGGACAGACAGATGCGGGTCACCCGACTGGGTGAAGGAGTCGACACCGCCCACAAATTGGCTCCGGAAGCAATGGAGCGGACGCTCGCGGTGCTCAGCGACTACCGAAAGATCATGGACCGTTTCGGTGTCGAGAAAGCGAGGATGGTCGCCACATCGGCTGCCCGGGACGCGAGCAATTCCGCGGAGTTCCTTTCGGCAGCGCAACAGGTGACCGGAGTGGTCCCCGAGCTGCTGTCCGGAGACGAGGAGGGTCGCCTTTCATTCAGAGGGGCGACCGCAGACCTGCCGGACACGATCGCCGGAACCGCAGAGCTGATCGTCGATATCGGTGGCGGGTCGACCGAGCTGGTGGCCGGTGTCCCCGGTGCGGCCGACGACTCGATCACCGTGCTCTCGTTGAACATCGGTTGCGTTCGTGTGACGGAGCGGTTCTTCTCCACCGATCCTCCCGCACCGGCGGAGGTCGACAAAGCCCGCGACGCGGTGGCAGAAGAGCTCGAAAGGATCAGGCCGCAGTTTTCCAGTGTCGGTCCCGGCGGGCGGCTGGTCGGGCTCGCGGGCACGGTATCCACCCTGGGTTCGCTTTCAATCGGGATCGCAGACTATGAGCGCGATCGCGTGCACCATCTGGTGCTCAGTTCACAAGACGTGAACACCTGGCTGGGCCGCCTGGCCGCAGAACCAGCGTCTGAACGGGCGAAAAGACCGGGCATGGAGCCGGGTAGGGCAGATGTCATCGTCGGAGGAGTCCTGATACTCGCCGAGGTCATGGCGGTTTTCGGTCGACAAAACTGCCTGGTCTCAGAGGCCGACATCCTCGACGGCATGGTGGCGAGCCTGCGATGAGGGTCACACGGGCGATACCGGAGCATCAATCGTGATGCCCGGGGTCCGGCTTTTATGCTGGGGCAATGTCGTCAGCGCCGGTCAAAGCCGAAGGAACTGACGCGCCCATCCACGTCTGCACCATCATTGCCCGCAATTATCTGCCGGCGGCGAGGGTTCTCGCCGCATCGGTGAAGCGTCACCATCGGGATGGCTCGGTCACCGTCGTCGTGATCGACGACGTGAACGAAGAGGTTGACGCCGCAGTCGAACCCTTCGATGTGGTGAGGCCCGAGGATCTCCTCGGTGCCGCCGAAGCTCACCGGATGGCGGCCATCTACGACCTGACCGAGTTCGCCACGTCGTTGAAGCCGTGGATCCTCGAGTATCTGCTCGACCACGGAGCAGATGCGGTGCTTTATCTGGATCCTGACATCTGTGTGTACTGCCCTCTCGGAGAATTGGCTGACGCGGCGCGCCGGTCTGAAGTGGTTGTGATGCCGCATTCGCGGGCACCGCTTCCCCGAGACAACAAGATGACGAGTGAGAGTGCGCTTCTGGCGTCCGGCGTTTACAACCTCGGGTTCATCGCTGTGGGTGAGAGATCGAGATCGTTTCTTTCGTTTTGGAAGGAGCGACTGCTCCGAGAATGCGTAAAAGATCCCGGGAACATGCGGTTCGTGGATCAGAGATGGATCGATTTCGTCCCCGGAATGTTCGACTGCAACATCGTCAGGGAACCACGATGGAATGTCGCGTACTGGAATCTTCACGAACGCGACGTGTCGTGGACCGGAACCGGCTACGAGGTGGACGGGAAACCTCTCGGCTTCTTTCACTTCAGCGGCTATTCGCCCGCGGCGCGGCACATGCTGTCGAACCACCAGATCGAGCGGCCGCGGGTTCTTCTTTCCGACCGGCCGGACCTGATCCGGTTGTGCGACGAATACGGAAACGCGATTGAAGCGCAAGGCTTGGATCCGCAATCCACCTCTTACGAGTACGGCTTGTCCAAGGGTGCGAACGGATTGCTTCTGGATCGACATGTAAGAACCATCTATCGGAGGTGGGTGCTGGCATGGGACGCGGGAGGCCTCGAAGATGAGCCGCCCGATCCATTCGAATCACAGGGAGCGAAGGAGATCGTCGAGCGCCTCAATCAGATCGTGGACAACCCGGCCGGACCGTCGCGCCTGACCCTCTATCAGGGAACGCTTTACGCATACATGCCCGAGGTACAGGCGCGGTTCGCCGATCCGCAAGGCGATGACTTCGCGGGCTTCATTAAATGGCTGAAGAACGAAGCCGCGGAAGGCAGAGTGGATCCCCGACTGGTACCAGAACCCGCGTCTGGCCGGGGTGTGGCGCCGGGGGACCAAAGCAGCACCAAGCCGCGGTTTGCTCCCGCAGCCGACCTGGCGGCCTCGGGGTTCACCGTGGCCGGGTATCTGGACGCATCGCACAGCATCGGTGAATTGGGCCGGCTGGCCATCTCTTCAGTTCGTGCGTCGAACGTGCCATTTCGCACCCTGCTCTACAAAAGCGATGGTGGCGGATCGGTGCTGACCGGTCAATCGACAGAGTTGGCCCGGGGCAAACCGACTGCGACGACGCTCGATTTCGACACCAATCTCGTCGTCGTGAACGCGGATCAGATGCCCGAGTTCGCAGCAACTGCCGGGCCCGGATTCTTTGACGGCAGGTACACGATCGCACAGTGGGCGTGGGAGCTCGAGCAATTTCCGGACCGGTGGAGTCATTCGTTCGATCGCGTGGACGAGGTGTGGGCGATATCCGAGTTCGCGCGGCAATCGATTCAAGCGGCAACCCACAAACCCGTCGTGACGGTGCCCCCGCCGATCGTCGCCCCTCAGGTCGACCCGGCGATGGGCCGCGCCGCCTTCGGACTGCCGTCGGATCGTTACATGTTCCTTTTCTGCTTCGATCTGAACAGCGTGGTCGACCGGAAGAACCCGCTGGACCTCATCGCCGCGTTCAAGCTCGCGTTCACCACGAACGAAGGCCCCGTCCTTGTGATCAAGACCTCCAATGGCGAAACGTTGCCCATGGATCTAGAAAAGGTGCGCTGCGCGGCACTAGGGCGTCCCGACATTGTGGTGATCGACGGAGCCAGATGGCCCGAGGACAAGCTCGGAGCTCTCATGGAGACGGCCGACTGCTATGTGTCGCTTCACCGCGCAGAGGGTTTCGGGCTGACGATGGGGGAGTCGATGGCTCTCGGCAAGCCTGTCATCGCCACCGCCTACTCGGGGAACATGGAATTCATGAACGCGGACAACAGCTTTCTGGTCCCGTTCTCGTGGGCCACAGTGCCCCGGGGAGCTGATCCGTATCCGGTGGGAGCCAGGTGGGCGCAGCCCGATGTAGAAGCGGCTTCCGACTTGATGCGAAAGGTGCTATCCGACCCCGAGCTCGCCGCCGCGGTGGCAAATCGCGGCCGGCATGACGTGGAGACCAACCACAATCCCGCGGCGCGGGGCTCCGTCGTGAAGGCCCGTTTCGAAGAGATCGCCGCGGTGCGACCCCCAATCCCGAAACAACGTCGCGAGCACAGTCAGATGGATGAAGCGGTGAGGATCGCCAAAGTTGCGCTCAGACGGTTGAAAGGCGCGGCGCCACGGTCATCGTGAGGCAGCGGCGCGGGTCCGGGCACCAGGACGAAGGTGGTTACATTGCGTGAGATGAAGAGCTCCCCGCGCATTTTGATGGGTCCCGGTCCTTCCAACCCTTATCCCGAGGTGTACGAAGCACTGGGGCGTCCCTTGCTCGGCCATCTGGACCCGGAGTTCCTGGGCATCCTCGACGAGGTGGCCGACGGGCTGAGAACGGTCTTCGGTACATCGAACCGGTTGACGCTCCCGCTCAGCGGGACCGGGTCCGCCGGCATGGAAGCAGCATTCGTGAACGTCGTCTCCCCCGGAGACGTGGTGGTCATCGGAGTGAACGGTCTGTTCGGCGAGCGGATGTGCGACGTCGCAGATCGCCTCGGTGCCAATGTCGTGAGGGTCGACGCACCGTGGGGCGAACCCCTCGACGTGGAGGAGCTTCTCTCGGCCCACAGCTCCCCCTCTGTGATCGCTCTGGTGCACGCCGAAACGTCGACAGGGGTGAGAAACGACGTAGATCTGCTCGCGGGGCGTACCGGTGATGCGCTGCTGGTCGTGGACTGCGTGACGTCGCTCGGTGGGATTCCGGTCGCTGTCGACGATTGGGGCATCGACATCTGTTACAGCGCGACGCAGAAGTGCCTGGGTGTGCCGCCCGGACTTGCGCCCTTCACCGTCTCGGACCGTGCAAGGGAACGCTTCGTCGAACGGCCGGTGTCCTGGTACCTCGATCTGGCGCAGATCTCGCGGTACACCGATCCCGGTGTCGACGGCGGCTCGGGTCCGAAGCGGGTGTACCACCACACCGCTCCTGTGGCCATGATCGTGGCGCTTCACGCCGGACTCGAAGTGCTGCTCGATGAGGGCCTGCAAGCCTGCTGGGATCGTCACGCCGAGTGCGGGCAGCTCCTGGCGGACGGGTTGGGCAAGCTCGGCCTGGAGCTTCTGGCCGAAGAGGGCCACCGGTTACCCGAATTGACCGCGGTGCGGGTACCCTCCGACCTGCCCGCACACAAGGACGAAGCGATGGTGCGATCCGAACTGCTCCAGAAGTACTCGATCGAGATAGGTTCCGGGGTAGGCCCGCTGGCAGGCAAGATCTGGCGGATCGGTTGCATGGGGGGGACGGCTTTCACCCCGAATGTCGAATTGCTGCTGAGCGCATTGGGGGAGATCCTGGAGCGATGATCGGTCGGGTAGCACGGTCGTCGACTCTCGAGCTGGTCGGATGGCGGCTCCGCCTCCGGACGCTGGCGGAGGACGACTACAACAACTGGTACGAGGTCCGCTCCCGGTGCCGGAGCTGGCTGGTCCCGTGGGAGCCGCGGCCGGCCGGGGCTCCGCCCATGGCTGAGGACAGGGCCAGCTTCGCCGCCAGATGCGCCGCACGCGAGCGTGAACGCCAGCTCGGAGGCGGCATCGGATTCGGAATGTTCCTCGAGGATCGTCTGGCAGGGGAAATCACCCTGTCGTCCATCCAGCGCGGCCCGTTCCAGCAGGCCTACATCGGCTACTGGGTGGACGAGGACCTGGCAGGACGGGGCCTCGCCGGAGAGGCGGTCGTGATCGTCCTCAAGTACGCCTTCGAGGACCTCGGCCTCCACCGGGTGGAGATCGCCATCGTCCCGAGGAACAGCCCCAGCCGCCGGGTGGTCCAAAAGCTCGACCTGCGTGAAGAGGGGATAGCGGTCGGGTTTCTGGAGATAGACGGCAAGTGGGAGGACCACGTCCGTTACGCGATCACCTCGGAGGAGTGGAAGGACAGGCGATCTGAGCTGGTCGCCAACTGGTTGAAGAGAGGTTGATCCTTTCTTCCGCCTGGCCTGTCTGGGACATTCCAACCGGCCCAGTTAGCCTCTGGCGCAGTGTCTGCCAGCACCACGAAGTGGTTCTCCGCCCGGGCCTTGCGACTGCACGCCACCGTCATCTTCGTGGCCGGCGCGTGCCTCACCCTGGGGTGGTGGCAGCTGCTGCGGGCCCTTTCCGGAAATGCGCTCAGCTGGGCTTACACGTTCGAGTGGCCGTTCTTCGCCGGGTACGCAGTGTTCATGTGGTGGCGTCTTCTGCACGAGCAGCCCGGAGACAAGTCGTTCAAAGCACGGATGTCGATTCGCCCCCAAACGGCCAAGCCTGAATCGCGACGTTCAGAGAAGAAGCAGCGTGAGGAGCAGGACGAGGACGTCAAGCTCGCCGAGTACAACCGGTACCTCGCCGAACTGAATGCCAGTGACCGAGCAGACGGCCGCTGACGATCTGCGGCCGGATCGGAGCGTCCAGGCCGCGCTCCGCAGGTACAGGTTCCTTGCCTACGTCGTTGGTGTGGGGTTGCTCGTCCTCGTGTTCATCGGTGTCCCGCTCCAGTACGGAGCGAACGTTCCTCAGGTGGCCGAGATCGTCGGACCCATACACGGTGCTCTTTACATCGTGTACCTGGCGACGGCGGTCGACCTTGCTCGTCGCACCGATATCAGGACACGTGAGCTGCTGGCGATCGTTCTCGCCGGATTCGTTCCGTTCGTGGCGTTCATCGTGGAACGCAGGATCTCCCGATCCGTCGAACGCGGCCTTCGCGATGCGGGAATGGATCCCGAAGCTCCGGTGTGACCAGCCCGCGGGGCTTACGGCGCGGCGTCAGTTGTCGACGTGCGCAACCACAGACGGAGAGCGTCTGAAGAACTGCTCCACTTCGTGTTCATAGGTGTAGGTCGGACGCGCCTGTCCGACTGCACGGCGGAGCCTCACTGCGCGCATGAAGCTCTCGACCACGCCCGAGGTGGTGTACCTGTTCTCGAACCCGGTCGCTTTGATTCGGCTGGTGTCTACTCCACGACCGAACTTGAGAAGTGATTCGAGCTCGGGAGGAAACTCGATGAGGCCCATTCGCATCAGGGCATTGGCGGCGAATCTCGTGCCTACCGGAGGTAGTGGTAAAAGACGGGTCGCGCACAGAGCGGCCACTTCGCTCCACGGGAGCTTTCCGTCTCCGGCGACGTTGTAGATCCCCGGGATCCGGTGGCGCGTAACGTGCTCGAGGGCTCTGACCACGTCGTCTTCTTCGATGAATTGCACGAGGGGATCGAACCCGGCGATAGAAGGGCACAACTTGTGAGAGAGGTTGGTGCTTATCGGCGTCACGATGTCGGTACCGAGGACGTTCGCGAACCGAAGGAGGCTCACCACTGTCGACGGATTGTCCTCGGCGAAGTTGCGGACGAGCTCTTCCACGTCCATCAACGAACGCTCGACGCGCGACGTCGGTCTGCTCGTCCTGGGCGAATCCTCGGAGAACCATGTGGGGTCTGTCTCGTTCGCTCCGTAGACGAGCGTCGATGACTTGACCACCACCTGGCGCACCGGGCTTCCGGCCTGCCCGGCCGCGGCGAGCAGGTTCATCGTTCCGATCACATTGATCTCGTGAAGCGCCCTGCCGGTGGCCTTGGTCGAGTCGGTCACCAAAAAGGTGTGCACGATCGTGTCGGGCTGGGTGGCACGCACGATCCTCGAGACGATCGAGTACGTCTGATCAGCGTGTACGAAGTCGGTGCGCTCGAGGGCGACCGACGGGTCTCTGGTCGCCATTCCGAGGATCATCTCGAATTCCGGGTCCGACTCGAGGGCCTCGGCCATGCGGCCGCCCCAGAACGTGTCGAGACCGGTGATCAGTACGCGGCGTCCCAAGGTGTCAGCCGAACCAGACGCTTCGCCGGTCGCGCAACATGTCGTAGATCGTTTCCTGCATCTGCGCCCTTATGGATTCGGCTTCGTCCATGATCCGGCTCTTCGAGTAGCGCTCCTGGCCACTCGGCATGTCGAATCGCACCGGGTCCAGCACGCGGAGCTTGAACTTTGCCGGGAAGTAACCGAGAACTCCAAAAGGTCCCAACAGCAACATGTTCGCGGTCACCGGGACGTAGGGAACCCGGAGCATCTTCGCGGCAGAAGACAGACGGAACATGATCGGCATGGACTCTTCGGCTCCGATGCACACGATCGGAACCACCGGCACTCCCGCCCTCATGGCGATCTCGACAAAGCCGCCACGTCCGAAGCGGCGCAGTTGGTACTTCTCCGAGTAGGTCTTCGAAGGGCCCTTGGTGCCTTCGGGGAAGACGAGAGCGAGCTGTCCCTGGTCACGAAGGAGGCGTAGCGCATTGTCGGGGTGGGCGGACAAGCCGCCGGCGCGCGACCAGGCGGTACCGAGCCAGGGAACCCTGCGGAAGAAGAAGTCGGCCATGCCGTACACCGGTCTGCCGAGCTCCTCTTCGATCCCATGCATGATCACAGGCGCATCGGAAGGGATGGCACCGGCGTGGTTGCAGATCAGGAGAGCTCCGCCGGATTCGGGGATCTTCTCCAGACCCTCCCATTCGACGCGGAACCAATGTTTGTACAGGGGCGAGTACATGCTGCGGACGATCCGGCGGACCCGTTCGGACCGTCCCCACTCGTCGACGTCCTGTAGACGCGGGGGAGTGGGAGGTTTTTCCTCGGGTTCGAGATAGGGCAACGGCACCAATGCCGCGCGGTGCCCGATCTCGGGAGCAGTCCGGGTTGGCATCACCCGGCCATGGTACCCGTGCGGGGTGTTTCCGAACCGGCCCGCCGGCCGAAAATCAGGGCTGTCCTGCGCCTACCAGGCCTTGATACCAGATGGGATCGAACGACACGACTGTGCCGGTATGGGCCGCCTGGATGATGGTGTCCGTTCCAAAGGGACCCGACCCGACGTACATCACGACGTGGTCGATTCCGGTGCCGTCCAGGTCGTAGAACAACAAGTCGCCCGGTTCCAGATCGGAAATGGAAACGGGAGTCGATTCCTCCGACTGGATGGCGGCCGAGTGCGCGAGATCTACCCCCGCGGCCTCCCATGCCAGCATCACCAGACCCGAGCAGTCGACTCCGGCGCGGCTGGCACCGCCCCATTGGTATGGGACGCCCAAATAACTTTCTGCTGCCTGGAGGGCTTCCTCGCCTGCTGTGTTGGTCCCCGGAGAGGGAGGAGGAGAAGAAGTGTGCTCCCCGGCAGACGAGGAGGCCTTGTTCGCCGACGATGCTGCAGCCGATCCATCTCCGAGCGTCTCTGCTACCTGTGCAGCCTGTTCTGCTTTGAGGGCGGCAGCCTGCTTTGCGGCCAGGTTGGCTGCCGCCTGCGCCTGGGCAGCCGCTTGGGCCGCCTGTGCGGCGGCTTGCGCCGCTACTTGTCGTGCCAGAGAGCCCTTTATCTGAGAGAGCGTCGATTCAGCGGCATCGGTCGCTTGCGTGGCTTGCGACTCCGCAACCCGTGCAGCTGTCACCGCTTCAGAAGCTTCTGTGCGTTCTGACACCAGGAGAGCGTGAGTCTTCTCGAGCTCGTCAGTAGCCCCCCTGAAGGCTTTCAAGTCTGAGACGACGTTGCCCAGGGCGTCTGAGGTATAGGCGTTCTGCAATGCAGCTGTATCGCCCGGTCCTTCGAAGAGCTCGTCGAATTGCTGTGCCGACTCGTCGTACATGTAGGAGTTCAGTACAGCGCTTTGAAGCAGCGACCTCGTCGATCCCACCTTCTGCTCAGAAACGTCGAGTGCTTTTGTGTTGGAGGCGATAGATGCGTCGAGTCGGGACAGGCGGTATGTCGCAGTGTCGTATTGCTCGCTCAAATCGCTGACGCAGTCTTGTTCGGCGGTGATCCTCTGCTCGATCTCGTTGATCTCGGATTGAGTTTCGCTGATCGAGCCGCCCGAGGTGCCAGATGCAAGCGCGGGGATGTTCGAACAGGCTGGTGGCACCTGAGCATGTCCGCCCGAGGCTGACGCCAATGCGTCGCCCGCCGGCATCAAGCCGAGCGTGGCGATGAGAACGGTCAGGCCGACAAGGGTTCCCACCAAAGGGTTTCGTGTCCGGGGATGCCTTTTGGGGGAGCTTCGACCCTGGCGAGAAGAGTGATTCTGAGCTACTTGATGCATGGGTAGTGGGGTCATCGGCCAGGAGACGTCGTTCTTGACACACCCGTGGCACCTCAATGGCGGCACAAGGAATAAGGCACGCTTGCGCCGTTCGTTGCCCGGTCAGGCGAATCGGCCTCGTGACCTGGCCCTTTATCCTCACTATTGAAGTGTGGAATCGCCTCAGAATGTTTGACCCCGACCTGTTCGACCTCTACCGTGCCCTACGGTCACGAAAGGATTTGGGTCCGTGTTGCGAGGCTCCGTCGTTCGGACCCGGGAAATAGCCGTGCCGGTTCGAGACGTCCTCGGATGTCGGTGCCGGACGAGGAGGCCGACGTGGACGGCGTGGACGGCGTGACTCGGACAGTCGCGGGAGATGTACGCGGCGTCGAGGAAGACGGGATCTGGGTGTTCAAGGGGATCCCTTACGCAGGGGACCCATCGGGCCCCCGGAGATGGCGCCGCCCCGAACCGACCACCGCTTGGGCGGGGGTTCGTGACGCCATCGACTTCGGTCCCATCGCTCCCCAGCCGCCACCGGTGCCGGGAATGAGCATTCCAGGGGATCCGAGTGACGCCTCAGAGGGCTGTCTCAATCTCAACGTGTGGACACCGGGGATCGATGACGGCGCGCGTCCTGTCCTGGTGTGGATTCACGGCGGAGGCTTCACATCAGGCAGCGGATCGAGCTTCCTGTACAGAGGAGACCGGCTTTCGCGGAAGGGCGACGTGGTGGTCGTAACCCTCAACTACCGCCTGGGCGCTCTGGGCTTTCTGGCCCATCCGAGCTTGGCGGAATCGGGCGGTCAATGGGGCAACTGGGGACTCTTCGATCAACTGGCTGCGCTCGAGTGGGTTCGTGACAACATCGCTTACTTCGGTGGCAATCCTGAAAACGTAACGGTGTTCGGCGAGTCGGCAGGAGCGATGAGCATCTGCTCGCTTCTGGGGTCTCCTGCGGCGAACGGCCTTTTCCATGGAGCGATCATCCAGAGTGGTCCGCCGGCTTGCTCATCTGAAGCCTGGGCCGTGCGGAGATCCGTGGAATTCTCGACGAAGGTTGATGCTCGCTTCACAGCGGGAGCGAACTTCGACGCGCGCGATCTGGCAGACGTCTCGCCGATGGACCTGGTCGCTGCGGCACAGAGAGTCGAGCACGACGTCGGAGGGTTGCCTGTGCCGTTCCTGCCAGTGGTTGGCGGGGGGGTGCTTGATCTGTCTCCGCCTGACGCCGCACGCAAGAATGTAGGCCCGAGAGTCCCGGTCATCATCGGGACCAATCGTGATGAATGTTCTTTTTTCGCGCTTGGCGATCTCGGAGCGCACCGACTGAATGACGAAGTCCTAAGGCGCCGGGTTTCTGTTGTGGTGGAGTCCGATTTCGTAGATCCGATCATCGACGCGTACAGAAGCGCTCGCACTGACCGCGGGGAGAGGACGGATCCACTGGCGCTTTGGACTGCGATCACAACCGATCTGGTCTTTTGCATACCGTCTATATCGTTCGCCGACGTTCTGTCGTCGTCTGGCGCAGACGTCTACACGTATCTGTTCACTTGGGAGTCCCCCTTCTTTGACGGGGTTCTGGGTTCGACCCACGCGATAGAGATCCCCTTCGTGTTCGGGACTGTGGCGAATGAAGCTGTCCAGCCCTACACCGGTCACGGGGAGACGGTCATGGACCTGTCGGATGCCGTAATGCGTGGGTGGATCGCGTTTGCTCGGGACAGAAATCCCTCGTGTGACGAGTTGGGGGAGTGGCCGACCTACCGTGAGTCACGACCCACCATGGTCCTCGGCGAGAAGCGTGGGGTGCAGGAAGATCCGCGCGAGGCTGAGCGGCTCATGTGGAGCGCCACAGGCGTCGATATGGCCAACCGTCTCTTTCAGAGTTGACCAGAATCTTCAGGACATCAAGACAGGCAGGTTCACAGGGGGCGTAGCCCAACCGGCAGAGGCAAGGCGCTTAAACCGCCTCCAGTGAGGGTTCGAGCCCCTCCGCCCCCACACAACAATATGGCTGAAGTACCGCGCCCACCCGAACCGGCGGGTCGACTCATGACCCGAAGGCGACCAGTCGTCTTCCGGCCGGCACTACCAGCTCATTGCTGCCAATGCCCAGGCCGACCATTACATCTATGTCCCCGTCTTCGTCAGGCCCGAGGATTGTCTTTCCAGCCATGGCGGACCAAACCACATCGCCGGTGCTGGATGACAACCCGTAGATCGTTCCATCGCTGTCGCCCACGTAGACGACACCATTGCTTACAACCGGCGCAGTCACATATGACCCCGTTGAGGCCGTAGACAGCCAACGCTGTGGACCACCGCTCTGAGAGATGGCCGTTATGTTTCCACCGCTGTTCGTATACATGGTCGTGTTGTCGAACGCAGGCGCTGTCGTAGAAGCGAAGCTGCCTGAGGGAGTACCCGCTGACTGAGAGAGGATGATCGGAGTGTTGTTGATAGTGAACCCGCGTGCGTAATAGTCGCCACCGTGAAGTACCCCCGTGCTTCCGCCGCCACCATTGCATGATTGGTCGTAGTTCCATACGAGCGTGCCGGTGGCGAGGAATCTGTAGTCCTCCTGGCACGCGAACGATAAAAAGATTCCCGAACCGTTGACTGCCGGGGAGCTGGTGTTTCCATTCTCAACCTGCTCCATCCAGAGCAGGGTCCCATCGGATTCGCGAAGGGCATAGAGCCACCCGCCGACGCCGGCTCCGGTGATGTACACGACCCCGTCATAGGCCGTAGGCGGTGCGCTGAAGGCCCATTCATCCTTAAGGCTCTTCACCGACCATTCCTTTTGACCACTGGCGGCGTCGAATGCCCAAACATGTCCATCGTTGCTGAGGGCGAAGACGCGCCCACCGTCATAGGTGATCCCGGAGAAGTTGAGCGAGGCCTTCAGGGTGTGCCGCCATACCGTGGCGCCGGTCTTGTCGTTGATGGCGTAAAGGACGGTCCCTTTCGAAGTGGAGTCTTCGACGGTAACGAAGACGAGGCCGCCGGCTATCAGCGGGTAGGAGACATCGCCTGCTTCTTGGTCGCCATCGTTGCCTGGCTGGCCCAGGGTGACGGTCCAAAGTTTGTTGAGCGAACCATCAGGGAGTTTTCCGAGCGTTTGATCGCCGTCGTGACTTGGGTCGATCTGATAGGCGACCGAGTCAGCAGGTCCTGAGGCCACGGCCACGTCGACCGGAGCCGAGTTGCTTTCTGCAAAGTCCGAGTCACCCGAGTATTCAGCAACCAGGCTGCGCGATCCCGGAGCCAGTGAGGCAGTCGTGAACTCTGCGTGACCCGCCTTCAGCGTGGCTTCGCCGAAGTCACTGCCAGTTGTCTCATCGACGAATGTGACCGTGCCTGTCGGTGTTGCTCCAGCCCCAGTGACCGTCGCCTTCATCGTGAGGTCGGAGTCGTAGGTCGTCGTTTGCGTCGAGACCGAAAGCACGGTGGTGGACGATGTGGTCGCAGATGCGAATGTCCTTTGAGGTAGAGCCAGAACACAAAGGCTAAGGATCGCAATTCCGATCGCGCTGCCAAGACGAATTATCATTGCGTTTTCTCCCTTGCGCGGGAGAGGTCCGTCCGCCCCCCAGGCAGAACTTACTCCCCTCAGCTACAGGCCTCGGAGTGGCTCACTCTGTCGTTCAAACCGGATAGCACCCGCTGATGTCAATGGCACACGTGTGGTGGAAGTTGTACATGCTCTACCGTCCTATCCGTGGAAGGACCGCTCGCCGACGGTTCGGGGTCGTGACATCGGGTATCGCATGATCGTGGTGCTCGCACTGCTGTTCGCCGCATCCGGCGTCAAACCGGGGTCTTCACATCCCAGTGCGTTCGAATTGAGTCTTTGGGTTGCCTTCGGAGTTTGATTCTCTGCATCATCTTCTATACAAAAGTCCTCAAGAGCCGTTGAAAATGCCGCCATGTTCTTGAACGGCGATGTTGCAGTGAACGGCTCTATCGCCTGGATGTTGATGTCCACGGTGCCGATGGCTGAAAAGGTGATCGTGTGCATTGCGGTCGCTATCGTCGTGCTCCTGCTAGTTGGATATCTCACTGATTCCTGGCGACGGCCCCAAGGCCCTCCGATCTACATGCGTCCTTTCATGACCAAGTCAACCAGGCAACGCGTCGATGTCCGCTACCGCAGGCATGGCTGGACCGCTTCCTTTCCAGAGGATGAGAGTTAGACGCTCACGAACGACCGTGGTCGAGGGCTAGGTCCAGCGCCCGCCACGTCTGTTGCCCTCGTCATTGAAGGGCTGCTTCCATCCGTGCTTTTCGTAGTACTCGTTCGCCCTCGGCCTCATCAGTTTCGGAATCCAGTTCATCTGGGGTCCTACGCCGCCCTTACGCAAGCGATACAGACTGAGCAGCGCAACCACCGCCATGAACGCCGCTACTGCCCAGATCACGATTTCCGTGTACTCGTCAAGGGTCCTGGAAAACGGACAAAATGATTGATCGAATCTGTAGCGTTCGCCCTACTTGGATCGTGTTAGTTATGTGAGCGTCGTGTCATGCCCTCGGAGGGGTCCGAACTGCGTGTGAGCTCCTTCCCGCAGTTCTTCGATGAACAGCACGATCGCTTGCTGGCCCATGCTTACGCGCTTACCGGAGATATCGAGCTGTCGGAGGACATCGTCCAAGAGGTCATGATTCGTGCCTGGAAGCGTTGGCACTATGTATCCCGACTGGATCTACCGGGCTCCTGGGCCCGTAAGGTTCTCCGCAATCTGGCTGTCGACAACTGGAGAAACAAGTCGGTACGTAGACGCCACGAGTCCATCTACGAGCCGGTTCCTCCTCCCGACGTAGGCCATCTCGATGTAGCGAACGCGCTCCGTCGCCTACCGGAGTTACAAAGAACATCGTTGATACTTCACGACGTAGTGGGCCTGAGTGTTGCAGAGGTCGCTTCCGAGATGAGCGTGCCCGAAGGCTCAGTCCGAGCATGGCTCTTCCGAGGCCGCCAGCGTTTGGCTGAACTCCTCGAATTCGACTCTCCAAAAACTTTCCGAAAGGAACGAACATGACCGAAAACAACATGATGGATCGGGTACCCCCGGAACACGAACGCGTGGTGGTTCTGCTCGAGTCGGTCGGACGCTTCGCGATGGCCAGACCGTGTTACGTCACTGCGGCGGACATTCAGAGGATGCATCCGATCAGGCCAAACGGTTTGCTGACACGATCCAGGCGTCCGGCGCTGGTATGGCTACTCGCCTTCGTGGTCCTCATCGGCGCTCTGGTGATCGGTGTTCGGGCCGCAGGCACACCTCATAGTCAAGTTGTATCGCCCGGTAATCGGGTGAGCAACAATCGCGCGACCATCAGTCGGGTGACCACTCGTACGCGTACCAGCCGTGTCACCGCTAC
>JBAPRR010000287.1:0-10166 GCA_049281195.1 Acidimicrobiales bacterium
CTTCTGCGTCGCCGCCGGCTTCCTCAGCGCCGTGAATTACCGGCCGAGCGCTGGATTGCATCACCGCGCTGAACGCGGGGATCTCGGGTTCGGCCCCCTGGCGTCTGGCGGCAGATTCCGGCCCGTCGACCGGATGCCAACAGGCGTACTTGTGATCGGGATGGCCGGGTTCACCCTCTTTCAGAGTCGGCTCCTCGGCGATGCACTTGTCGGTTGCGAAGCGGCACCTGGCGGCGAAGGAGCAGCCCTTCGGGGGATCGGTGAGGTCGGGGGGAATCCCCGGAATGCTGAACAGGCGCTCGTTGTGGTCCTGCGTGAGCAGCGGGATCGATTCCAGAAGCGCCTGGGCGTAGGGGTGGCCCATGTGCGCGAACAGTCGTCTGGTCGGGGCCTCTTCGACCATCCGGCCCGCGTACATGACATTCACGCGATCGGCGCGGCCCGCCACAACGCCCATGTCATGGGTGACCAGGAGGACGGCCATGCCGAGCCGTTCTTTCATTTCGTCCAGGAGGCTCAGGATCTGGGCCTGGATGGTGACATCGAGGGCGGTGGTCGGCTCGTCGGCGATTAGAAGCTTGGGTTCGCAGGCCAGCGCGATGGCGATCATCACCCGTTGGCGCTGTCCGCCGGAGAGAAGGTGCGGATAGTCGCCGAGCCTTTCTTTGGGCCGTGGCAAGCCCACCAGACCGAGCACTTCCTCGGCCCTGGCCATGGCTTCTGCTCTCGTCGCGTTCCGGTGCAGACGGACTGGCTCTGCGATCTGCTCGCCGATTGTCATCGTCGGGTTCAGCGACGTTTGCGAATCCTGAAAGATCATCGCGATCTCATTGCCGCGAACATTGCGCATCTCGGGTTCGCTGAGCTTCACCAGATCCCGGCCTGAGAGCTTGATCGACCCGTAGGTGATCTGGCCGCCCTTCGGGAGCAGTCGCATGATCGACAAGCCGGTCATCGATTTTCCGCAACCGGACTCTCCGACGAGCCCTAGCGTCTCCCCGGGCTCGATGCGCAGGTTCACGCCCTCTACGGCGTGGACCACCGAGCGTGAGAGCTTGATCCGGATCGTCAGATCGGTGATCTCGAGGACGGGTTCTGTCGAGTTCGGCCGGTCGCTACGGAAGGTCTGCGTTTGCGTCATCGCTTCTGGTCCCGTGTCTGCGTCATCGCTTCCTCAGGCGCGAGTCAACCGTGTCGCGCATCGCATCGCCGATGAAGTTGAAGGCCATGATCACCAAGACGAGGCAAATCCCCACGGGGTAGACGAGCCACCAATATCCGTCCTGCAGGTACTCGAGGCCACCGGACAACATGTCGCCCCAGTCGACCGCCGGATAATTGAGACCGAAGCCCAAAAAGCCGAGCAGGGCGAGAAGGCCGATGGCGTCAGCGACCTGGAATGTCGTGTTCACGATCACGACGCTCATCGCATTCGGGATGAGGTGCTTGTAGATGAGCCGCTGGCGGCTTGCCCCCATCGTTCGCGCCGCCAGGACGAAGTCGCGGACCCGTAACGAGAGGACCTCGCCACGGACGAGGCGCGCCGATCCGAGCCACGAGAAGATCCCGATGATCAGCGACAAGCGGAACACGCTCGCTCCGTAGTGGGCGCTCACGATCAGGACGACGAGAAGGATCGGGATCGAGAGCAGAACATCCACGATCCTCATCAGGAACGCATCGAGGATGCCGCCCACCAGCCCGGCCACCGCCCCGACGAGAGTGCCGATCAGGGTGGCGATCACAGATGAGAACAGCCCGATCTCGAGCGCGGACTGCCCGCCGCGCATGATGCGCCCGAGCTCGTCGAACCCGTTGCCGTCGGTTCCGAGAGGATGGCCTGAGCCGGGAGACTGGAACGCGTTCAACACGTTCGTGTTGATCTGGTTCGTGTGGTACAGGAACGGCCCTAGAAAACAGAAGCCGATGAAGAACACCACGATGGCGGATCCGGCTACCGCCAGCTTGTTCTCGACGAAGGATGACAGTGCCAATCGCCAGCCGGCTCGCGGACCGGTGACCTGCCCGCCCTCCAGACCGCCCCCAGGACCGCCCGGCGGGCCGTCCCCCGGACCACCGGCGACCGGCGTATTGGGAGGAGGTCTGTCAATGCCGCCGGGATCAACGCCGCCGGGCTCATGAAACGAAGTGGTCATGTGATCCTGATCCTCGGGTCAGCGACGCTGAGGGCGACGTCGGCGATCAGGTTGCCGACCACCGTGAGAATGCCCCCGATCAAAACGAGTGCGATGACGGTCGGGAAGTCCTGGTTGTCCAGTTCGTTGATGAAGAGCAGCCCCACGCCGTGATAGTTGAACAGGTACTCCTCGACGATGTCTCCTCCGAGCAGGACGGGGATCGACAGTCCGATGAGCGTGATCATGGCCAAGCTCGCGTTCCTGAACAGATGTCGCCTCAGGACTCGCCGCTCACGAAGTCCTTTAGCTCGTGCCAGGCGTATGTAGTCCTGGGCCAAGGCATCAAGAGCCGACGAGCGCATGTAGCGCGAGTAGCTGGCAACGCTGGTTGACGCCAGGGTGACTATCGGAAGGAACATCGACCGGACATTGGCGATGTTGCTCCATATCGACTCCGATTGACTCGCTTCTGCGGGAAACCAACCGAGCTTGATCGCGAAGATGCCGATGAGGATGAGGCCGAGGAAGTTGTCCGGCATGGCGTAGAGCGTGAACGCCGTCGCCGTGACCACCTGGTCGGCGACCGAGTTGCGCTTGACCGCTTGAAAGATTCCGAGCGGAATGGCCACTATCACTGCCAGGAACAGAGCGATCCCTGTCAGGTAGGCACTGCGCGCCCAGTTCTCACCAAGAAGTGAATTGACCGTCTGGTTGAGCTTGTACGAGTAACCGAGGTTCCCCTGGATCAGCTGATGGATGTAGGTGATGAATTGTGCGATCAGCGGGCGGTCGTAGCCGTGCGCCTTGTTGAATACCGCAACGGCCAGAGGCGTG
The DNA here is from genome assembly GCA_049281195.1 of Acidimicrobiales bacterium. GTDB lineage: Bacteria > Actinomycetota > Acidimicrobiia > Acidimicrobiales > CAVXTF01 > JBAPRR01. Next base: position 2,973 of record JBAPRR010000287.1, read on the forward strand.
GCCTTGTCGCCGAGAATCGCCCTACCCGGGGTAGGGGCGATGACGTGAAGCATCGCGAACGTGATCGCCGTCAGGCCGAGCGCGACGATTATCGATATCCCCAGCCGGCGAACTATGTATGCGATCAATGCCCGTCCGCCGTCTTTACAGGTTTCCCGCCACCTCTTCTTCTACTACTCGCTCGCGCTCAGGACTTCTTGAAGTACCAGTATTCCGGGCTGAATTGGTACTGGGACGAATCAGTGAAGCTGTTGGCCGGACCGGCGAGCGTGCCCTTGAAAGCGGTGACCAGGTCCTCGTTCGGTTGGAACAGGGCCGGCTGCTGTTCGGTCAGGTAGCTGATCTCGTTTTGAACCGCATTCGGGTTTGTCGAGTACACCGAAGCGTTGATCAGGGAGTTGGCTTTGGAGTCCGAGTAATCACCGGTGTTGAACGAGCCGTTCGTGTTGAAGATCGTCTCGGTCGTCGGGTACAGGTAGTCGGTATCGCCCCCGTAATCTTGCATCGCCCAGTTGTTGTCCTGGTCGGGGTTGACCGGGTCCTGCAGGTTCTCGGTGATGTAGTTGAAGGTCTTGGAAGACAGCGAGATCGTGATGCCGATCTGCTTCGCGGTCGACGCGAATGCTTCGCACTGGGTTCCGATGACACCAGGGCTGCTTGCGTACACCAGGTTCCAGCTGAGCGGCGTTCCAGCCGGGATGCCGGCCCCGCATTCGTCACTGGCCGTTCCGGCCTTCGAGCAGGTCGTCACGCCTCCTGGCTTGACGTCCCATCCGTGGGAGGAGAGCAACTGGGACGCGGCGGAGACGCTGTAGGGGTACGGGTTCGAAAGCGCATCCCCGGGCGCGAACGGGCTCTTCGGCACTGCAGGCACCGGTCCATAGGCGGGTCCCGCCGCGCCGTCGAAGATCCCCTTGGACTGGATCACCGCCTGCTCGTCTTGCAGATGGGCCAGTGCCTGACGGATGTACAGCTGAGCGATGATCTTGTTGAAGTGTCCCGTCTTGTCCACAAAGTTGTAGGGGATGTAGCTGAAGCCGAAATCGGGATATCCCCACACGCTGTAACCGAGTGACTTGAGCTTGGGAATCTGGGCGAAGTCACTGAAGTCCACCGGTCCGACGTCGAGGTTCCCGGTTAGGAACTCATCGAATTCCGCCTGGTAAGAGGTGAAGGCTTCGTTGTCGATCTCGTAGATGTGGGGCTTCACCGGGCCGCTGTAGTTCTTGTTCACGATCATGGTGTTGCCGTCGGTCGAGGGATCGAACGACTGGATCTTGTATGGACCGTCGACGATCTGCCAGAGGGGGTTGCTCCCGTAGGTCGAAAGGATTCCCGACTGAGCGTTGAGGTAGTTGTAGATCGCCTTGGCGTTGGCCGGGTTGGTGAAGTCCACGATCGGGCCGTTTGCGCTGGTCTTGGACCAGGCGTGCGCCGGCATCGGGGTGATGTTGGCGAGCTGGTTCAGGAACTGGAAGTTCTGGTTGAAGGACATGCTCATCGTGACGACGACGGTCGTGGTATTGGGTGTGGTGACCGACACCACGTCCTGTGGGAACTCGCCGGGCGTGAACGCTCCGAAGTTGTCCGGACTCTCGATCACGGCGGCCTTGGTCACATCGATGAAGAATTCGACGTCGGTTGACGTGACCGGTTGGCCGTCGGACCATTTCCAGCCCGGCTTCAAGGTGATCTTCGCCACCTTGTTGTGGTCGCTGAAGACGGGCGGTCCCGACGCGATGCTCTGCGAGTAGTCGACTGCCGGCGAGGAGCCGAGCGGTGCCCACCACAGCGGCCGCCACATGTAGTTGTCGAATTGCGTCGTCGAGTACACCGAGAAGTCCGCGTCGGGCGTTATCGGCATGATGTAAGTAGGTCCGCTACCCGGCGACTCTGCGATGGTGACTGTCCCGCCGTTAGTCGGTGTCCCGCTGTCGCTCGGCAACGTGCCGAAAGTGCCGCTGCCGCTGCTGCCTTGTGATGAGGGGTTTGATGGAGCGCCGGACGAGCCTGAACTACAGGCAGCGAGGAGAAGCGCTCCGACAGCGATCAGGCCCGAAAGCTTTCCAAGGCGTCGCCTGCTTCTCATCACTGAACCTCCGTCTACTCACCGGGCAACTGCGCCGTCGCTCGTGATGGCGTCGGAGCATAGGGTTCATGGGTAGGCAGCACCAGACCATCCCCAGGCATTTTTAGGGAAACGACGCGTTATCGATCGTGGCGGATGCTTCAGATTGTCCCTCGAGTGTCTACGAGATGGCGCGAACAACTAAATCCGAAGCATTGCGAAAGGGTCTACCCGCGTAACCATCGGATGAATTCCCACCGCGCCGGTTGGGTCGCAGGGTTTGGACGCGGTTGGGGCGCAGGGTGGGGCGCAGGGTAATTGTGGGCTGCAAGAAGTAGCCGGCCCCGCGATCGGTGAGAATCACGTTGGGCAACAGGAAGGGGAACGGTGACCGAGGGCTACTCCGACCCTAGAGGTGCGATCTTCATTCAGCCGGAGGCGTACGCCGATCAGAAAGAGTGGCACGCCGTGGCCGCCGAGCTCCGCGCCAACGACCCGGTGCTGCGAGTCGAGGCCGAGGGGTACACGCCCTTCTGGGCCGTCACACGGTTTGAAGACGTGTACAGGGTTTCTCGCGACAACGAGCGCTTCCTCAATACCCGGAACTCGGTTCTCGGCCCGGACCTTCAGTTCGCGATGCTCGGGGCGATGGGGATCGAGCCCAAGACGCTCATCCACATGGACGGGGAGGAACATCGGGAACATCGGGGGCTGACCAACGCGTGGTTCAGGCCTCGCGCCGTATCGGAGCGCCAGGAAGCGATCGACGAGATAGCGGATCAGTTCGTGGCGAAGTTCCGTGAGATGGACGGAAACTGCGACTTCGCACAAGACATCGCCGTGCCGTACACATTGCGGGTCATCATGAGCATCTTCGGCGTTCCCGAAGAAGACGAACAGACGATGCTTCGGCTCACCCAGGGCCTCTTCGGAGCGGCCGACCCCGAGTACCTCGGAGATCTCAGCGATCCGTTCGCCATGATCACCCAGACCATTCAGGGGTTCGAGGAGTACTTCGCCGATCTGGCGGACCAGAGACGGAAGCATCCGACCGACGATCTCGCCACTGTCATCGCCAACGGCGAGGTGGGAGGGTGCCCGATGGATCGGCACTCTCTGCTCTGGTACTTCACGATCGTGGCTACGGCCGGACATGACACGACCTCGTTCGCGTTGTCCGGCGGGCTGGAGGCGCTGCTGCGCCATCCCGACCAGGTCCACAGGTTGCAGGACGACCCATCCATGGTCGTGAACGCCGTTGAAGAGATGATCCGGTGGACCTCCCCGGTACGGCACTTCCTGCGCTACCTGACCGAGCCCGCCGTTCTCTCGGGCACGGAGATCCCAGCCGGCGATCGCCTACTGCTCTCGTACCCGTCCGCGAACCGGGACGAGACGGTCTTCACCGAGCCGATGACCTTCGACGTCGAGCGCGCCAACGCCAACCGGACAATCGCCTTCGGCGGCGGGGACCATTTCTGCCTCGGGTCTACATTCGCCAGGCGTGAGATCCGCACGATCCTGCCGAAGCTCCTCGCATCGGTGGACCAGATCTCTCTCGACGGAGACCCCGAGTTCGCCCAAGCGAACTTCGTCGGCGGAGTGAAGCACCTTCCGGTTTTGGCCACATTTCGTTAGCCGGGGCGGAGTCGGCGCGCCGCCATTAGGTGCTCTGTTCGTCGGTGAGTAGCTTGTCGGCCCGAATCAACCCGAACGAACAAGGAGCGCCGAGAGATCGGCGCTCCTTGCCTAGTGCGATTTAAGTCCTGTGACTTACTTCTTGTGGACCTTGTCGGTCACAGCGTCGATTCCTTCTTCGATCTTGCCTTCAGCGTCTTTGATGGCGCCCTTGATCTTCGATGCGACCTGATCGGTCTTGCCCTCACGCTTGAGCGACTCATTTCCTGTGACAGCTCCGGCCGCCTCTTTGGCTCGGCCCTTTATGTCGTCTGTCTTCTCACTCATCAAACTGTCCTCTCAATTGGCGGTCGTCGTGCTGTTCGGCGGGTGCAACCCCGTATCAGTCAGGTACCCGGGCTTGCGCCTCCGAAAATGGAAATCTGGCCGTCGCCCACACTCAGGTGTGTTGTACCTGCTCAGGCCAGGTGCGGCGACCTCAACAAACCGGCGCCTGCCTTGCGGCCTGATAGCTTGTGGATAGGCGATGGAGTCCGCCTTTAACCGCCTTACGGCTGATGACCCCTACTGCATCTGATTAGGTCCGATATGGACCCGTTGTGGTTGGAGGTCATTCAATTTCTGAAGCTGACGCCGAGTCCGCCCCGGCACATCCACCCCTGATCGGCACCCGTGGCCGTCCTCTGCGCCTTCACCTGCAACCGCTGGCGATTGCTCTCGTGATGGTCGGTGGCGCGCTTGGCGCCGCGGCGCGTGAAGCGATCGAACAGGCTTGGCGCAGCGGGACCACGGGCTTTCCTGCTGCGACGTTCGCCATCAATCTTTCCGGCTCATTTCTTCTGGGCGTTCTGTTGGAAGTCTTGGTTCGCGCTGGAAGCGATTCCGGATGGCGTCGTCGTGCGCGGCTCCTCGGGGGCACGGGATTCTGCGGGGGGTTCACTACCTACAGCACGTTCGCATTGGAATCGGTGCAGCTCGGTCGGCACGGCGCAGTGGGGACGGGCTTTCTTTACGTAATCCTGTCGATCGTGGGAGGGCTGGCGGTTGCAACCTTTGGCATCGTCGCGGCCTCCTGGCGCTCGCGATCGAGACCCGGCGATGGACTGCCGGTCGATCCCGATGTCGACGAGATCGGCGAAACCTCATGAATGCCGCAGACATTCTCTGGGTCGGTCTCGCCGGCAGCACTGGAGCGGCGGCCCGATTCATAGCTGATGGGTCTGTCCGCAGCAGATTCGACCTCCGCCTTCCGGCGGGGACGATGGCCATCAACCTTGTAGGTTCGCTTCTCCTCGGAGTGTTGACCGGACTCGTGCTCTACCACCACGCATCCTCCACTCTCGTATTGGTTGCGGGCACCGGATTTTGCGGAGGCTTCACGACCTTCTCAACGGCGACATTCGAGACCGTCCGCCTGATACAGCAGGGTAACCATCGCATGGCTGCGATCAATTGCGGGATGACGGTGATCGGAGCCATCGCTGCGGCAGCGCTAGGCCTCGCCCTCGCCTATTTGTAAGCGAACTTGTCGATATTTAGGTGTCCGAAATGCGCCAGCAACACGGATGCCGGAGCGTGACACTGTCAGCATGACACCTACTCATCCCCCGATTTTTCGGATCCTCGCCATATCTCCCGAAGAGATCGAAAAGGTCCGTAAAGACCACCGTGATGTCTCAGATCGTCCGGCAGTGCAGTTGCGAGCCAACGGTGGGGAACCGTTGCGGTGCTGCCTTCGAAACGCCACGTCCGGCGACGAGATCCTGCTCTTCGGTTACGAGCCACGCCTTCCGGCGGCCAGTCCATACCGCGAGATCGGAGCCGTTTACGTCCATGCGAAGCCGTGCGCGGGTTGGGTGGACGAGTCCGTTTATCCGTCCGAGTGGCAGAGCCGACCTCAGGTTTTGAGGGCTTACGACTGTCGCGGATGGATTCACCCGTCGACCTCGGTACACGACGGTAGCGATCCCGAGGCCGCGATCTCCGCTGTTCTCGAAAATCCTGAAGTTGTCGAGGTGCACAGCCGCAACCTTGCCTACGGCTGTTTCATGTTCGTCGCGCGACGAGGCTAAGTCCGAAACCGTACGGATTCGTTGCCTTAACGATTGATTCGTGGTTCGGACCGGCGGCGGGAAGACGTCCGGGAATTACCGGCAATAGCCACTACGAACACCCATTGGCAGCCTCAAATGGTTGCCTGAACCGTCCAACGGATTAAATATCTGGCTCGCGTTATTGTCTCGTGCAAAGATGGTTGTAAGGGGAGTAATACCACTCATCGGATCGTAAGAATGAACGGGGGCCACGGCCATGTCAGCAAGGTCACCACGCAAAGGGCATCTAAAGTCATGGGTCTTTGCCGGGATCCTCACGGCGACAATGGTGCTAGCGGGTCTTGTGTTACTTCCCGCGGCATTGGCTGAGGCGGCACCGAATGGGCCTGCTACCTGGCAGTCGCTCGCACCAATTCCTCAAGCGACCTTCGGGGAAGCAGCGGGAACGCTAAGTAGCGGAAATATCATCGTGGCCGGCGGGGTGGCGTGGAACGGTAGCTCGGTGGAGTGGCTTGACTCGGCTGAGATCTATGACCCCGGTTCGAATACTTGGACCCCCACAACCGACATGCCGTCTCCAACCGCGCTTGCGGGGTCCGCCGTAAGTAATGGCCTGTTCTACGTATTTGGCGGAGGCCAGGGATCCGAGACGAATGCCTTGCAGATTTACAACCCCTCGAACGCCTCATGGACCGTCGGACCGTCGATGCCATTGTCTGTTCAATACGTTGCCGGTGCGACGCTGCCCAACGGAGACGTCATGGCAATCGGCGGTGAGACATCTTCGGGCGATATATCAAACGTCGAAGCCTACGATCCGAGTTCTTCGAGTTGGTCCTCCCTGGCTCCTTTGCCCGTTGCATGCCAGTCGGTCGGAGCTGCCACCGGCCCTAACGGAGATGTGTATGTCGTCGGGGGCGCCTGCACGAAGCAAGGCGACAGCTGGTCAAAGCAATTGCTTCTCTACAATCCGACGACGAATACCTGGACGGCGGGAGTCTCGATGTCGAAGGGCCGGGCCTGGCCGGCAGTTGCATTTGGGCCGAAGGGCAAGCTGTATGTGACGGGCGGATACCACGCCAAGGGCACTCTCAAGACCGTATCCATCTACCGCGCCTCCGATAGGACTTGGTCGAGCGGCCCTTCGCTTCCGTTCGCCGAGTACCAGCAGGCAGCGGTGGCTGACTCGTCAGGGGTCGTTGTCCTAGGCGGTTGCGGAGGTTCACTCGGAACCTCGACGTGTCCGTCGAACCAGGCCATCCTCCTCCCGCTTTCGCCCTAAAGCCCGAGGTCATCTCGACGCTGACATGCAGGCCTACGATGCGGTTTCATTGTGGCTACGTGGAGGTGACGACAATGGGGTCCGAAGATCAGGAACACGAGTCGCGGGCTCGGGAGTTCGTTCGAGCTATCGAACATCCGGAGTACTAAAGA
>JBAPRR010000288.1:0-11648 GCA_049281195.1 Acidimicrobiales bacterium
ATCTCCTTGGGTAGATGACCGGCCACATTCCGGCGCTTGTGGATCGTGCAGCGTTGCACCAACGCCTCTTCTCCGAAGACCTTGCGGATCCCTGACGCGAGCGCCTTGGCGCCGTCTATGACGCACAGCACGCCACCTGAGACACTGAGTCCTCGGGCGACCAGGTCTGCCAACAGGGCGGTGACGACTGTCTTGTTCTCCGTGTCACAGTCCGCCAGGCACTTTCATGCCATCACTGGTGATGACAAGCGCCACGACGACACACTGGCCGGCGACGTCCAAGCCATCGATCATCAAGACAGCCGCGTTCAAGTCGGCCAGGTTCCTGGCCATCAGATCCGTGAGCGCCTCAGTCGTGGCGGCGACAAATCGCCGTGAGACAGCCGACTTCGACATCGACTTCGAACGCGACTCGAGCGCTTCACCGACCGGCTCTGCGACGTCTGAGTGCCGACGGGTGGCCACACCAGCGAGCATGCGCTCTACGACCAGGGAGTTGAGCAGATCCTTCGAGCTGAACACCTTCCAGGTGTCTAATCCGATCTCCTCGCCGTCTGCGGTGCGCCCCCTCGGACGCTTGGTCGTGATCGTCCTTCCCCCAAGGACTACCGATCCCTCAGTTGAGCCGTGCCAGTTTCCGGTGCGCTCGCCGGCTCCGATCTTGGCGTGCTTCTCGCCAATGCGTTCGGTCAGTTCGGCTTGCATCATCTGGGCCATGACGACGAGTCCCGTCAGCAGACAACGCCAGCAAGCCGTCTTTGATTGCTCCGGCTACTTCTGCCAGGGCCACGGTCGCTTCAAGCGGCAGGTCAGCGATGCGAGCTGCCTCCTCCGCCTCGCGGAAGCGCACAACAGCTACTTTCTTCTTCACGGTGGTCCCCTTCCTATTGGGTTACTTGGTCGTGCCCGATCCCTACCAGTTGGCAGGTCTCAGGCGGGGGACCACCGCTTCACTTCAACAAGCTTGGGGACACCGTCCGTCGACCTCAGTCACATGGCAGTACGACTTCGGTAATGAAGCGGTTATTCATTAGGGCCGACGTGTCCTAATGGATTTCGGGACGCGTTTATGAGACGGTAAAAGATGCGCTCTGGTTAAGGAGCATGCTCTTCAATTTGACCGTGTGCGCACCGGGCGCCAGTCCCAGGCTGGACGGTTCGATCACGTAGGAGACCATTCCTTGCGAACTGGCTGTCAGAGTCGTGATGAGCTTGCCGTCGATCAACAGCTTTACCGGATGGCCGGGGAGGAAGTTGCCCGCCGACAGGGTGGATGATCCGTTGCTCGGAATGTCCGAGTTCGACAGATCGATACCGGTCTCGAGCGTCTTCAAGTCGCTCGCCGCTTGTTCGCGGACCGTTGCGTCCTCATCGGCAGCCTGCGTCGCAGCCACCAGGCTGGGAACGAAATTCGGTGCAGAGATGGTGCCCCATCCGCTTGCAATGTCGAATCCCGTTGTTGCGGTGTAACCGGGGACCGTAACGACGCCCTCCGGCGTCTCAGCCGATTCGTTTCCACTCACAACATCCGAGATCCCATCTGTAGAACCAGCAGGTCCGAGGTCGTCGTACAAGACGCTGTTTATCGGTCCGATGTTGGCCCCGTTCACCTGGGTGGCGAGCGCCAGAACACCGGCGAACAACGGAGCCGCCTCAGATGTCCCGTCCTGGGCATCCATCACGATGTCCGGGAGCGATCGCATGTCGCTGCCCGTGATCGACGCCACGCCATTCTGATACGTGGGCCTGGCGAACACCTTCGAAAGACCTGCGTTCTCCGAGTACTCGGCGTCCGGAGGACTCACGTGCCAAAGTGGGTCCGGGCCGAGGCTGTCTCCGTTGACCGGGCTGACGTTAGGGACACTTCCCCCGACGGCTGTCACCCACGGTGAGTCGTCCCACGTGGCGACGTCGGCGGTGCTCGAAACGTCCTCGCATTGCCCATTCGCTGCTGGAAGGTTCTGCACGACACCGCAATCGCCCGTCGCATTGACGACCGGAATTCCTGCCGCCGCAGCCGCAAGCTCGCCCGGGTCCTGCGCCAGGATCTCGGGGGTCCCCTCGCTGTATGAGCTCTCGCCGGTTCCGTCTGAGATCGAGATCACGTTGGCTAGATGCCCACTGCTTATGTGCTCGAGTGCCTCCATCATCTCGGGAGGGGCTACCTGGCTGGCGGCATCATCGGTGATCTGGCTGTCTGCAGGTGTGGCGGAGATGACGATCTTTGCGTAAGGGGCGATGAGGTGCACCGACATCACGTCCAACTGCAACTCGCCTTGCCAGGCCTTACACGATCCATAGCTCCCTAGGGCCACCATCCCCGGTGGGCATTTGGCAGGAAGCTTTCCGTCGCCCGAAGGAAAGATGGTCTGGATCTCCGGGTTCGGAAGTCCGAAGATCTTGTCGAATGATGCGATCTGCTGTGCGATGTTCGGATCGTCCCAGCCCTCGATGACGGCAACTGTTGTTCCGGCGCCGTCTATCCCTTGCTTCCAGAGCGATCCGATCCCGTAGTCGAAGATGTCCTGCGGCCCGGGCGTGTAGTCCGAGTAGCTCTCGTAGTTGGCGGTCATGAAGTTGAGCACCTTGGTGAGAACCTTGATCTGCTTGCTCTTCGACGGCAGCCCCGAGGGCGCCGCCTGAAGGTTGGTGATCGACTCCCAACCGGAAGTTCCGAGGATCGGTGCTCCGGTGATCCGGGATCGGATGTCGCCCACGGTTCTCCCGCTTCCCGGGTGCTGACTGGAACTTACGACGTCGGAGGCCGCCTGCGCCGCACCCGACATGGTGACCGCGGCGACGCAGATCGAAACGGCCACGCAAAGGATTCCAGCTGGTCTCTGAAGAACCTTGATTTTCATGCCGCCCCCTCCTGGCCCAACCGACGAGGTGCGGAGTCGATCCGCCCCTTGTCAACCCGGGACAACTCTACTTAGCTCAGAAAGGCCCTTGTGGCCTTCTTCGTAATATCGGAGCGGCCCGATTTGAGGTACGCGGTTTAGATGAGGTTGTTTGCCTTGAGCCACGCCTCGGCAACGGCCCCCGCGCTTTTGTCAGCGCCGGTGACGCCCAAATCCCACCGGCTCTCATGCTGTTGCAAGCGCGGCGATCGCCAACGGCTTCGAGGGCAAGGACCGACCAAACCCACTCGGAATGCCAACTTCGCCGGCATAGCCTCGTCCACCATCAAGAGCAATGGAGGTCTTGACCAATGAAGCTCACCGAACACCTGCCGGCCGAACGGCGCAGTCACGTGGAGGCCCGGCTGGGCGCCAACCTGATGGCCTGGTTGACCACGGTTCGGCCGGACGGGCAGCCGGTCAGCGTACCGGTGTGGTTTCTGCTGCGTGAGGATGAGACCATTCTCGTCTATAGCCAGCAGAAGAAGCTGAAGCTGCGCAACATCCGGCACAACCCGAAAGTGGCACTCGGGCTCGACGTGACCGATCTCGGGCGCGACATCATCCGCATCGACGGCACAGCTCAACACGCCGAGCACATCGCACCCGCAGACCAGAACCAGCAATACGCAGTCAAGTACGCCGAGCGCATCGGTGCGATGTTCGGCACAGCAGACAAGTTCGCCGCGCTGTTCTCTGCGCCGGTGCTCATCACGCCAACTCGACTATGGGCTTGAGTGGGTGCTTCCGAGAGCCGAGCGGATATCGTCGCCCAGGAGAGACACTTGAGAGGAGTCGTCAGTGGCCAAATCGTTGTACACGGCCCGCGCCCATGTGGTCGGCGGCCGGGACCAGGGTCATGGAGTGACCAGTGATGGGGCATTGGACGTCCAGTTACGGACCCCGGTGGAGATGGGCGGTGAAGGAGGAGGCACGAACCCGGAGCAGCTTTTCGCCGTGGGCTACGCCGCATGCTTCGAAGGGGCACTGGGCGTTGTCGGGCGTCGGGAGCACGTTGACCTCGGGGCCGTATCGATAGATTCAGAAGTGAGCCTTGTCACCACCGAGAACCGCGGGTTCAGTGTCGCCGTCGGCCTCGATGTCTCCCTACCGGCAATCAGCGATGACGAACGTGCCATCTCGATCGTGGCCGCGGCCCACGAGGTGTGCCCTTACTCGAACGCCACACGCGGCAACGTGGAAGTTACCTTGAAGGCCAACGGCCACCCGGTCCCGATCGCGGAGTCATAGATGAATGCCGATGATCCAGTAGTAACGCCCTCCGGTCACACCTCCGATGGCGGAGTCCTTGTGGGCGATGCCAAGGCCGGCAAACAGATGATTCTCTTCGAGGATCCACAATGCCCCTATTGCCGCCAGTTCGAGCATCTCAACGGATCGTTCATCACGGTTGCTGTGGATGCCGGCGAGCTGGCCGTCGAATACCGCATGCGCTGCTTCTTGGGCCCCGAGTCAGTTAGAGCCGACAACGCTCTCGCCCTCGCCGCGGAGGCCGGTCACTTCGACGAGTTTCGCAAAACGCTTTTTGCCGAACAGCCGCCGGAAGGTACCGGAGGTTTCACCACCGAGGATCTATTGCGCCTCGGCGAACAGGTCGGTCTGACCGATTCGGACTTCGTCTCCGGTGTGCAACAGGCCAGATATGAGCAATGGGTGCTCGAACGCGAGGAGCGCTACCAGGCCGAAGACCCCCAGGGAACCCCTGCCGCATGGCTGGACGGCAGTCCGATCGAGTCGGGGTCGCTGTTCGACCAGAGAAAATTCGAGAAGCGGCTTCACATCTGATCCGGATGGCTCGCTAGCCGTCGACCCGGGTCCAGGCTGGATCAGTTCTGCCCGCCCGGTGACTCACAAATGCCACAGCTGCGATGACAACGAGTGCAATTGCAAGAGGGACAACGACCCGCACGTGTAGCACCAGGACCGCTCCGACAAGTGCTCCGATGAACATGGCGGCGATGGCGACTAGACGTCGTCCCGACTTTGAGCCCTTGCCGGCACCGAGGGCGCTGTCCGCCCCGATCCCTGTAACGGTCATCGTCAACACTGTCGTGGTGAGATCAGGTATCGCCAGCTTTCGGATATTGGCGTTTTGGATTCCGGTGGCGATACTGAGGACGACTATGAGCGCATAACGGAATCCGTGCACCGGCGAGTTCGAGCTTACGAGCGCCAGGACCACAGCCACCGCCAGAAACACGGACTCCGCGACCATGGCTACCGCGAGATGTCGCCCCCTGTGGTGGCCGTGCGCGGCGACGATTCTCCCGCCGACCACCGATCCCCCCGCGAAGGACACCAGGGCTACGAGAGACGCAGTAATCGAAAACCCGTGAGCTCCCGCCACTGCGAAGCCCAAGAAGACGACGTTGCCCGTCATGTTCGCAACGAACACGTGACCAAGAGCGAGATAGCTGAACGCATCGACCAGGCCAGTGACGACCGTCATCGCCACCAAAAGAGGCGGAAGAGGGCCGAACGCAGAATCCTTGCGGGGCACCAACGTCTCTCGAACTTCAGTTATGAAGGTGCTCACGTCTGATCGCTCCTTTGTCGCATCACATGCCCTCCGGAGAAGGACCGCCTACCGGCACGGCGTCGGTCATGATCTCGTCGATTCGTTGCATCACCTCGTCGTCCAGATCAAGGTCAGCCGCGGCCAGGGCCTCATCGACGTGATCCGGGTTGCGGGTCCCCACGATGGCCACGTCAACGGCCGGGTTCTGCAACGTCCATGCCACCGCCAACTGCGCGAGCGTGATGCCCAGGTCGTCGGCTAGCCCGCGCAGGCGATCGACGACACGAAGGTTGCGCTCGAAGGAATCGCCGTGGAAAGCAGGGCTCTTCGACCGCCAGTCGTGAGGGTCGAACTGGGTGTCCGCGCTGAGATGACCGCTCAACATTCCGTGACCCAACGGTCCGTAGACCAGCACTCCGATGTCGTGGGCGACGGTATAAGGCAGCACATAGGCTTCGATCTCGCGCCGGAACAAGTGATAGGGCGGCTGCAGCGTCTCGACCGGCAGGGTTGCGCTGAACTCCTCCATCTGCTCCACGTCGAAGTTCGACACACCGACGTGCAAAACCTTGCCCGAGGCGATGAGCTTTCCCAAAGCCGCGGCCGTCTCCTCGAACGGCGTCTTTGGGTCGGGCCAGTGCACCTGGTAAAGATCGAGGTAATCGGTGTCGAGCGCACGCAGGCTGGACTCCACCCCCTCTTGTATCCATGCCGCGCTGGCGTCGCGGACGATGCCGTCGCCGACGGGCCGCAATCCACCTTTCGTGGCGAGGACGACGTTTTCGCGGGACACGTCTTTCAACGCGGCAGCGAGGAGCTGTTCGGACTGGCCGAAGCCGTATCCCTGGGCCGAGTCGAAGAAGGTGACGCCACTGTCAAGGGCCCGGCGGATGGCTTGTGTTGCCGCCGCCGAGTCCGTAGATCCCCAGTCACCGCCGAGCTCCCAGGTGCCGAATGCGATCCGTGAGACCTCGAGTCCACTTTTCCCGAGGATGGTGTGTCTCATTGGGTCCTCCTTGTCATGGTCGCGATTTCGAGGTGATATGTGAAGGTTCTGCCTTGGTCACACCCCTTTTTTGCCTTTATGATACGATACGTATCGTATTCTTATTGAGGTAGGATGTCAACCGATGGCTGATACAGCGATTCCAGTGAGGGGCCGGCCCCGGAGCGTTCGATCACACCGCGCCATCCTCGACGCCGCCAACGAGCTCCTCGAGGAACGGGGCCTTGTCGGCCTGACCATCGACGAGGTGGCGCAACGAGCGGGGGTGAGCAAACCCACGATTTACCGCCGCTGGCCCACGAAAGGCACCTTGGCATTCGAGGCTTTCTCGGGCGATTTCCTGGCGCGGCAACCGCTACCGGACACCGGATCTCTGCGCGGAGATCTCCTGGCCGCCTTGCGCTCCTGGATCAGGGTGGTGAACCGAACGATCACAGGTCGCACCTTGAAGGGATTGATCGCGGAGGTGCAGAGAGACCCGGAGCTGGCCGAGATATGGCGCATACGCTTCACTGAACCCGTCCGGGCACAACACCGCACCATGCTCGATCGGGCCATCGAGCGGGGCGAGATCTCGCCGCGCACCGATCCTGACGTCGTGCTCGACTTGATCTATGGGCCGGCATACCACCGGCTACTTCAGTCCCATCTCCCCCTAAATGATCGCTTCGCCCGAGGTGTCGTCGACATCGTGATCGCCGGAGTGCGTCCAGATACCAGCGACTGAGATGTGGTCGGAAAGTTCTTCATCTTTCGCAACGGAGAGGCGAGCAGCCATGCTCCTGCAACGGCCTCGCCTATTGCTGCCAACCACATCGTCGGACGCAGACCGATCGATTGGCCGATGGCACCGCCCAGAAGAGCTCCGACTGGAGTAACTCCCCAAACAACGAAGCGCATCGACGCGTTCATCCTCCCGAGGAGGCGCGGAGGGCACAACCGTTGGCGGAAGGTCACTTGATTGATGTTGTAGACGACAGTTCCGAACGCCGCGACGAAGTAGCCGGCCGCAAAGAACAAAACACCGGCTCCGGGGGTCGCCAGTGGGATCAGAAGAGCGCCGACGCCGCTTACGGCACCCAAAATCGTGGCGCGTCCCTCTCCGATCCGACGAGACAGTCTCGAGGCCATCAGCGCTGCAAGCAGACCCCCGATCCCGACAGCGGCGAACAACAAACCGATCACATCGGGCCGGGCGTGCACGACCCGGACCAGAAATACGATTTCGACCGCAGTCATGATCCCGCTGGAGAAGTTCGACGTCGCCGTAGTCGCCGCGATCGCTCGCAACAGCGGATGCCCGAACACAAACTTCAGGCCTTCGGTCATTCCTTCGTAGAGTCGATGCGGTACCTCGTCTTTAAGAACCGTCTCCGGTGCGGAAATCCTGCTGATCGCCATACCGGAAACCAGAAAGCTGGCCGCGTCCGTGGCCACCGCGAACGAGCCACCGATCGCCTGAATCAGCGCTCCGGCGACACTCGGACCCGCAACCTGAGCCACTTGTTGACTTCCCATCAACTTGGCGTTTCCTTCGCTGATGTTCTGCAGGCCCACCAGTGACGGCAGGTACGACTGGTAAGCCACGTCGAAAAACACGGTGAGAACCCCGGCGACAAACATCACCACATACAGCTGAACGAGGCTGAGAGCCCCGAACGCGTACGTAACGGGAATGGAACCGAGGGCGACGACTCGCCCGACATCGGAGACGATCATGACGTTGCGCCGACGGAGGCGGTCGACCCAGACGCCTGCAGGCAACCCGACCAATAGGAACGCCGCTGTCGAAAGAGCGGTGAGCAGACCGATTTGAAACGTGGTGGCATCGAGCGTCCGCACTGCGATCAGGGGCACTGCGAGCAGGCTCACCTGGCTACCGAATTCGCTGACGGATTCACCCGCCCACAGTCGACTGAAGTCTCGATGCCGCCACAGGTCCCCGCCTCGGCGTGAGCGGGGCACCGTCTTGTCCACTGGTTGAGTATCTTCAACTAGTTGGGAGTTGTCAACCTGTTAGGATTGCCATCCTCGTGACCAGGTCGAAGAGCCCGGAGCCCCCCGACAACGAGGCGGCCCGTCCACCGACACTCGAAGAAGCTCGCGCCCTCGCCCATCCCCTTCGCCTGCGGATCCTGCGATTGTGCCTCGATGAGCCCATGACGAACCGCCAGCTGGCAACGGCGCTCGGTCAACGTCCGGCCACCGTTCTGCACCACGTGCGCACGCTTTTGAGCAACGGCTTCCTGGTGGAGCAACCGTGGCGCCAGGGACCGAGAGGCAGCGTCGAGAAGCCCTACCTGTCCACCGGAAAGTCGTGGGAACTCGAAGGTGGGATGGACCTCGGATCCACTACATCGCGTATGGCCGTGTTCGAAGCTGTGTCGGCCGAGATCGGTGAAGGTGGGCCGGACTCCGTGATCGACGGCGCGCGCCTCGCCACGCGCCTTCGGCCCGACAAGTTGGACGAGCTGGTCGGCCGTATCCGGGATCTGATCGACGAGTACAGGGCTGCGGACACGCCTGACGGAGACCCTTACGCCATGCTTGTGGTCCTGCACCGCCGACAAAAGGACTCATCGACGTCGTAGAGATAACCGAGATTCGGTGTCAGCTCGGTGGGACCCACGGAGCCGACAACTGCGCTTCGACTGCGTGGCCCCCGTACTTCCCTTTCACTGTCGTCGGCGCCTTCCAGTTGTAGATGCCCGTCCGCCAATGCACCGTGACGCTGCCGGTAGCGCCGCCGGGTCCTTGCAGTTGGAGCGTCGCATCGACAGCTTGGGTGGCGTCGTTCCACACCACTGTGCCCGAAACCGACAAGTCTTTTACGAACAGGCATCTGCTGAGAGTGAATGTTCTCGGTCCAGTTACGAAAAAGTGTCCGTTAGCGGCGAATGTTCCGCCGTAGAGGCACCGGCCACCCGCGTTGGTTGACCCGTAACCCAGGTTGAACCAGCGAACCAAAACGTCTCCCACCGTTTGCGCGCTGACCCAGGCCGCCTGTCGGCCCACCTTTTGCTGCGCTCCGGTCCCTACCGGCTGAGCAGCGGGAGCCTGTGCCAGGTGTTCGGGGAACGCCGACACCACGGTGACCGGGGGCATCGCAGTGGCACAACTTGTGTTCCCGGCCGAGAGAGTCTCGACGAAACGCTGCAGAATCACCGACGTGCAGTCCTGAAAGTCACCTTCCGCCGTTACATGGTTGGAGTTGGCCACTTCCACGAAGGTGCTCTTCGGCCAGGAGTGGACCACCCTGAGGGCGTCGGATAGCGGCGTGGCCTGATCGAATTGCCCGTCAAATATGAGCACAGGCGTATCGGGGTAATGGATCCCGTCCGGAAACGTCGGTTGGGAGAGCGGGGAGGTCTTCCAATTTTGGCAACCGAAGACAAGCTCGTTCTCGTCCAATGAGTTCAGGTACACCGATTTACTGAAAGGCGAGAAGGTGTCACTCTTCAATGCGGCAATTGCGGCGGCCAACTGCTTCTTCCTGACCGGGATACTCGCCGACGGGTTCCAAACCTGCGGGTAGTCCGTGCATGACACCGCCTCGAGGTCTCCGACCGAGTCGTCGGCGACATGACCTGATGCGTTGTACGCGACATCGTCGGCCGCCAGTCGCAGCAGTGGGGCTCGGTCGCCGGAGGCGAATGCACTCAGAGCAGCCGGCAGATCGCTGAACACCGTATAGGTGTAGGTGGCGTCGTACACCAGCTGGGCGAAGGCGACAGCCGTGAGGTCGACATGCACCGGCTTGCCATTGCCTCCGATGACGGTCGCCACCACCGGGTGGGCCTGGAGGCGAACCGCAAAGTGGGCTATCTCCTTCACCAAGTTCTCGCCCCGGCAGCTCGCCGTTCGGTCGCACAGCAAGGTCCAGGCGCGGCGCATGGCACTGACGTCCTCTTGCTCGAACGGGTGGTAGCCGTTGTTGTAGCTGCCGTCGAGAATGAGCGACCGAACCAGGCTCGGGTGGTCCAACGTGAAAACCTGCGCCGAGTAGTCGCCGTAGGAGTCCCCGTATACGTCGACCTTGTTGATTCCGAGAAGCGACAGGATGAATGCCAGATCGTCTCCTACGGCCACCGTTCCGTAGGCATTCGCCGCGGCACCCAGTTGACGCGCGCAGGCCTCGACCAAAGAGACGAGCTTGCCGGGCTGGGACACGGCTATGTACTTCTGCAGGCCCGGGCAGTTGATGGGATCGGATAGTCCTGTCCCCCGGTTGTCCATGACGATCATGTCGTGGCGCTTCAAAAGCGACCCGATCATGTACTTGTAACCACCGGCCGACTCGATCGAAGCGAGGCCGGGTCCTCCCTCCATCGTGACGATGGGCTCGAGCGGTGGTAAAGAGTCGACGGTGTGCTTGTAAATACGGAAATGCACTGTGAACGTGCCCACGCCCGGATTGGTCCAGTACTGAGGCACGCGCACTGTTCCACACTCCACCCCGGTGAGGCCCGGACACGCGTGCAGCGTCATGGACCTCGTGTTTCTGACGCCGGGGTTGGCCGCGCTTGCACTCGTCGAGCTCAAGGGCGCGATCGCGGATAGCACCGCAGTGCCCAATCCCATCAGCGCGACCAGAGCGACCCGCAAAGAAGTAGAGCTCCTGCGCGGTCGGATCACGTTTTAGCTCTCACGCTTGCAGAACCAGTTCAGGCTGCTGGCCCGATGGTGACGGGAGCGCCCTTTGCTTCGGTAACTTTCCCAGACTGGTTGAAGCACGCGTAGGCCGTGAAGACCCAACCCGCCAGAATCGCCGTCTTGGCCGCTCCGCTGCTCTTCACAACGATGGCCTGTAGCTCTTGTTCCTCGACTGTGCCTGATGGACAAGTTCCTACAGTGGAAGAAGCCTCAGTGGGATCTTTCAGTGTGGTGGTGCTCCCTTTAACGGCCCAAGTTATAAGACCGTTCTTACCTTTTCCCGTGGCCGCTATTACTCCCTTTCCACCTGTCACCGAAGCATCCGAGCATTTCGACACTGTGTTGCCACTGGCATTTGCGCCGAACCTGGTGCAGGTAATCGGAGTCACCGAGGTCGCAGAGGCTGATCCTGCGAAGACCACCGATCCCACGACCGACAGCGGCAGGGCCACAAGAACAGATAGTGCCAATAGCTTTCTCACCCGTACCCCTGCCTTTCCGGCCACCATTTACTTTCGGAACGTGACCCTACAGGCTTACTTCTTCGCCC
>JBAPRR010000289.1:0-2827 GCA_049281195.1 Acidimicrobiales bacterium
GCTCCAGGTGCCCCCATTCGCCCGAATCGTGCGCCGCCTTCGCCGCGACGCAGGCACGATCTACGTCGGAAGGCCCCGCAAGTGCAACGCGCGCCAAAAGCGTTTCGGTCGACGGGGAGATGACATCCGTCAGCTCTTCGCTGTATGACACTCGCCGCTCCCCCGCGATGAACAGCGGCTCGCGTTCCCAATCCTTGCCATCGGTGTATTTCAGGACGGCAGTCATATTCCGACCAAAAGTTCCGTTGTCGGTGCACCTTGACTCAACGGTCGGACGCGAAAAAGCGGATCCCGAGCCATGTTCGCCGTGATCACGATGTCGGGCCATCAGGCGGTTTGATCGCCGAGACCAATTCACCGATGTCCTCCAGATTGTCGAGTCGCTCCACAAGAACCAGAACGTCTTCGAGCTGGCGTTTGTGGAGCACCGCTCCGGCAGTGCCACGGAACTTGTTGATCAGCTCCTCGTTGGAGAGCGGGTTCTCGGGAGAGCCGAGGCGATACAGCTCCTCGCGTTCGACAGACCGGCCATCCTTGAGAGAAACCTTGACCAGCGCACCGGTAAGAACCGGACCCGCATATTTGTCGGAGGAGTGGACCACGACGCGTGAAGCGACTTCCTTCACATGAGCGTCATGCCAAAGATTGGAGTCCATGTAGTCGGCGAGGACGTTCTTCCCCTTGATGAGTTGCAGTGCCAGGCTGAATGCCATGCTGAACTGCGCGCCGATGACGTCTTGCGGTTCAACGATGGATCCACCGTGTGAAGCGGACATGTTCGAAACCCATACGTCGATCGAGCCGATGTCCCCGGGTCCGAAACCGTGCTCGGCGACGAGTACCTGCATTGCATGAATCGAAGTATGGACGGTGCCGGCCGAGGGGTACGGTTTCACTGTGGTCTTCTCGACCGCGAACCAGCTGGAATCATCGAGGCCCGCCAACATCTCACTGGTGTCATCGATGCCGGCGAACAGACGTGGGACGCTGCGCATACCTTCGAAGATCGCAGGCGGTCCGGTGAGCCCCGCCTGTGCCAGAAGTGCAGCAATCATGCCGCCGTGCACCGCCATGGCTGAGTGGTAACGCTTTACTTCCCCGCCACCCTGGTCGTACTCCATTGTTCCGCCTGCATGACTGCCGGCGATCGACAGCGCATGGGTCATCATGTCGGGGTCGAGTCCGAGGAGCCGGCCGGTCAGCGCAGCAACGCCGAAAGGCCCGACCACGCTTTGGTGGTGGAACCCGCGAGCCAAGGTCGGCTCCGTCACGACGCGCCCGATACGCGAAAGCACTTCGTAGCCAAGGACGATGGCCAGGAGGAACTCCCTGCCGGTCAGGTGATCCCGTTCGGCAAGGGCGAGGGCCGGCGGGATGGTGAGAGCACCGGCGTGACACCCTCCCTTATACCCGGAGTCGTCCATCTCACAGGCGTGTCCGAAGTTGGCGTTAACCATGGCGGCGTGCAGCGCCGGAGCCTTCGCTCCCGTACCGAGAATGGTGCTCTCCCCGGTTCCGCCCAGTGCTTTGACAACCCTGGGCAAAGGGGCAGTCCACGGCAGGGTCGACCCGATCAGAATCAGGCCAAGCTGGTCGAGAACGGCTCGCTTGGCCGCATCGATCGTCGATGACGGCAGGTCTTCGAAAGAGATCGTCGATGCGTATGTCGCCAACTGCCGTGTGATGAGGCCCGAAGCATCGACTCCGTGTCCGGCACTCTTAGTTTCTGTCGTCATCGCCTTTTTTCGCCTCCATCCGAGCTTCAGTGCGAAGTCTTCACCACGAGATACCGACGCCTCCATTGGCACGGAGGACGGCACCTGTGACGAACTTCGAAGCATCCGAGGCCAGGTAATGCACGAGATGTGCCTGGTCAATCGGCTCCCCCAGTCGGCCGAGTGGCGACAGGGCGGTGTTGCGTTTGGAGTAGTCCTCAACCTTCGCCGGATCGACCTCGCCTTTGTCATCCAGCAGGCGTTCCCGGCCGAACCGCGTGGGTGTCGGCCCAGGTGCCAAGCAGTTGACCCTGATGTTCTGCGGCCCTACCTCTACAGCCAGGTCCATCGTCAACATGGCGACGGCTGCCTTCGTCATCGAGTAAAGGGCAGTCCTCGGCGCCGGAAAGTAGATCGCGGTGGACGCGAAATTGATGATGCTTCCCGAACCCTGCGGGGTCATCACCGAAATGGCAGCTGCGCATCCATAGAAGGCGCCCCGCATGTTGATCCCGATGATCCGGTCGAGGTGCTCCTCGGTCACATCACCGACGAGCTCACTGTTCATGACCCCGGCGATGTTCGCCATCACATCGAGCCGGCCGAACCGTTCGACTGCCGTCCCGATCAGAGCTTCCACATCGGCTCGTCGACTTACGTCGCACGACGCGACCACGGCTTCGCCGCCATCAGCGACGATTCGCTCACCGAGTTCCGACAGGCCGGTGTGGTCGACATCCCCGAGAACCACTTTGCAGCCCGCGGCAGCGAGAACCTCCGCCGAAGATGCTCCGATTCCGCTCGCGGCGCCGGTGATAACCGCCACCCGGCCCTCGAGGTCGTAGTCGGCATATGGATCCAACGCCATTTCACACCCCTATTCGGAAAAAAATGCGCAAACGTCACAATCTCCCACCGACGCTCCGGTGAGAGCGCGAACGGCGAGCGCGTCACTTGGCTCGCTCAGCGCAGCAAGCCGTTGAAGCAACCGCTCGATCGAGAGACTCCGCCGACTGAACTAGTGCCTCATGTACGTGAGGTTCTGGCCGCTACGGCGTCGCGGATCCGGGTGCCGAACAGATCGACGGCATTCTCGTAGAGAACCCTGTCGA
>JBAPRR010000290.1:0-3955 GCA_049281195.1 Acidimicrobiales bacterium
CAGAAGCACCTAGGTCCGAACTTGGTGTCGCCCTGGTTACCGGAGCCAGCCGGGGGATAGGCAAGGCGATCGCTGTGCATTTCGCTCGGGCCGGGTTCGACGTGGCGATAGGGGCACGTACCCGCCATGAAGGCGAGGAGCGTGAGCACTCTTCGACTGTCGCCTCTTCTAACACCCGACCACTGCCCGGTTCGCTCGACTCGACCGCGGATCTCGTCAGACAACAGGGTCGCCGTGCTCTTCCGGTTTATCTGGACCTGCTGGACCGGACGTCGCTCGGTACCGCGGTCGCGACCGTGCTCGAACGCTGGGGACCGATCGATGTTCTCGTCAACAACGGTCGTTATGTGGGTCCCGGACACATGGACCTGCTCATGAACACCCCGGTGGAACTTCTCGACCGGCATCTCGAAGCGAACGTGATGGCGCCGGTCATTCTCACCAAGCTCGTGCTTGCAGACATGATCGATCGGGGCCGCGGGATCATCATCAACCTGGTCTCGACCTCGGGGTCCATGGATCCGCCCAAGCCCGCCGGTCATGGAGGGTGGGGTCTCGGGTACGGAATGTCCAAGGCCGCCTTGAGCAGGGCTGCGGGAGTAATCGCGGTGGAGCTCGGAGACCGCGGCATTTTGGCGTTCAGCTTGAGCCCCGGATTCATCGCAACCGAGCGGATCGCTCTGGACATGGCCGAGTTCGGTTTCAATGCCGCAACCGGCGCTCCGGCTGACGTCGTGGGCGCAGTCGCAGTCTGGTTGGCGACGGCACCTGAGGCGAAAGAGAGAAACGGTCAGTGGATCGAGGCGCAATTGGTCTGCCGCGACCGGGGCCTGCTGCCGGGTTGGCCTTGAGGACCGGGCTGATCCGCACAGGTCGAGCACTACTGTCGTGACCCGCATGGACGAGTCGATCTCCACGCGCGACCGGCTGCTCGATGCCGCAACATCACTCTTCGCCGAGCGGGGAGTCGACAACGTGTCGGTGGCGGAGATCGTCCGCGCTGCCGACCAGCGAAACACGTCCGCTGTGCGGTACCACATCGGCAACCGTGATGACCTTCTCTTTGCGGTCCTCGGGCGTTATGTCCCCGTTCTTTCGGCACGCCGCCGTGAGTTGTTGATCGTGGCTCGTCAGACTCCCGCTACCGACCGGCTGGCAGCGGTCGGCACCATAGTGCGCCCCGTCGCCGAGCTCGCTCAGTTGGGCTGGCGCGAGCGCGCATACCTGCGTATCGGATCAGAGATCTCGGGAGTTCTCGACAGGATGACGCCGGAGATCCGCAAGCTGATGAGGCGGACCGCAGGGTACGAAGCGTGGGACCTGCTCAGAGAAAGGTGCCCCGAGGTCCCTGACGACCTGTGGCGGATCCGCTGCGAGCTGTGTGTCGTGTTTGTGGGGCAGGCAGCCGCGGACAGGGCCCGGCACCTCGATGACGCGGGGGGAGACAGTCCGATTGCCGACGAACGCTTCATCGACAATTTGATCGAGATGGTGCTTGGCGCAATGACCGCGCCGCATTCGCTCACTTGAAGCCGAGTTGGAAGTATTACGGCGATGTCCGGTGAGTTCACAGTTCCGTCAACAGGCGAGCTCGACTCCATGTACGAATCGCTCAAGGCGTGGGGACGTTGGGGCCAGGACGACCAGCGCGGGGCTCTCAACCATCTGACGCCCGACCGGACCCGACGAGCGTGCGAAACGGTGCGGACCGGCGAGTCGATCAGCCTCGCTCACGATCTCGCCACAGAGCCCTTGCCCGAGCACCCGCATCCGGTGCAGCACCACATGCTCGCCTCCGGTGACGCGCGCGACTCTTCGGGGATCCCCGGTTACGAGGCGGCCCGCGATCATCTGGCCCTCGACGTTCATGGATTGTGGACGACCCACGTCGATGCCCTCTCACACATCTTCGTCCGTGGCGAGATGTACGGGGGGCGGCCTGCCACTGACGTGAGAAGTGACGGAGCCCGATCCAACAGCGTGATGTCGATGGCCCAGGGGGTAGTAGGTCGTGGGGTCCTCCTCGACGTCCCGCGGGCACTCGGAGTTGCGCACCTGGGAGCAGGTGAGGTGGTCTCCGTCGCCGACCTGGAGCGCGCGGAACGATCAGAGAGTCTCCAAGTCGGGTCCGGCGACATCCTCATTGTGAGTTGTGGCCGCGAGTCGCGGCGCCGTGCGGTACGTGGATTCGACGGCTTTGCCGGCCTGCACCCCGATTGTCTCCCGTGGATTCACGACCGCGAGGTGGCCATGCTCGGAAGCGACGGAATATCGGACCCGATGCCCTTCATCGGTACGCCCGACTGGCCCTTTCCTGTCCATCAGATCGGGATCGCGGCCATGGGACTTCACTTGATCGACAATGTTCGCGTGTCCGATCTGGCCACACGATGCGCTGAAGTGGGGAGATGGGAGTTTCTCTTCACGATGGGGCCACTGCGCATCCCCAAGGGCACCGGATGCCCGGTCAACCCGGTGGCAGTGCTGTGAGCGATCACGAGGAGATACGCGCGCTGTTGCAGCGATATTCGCGCGCGGCGGACGAACGCGACATCGACGCGCTCGCGTCGTTGTTCCATCCCGAAGCGCAAATTGCCGGCGCTCGCGGGGAACAGACGCTCGAGGAATGGCTCGACACCATGAGAGGACCGCGCACATTCCCGTCGAGCATGCACGTGCTCGGAGATCCCTTGATCGCGATGGACGGGGATCACCGGGGTGCTACGACAGACACTTATGCGATCGTCTACCAGCTTGCGGATCCGAAGTCCGGTGGCTCCGACCTGACCCTAGGAATCCGCTATCTGGACGAGCTGATCAATCAAGACGGCCACTGGGTTATCCGTAGGAGGAGTGCCCGTACCGTCTGGATGCGCTGACACATCGCGTGATGCTGGTCAGAGGCCCGGTTCGCGTTTCAAGGGATCCTGCGTCGCAGTAGGCGCCCCGGAGCGGCACCGGTTCGTTCTCCCGTGCTGATCGTTATTTGACCTGCGACGACGGTGGCCAGAAATCCCTGTGACCTCTGTTCGAGGCGCCGCCCTCCCGCGGGGAGGTCGTCTACGAGCACGGGAACGGAAGGACCCACAGAGAGCGGGTCCAAGATGTTCAAGTCGGCAGCCATGCCCTCGCGTATCAATCCCCGGTCGGTCATTCCCCATGCGATCGCCGGCGCCAGGGTGATCATCCTGACCGCTTCCTCCAACGTGAACTCGCCACGGTCGCGGACCCAGTGCCCGAGCAGATGAGTGTGGATCGAAGCGTCGGCGATCTGGCTCAGATGAGCTCCCGAGTCAGAGAAGGTCATCACGGCTCTGGGATGCCGCAGTGCCTGCAGGAGAACCTCCTCGTCTTGGGGGTAGAGGCTGGGTTGGATGAACAGCTGCTCGCCGCCCGACGACACGCAGAGATCGATCATCGCTTGGGCCGGGTGAATCCCCCGCGAGGCGGCCACGTCCGCAACCGAGGGGTTTGGTGGCAAACCGTTTCGGTACACCCGGATTCCTTCGAAGTCCGGTGGCCGTGCCTGGGCTCCGACCCCCGTGTATTGCGCGTAGTCGGCTCGTATGGCTGCATCGACGAACGGCACCCGCAGCTCGGGATCGCCGAGGATTCGCAACTGATCCTCGACCGGACGCCCGCGTAACTCCTGCCAGGTCGGCAACAGATCGAATGGCAACCTCGTCTTCAATGAGAGCAGGACCGAGATTCCCCTGCAGTGGGTCTGCGCGATCATGCGCGCTCCCGACGCTGCGGCTTCATCGAGGAAATCGATCAGGTAGCCCGCCGATCGCGTAGCCACCAATCCGAATGTCATCGGCACGCCGGTCTCGGCACCGAGTGCGGTCATTCGATCGAGGGCCCGCTTTCTGACCTCGGGGTCAGGGGCCGACATGCCGGCGTCGGCCCCTTCGAAGATGCCCGTTCCGAGCGATCCCATGACGCCGACAAGAGC
>JBAPRR010000291.1:0-27158 GCA_049281195.1 Acidimicrobiales bacterium
GTCGGAAGACCCGTAGGGGGGGTCATCGACTGATTCTTCGTAGTCCTGGTCGGCGAATGCCATGAGTAGAAAGATAGTGAGAGGGTGCGACACTCACTGGAAGTCGCGGATTCGGTAACTCTAGAACCCCTTGAATTCCGGGCTTCTCCGCTCGGCGAACGCCTTCATCCCCTCCGCTGAGTCCACAGTCCCCACCGTCAGCTCCTGAGCCCAGGCCTCTTCGTCGAACGCGGTCTTACGGTCCGACTCGAGCGAGCGGTTGATCAGCCACTTGGCCAGGCTGATCGCCTTGGTCGGCGCCTTAGCCAGCCGACCTGCCCACTCGCCAGCGGCGTCGGTGAGCGCGGAGCGTTCCACTACCCGGTTCACCAGTCCTATGGAAAGGGCGTCGGCAGCTGACAGGTCGTCGCCGAAGAAGATCAATTCCTTCGCCTTCTGGGGCCCGATCAGGCGGGGCAGCAGGTAGGCGCCGCCTCCGTCAGGGGCGATGCCGCGGCGGACGAAGACCTCGATGAAGCGGGCGGTGTCGGCCGCAATGACCAGGTCGCACGCGAAGGCGAGGTGGGCTCCGATGCCGGCGGCGGTGCCGTTGACTGCGGCGATGACCGGCTTCTCGCAGTCGAGAACCGCCGAGATCAGGCGTTGCGCGCCGAGGCGGATCATCCGAGAGGTGTCGCCCATCACCCGATCGGGTGCGCCTTCGGGTTTGGGGGCCGCGGGTGCATGGCTCGCCCGGAGGTCGGCTCCCGTGCAGAACCCGTCGCCGGTGGCGGTCAGCACGACGACGCGGACGTTCAGATCGCGCGACGCGGAGTCGAGAAGGCTGATGACCCGCTCGCGCTGATCGCCGGTCATGGCGTTTCTGACCTCGGGCCTGTTGAGGGTGATCCACGAGACCCCGTCGGAGACCTCATGGATCACCTGCTCTTCGATCGTCGCCCCATCTGCTGCGTCCGGCACGTAGTCCTCCTCGGGTACACCGCTAGTCCGCCGCCCGTCTGCGGCGATCAACGGCATCAGAAACCGCAAGAGTGCTAGTCCGATGACGCGCCGGACGTCAACGCCGCATAATGTCCGGCCGTGACGAGCCGATCCGACACGCTTTTAGAAGGCCTCAAAGTTCTCGATCTCTCCGGCGAGCCCGCGGCCATGACGGGACGGATCCTCGCCGATCTGGGCGCCCAGGTCATACGGGTCGAAGGCCCCGGTGGCGATCACCTTCGCCAGGTGCCACCGTTCGACTCGAGCGGTGCGTCACTGCGGTTTGCGGTGTGGAACGTGGGCGAGCAGCTGCTCGGGGTGGATGGCCCCGAAGACGAACGGCTCACGCAGCTTGTCGCGGCGGCCGATGTCGTCATCGACACGCCCGGATGGCCCGGAACCCTTCACCTCGATCCGGCCATAGCGCCGCACACGGTTTGGGTTTCTGTTTCGTCCTTCGGGACGGTTGGTCCGCGATCTCGATGGAGGGCGAGCGACCTCGGGGTCATGGCTTCGACCGCCAACATGTACTGCACCGGCGATCCCGATCGTGCGCCCATCCGCTGCACGGAACCGACCGCGTGGGCTCACACCGGACCGGAAGCGGCAATGGCCGTTCTCACCGCGGTCGCTTCTGGACGTCCGCAATTCGTGGACGTGTCCGCGCAAGAAGTTGTGATGATCGCCTCAATGGGTCACGTAGCGCGCTCCACCCGTACCGGCAACAAGGGCAAGCGCTCCGGGGCGAACATCGGGGTCACCCGTGAGATCTGGCCGTGCGCGGACGGGTTCGTGTCGTTCGGCCTGCGCGGTGGCAAGGCGCGCGTCGCCAACATGCAGACCATCACGAGATTGGTCGAAGAAGACGGGATCGATGCGCCGGCATTGAGCGGCCGGGACTGGACGACATACGACCACACAAAGTTGAGTGCTGAGGAGCTCCAAGACATCTCGGCTCCGGTGGCCACTTATTTCGAGCGTCACGGAATGGCCGAGCTGTATGAGATCGCTGTCGAGACGAATCTGATGCTCGCTCCTGCCAACTCGCCGAAGGAGCTCGTCGAATCGAGACAGCTCGAGTCGCGCGACTTCTTCACGGAGGTCGACGGGATCGGCCTCATACCGCGGACATTCCTGCATGTGACCAGTCCCGACGATGTTGTTGCACAGCCGGGCGCCCGGCCTTTGGGACTGGCTGCCACCGTGACGACGGGCACGGCAACGGCAGGTACCGCGGCGCCGGCCAGAGTCCGGACGCCAGTATTCGTGAACGGGCCCAAGACCGACTACGGCAACGGCTCGAGCGAGGGCGCGGGCGAGCCGGGGGCGGCGGCATGGGCGGAGACGACCATCGTCGAAGTGGGAACCGGCGCCGCAGGCCCGATCGCGGTGCGCTACTTCGCGGAGCACGGAGCCAGGGTCATACGGATCGAGTCCAAGATCCGGCCGGATTTTTTGCGCACCTACGGCTCGAACGGCCCCTTCGGACTCGAAGGCTCGGACATGTTCGACTCGCTCAACGTGGGGAAGCTCGGCATAACTCTCAACCTCAAGCATCCCGACGGAGTGGCCATCGCGAAGAAGCTCGTCGCGGTCTCCGACGCAGTCGCCGAGAACTACGCCCCGCGGGCGATGAAGGGACTCGGCCTCGACTACGCGTCGCTGGTCAAAGACAAGCGCGATCTCGTGATGATCAGCTCGTGCCTGCAGGGGCAGACCGGCCCGCACCGTGATTACCCGGGATTCGGGGGGCAGGGTTCCGCGCTCGGCGGCTACAACATCCTCACCGGGTGGCCGGACCGAGAGCCGATCGGTCCTTACGGGACCATCACCGACTCTCTGGCACCGCGATTCGTGGCCACCGCCCTCGCCGCCGGCCTTCTCTACCACCGGCGCACCGGCAAGGGTGTCTACCTCGACGTGAGCCAGGTGGAAGCAGCCGTGTACAGCTTGTCGCCCTGGATCGCCGATTTTTCGGCGAACAACAACATCTACGTGAGGCAGGGGAACCGCTCTGTGCGGTTCGCTCCGCACGGCGCCTTCCCGTGCGCGGGCGAGGATCGTTGGGTGGCGATCGCATGCTCGGACGACGGGGACTGGTCGAAGTTGGCCGGGGTGTTCGGGATCGATGGTGCGGATGCCGGTCTGTACGGCTCATTCGGTTCGCGCCAGGAGTCCGCCGACGAGGTCGAGAAGATGATCTCGGCATGGACATCCGAGCGCGAGGCCGGGGACGTAGCCAGTGCGCTGCAACAGGTGGGAGTCGAGGCGGTGCCCGTGTCCGACCTCGCTGACGCATTCGATGACGAACAGCTCAGGCATCGTGGTCACTTCGTGAAGCTCGTCCATCCTCTTACGGGCGAGTGTTTCTACGAGCGAAACGGATTCCGCCTGTCCGACGCGGAAGCGGGATATTCGCGGACGAGTCCATTGTTGGGCGAGCACAACGAGTATGTGCTCGGGGAGATTCTCGGTGTGGGTTCCGCAGAGATGAAGCGACTGTCCGAAGAGGGCGTCCTCGAATAGGGCTGGGGGTTTAGTCGGCCGCGGGTCCAGGCAGCAGTGGGCCTGGCAACACGGGCGACATTCCGCCCACATTTCTGAGCAGATCGTTCAGGTGGGTGCAGGACTTGACGCTGAACAACACCGTGGGGACGGTCTTCGACAGATCCGCCAGCAAAGTCCCGGACAGCGCGTGTACCTCGGGGGCGGCGAGAGGACACTCCTGCATCGGGAGAACCCTCGGATCTGCGACAACTGATTCGAGGAGCAACCCATCCGGTGTCATGGACAGACGCCCGGAAACCGCGTATTCGTGAAGCACGACCTCGGCGGATAAGTCGGGATCCATAACCGTGTCGCGGAACATCGCCCAGACGGACGCGGTCTGACCGCTCTCGTCGAATGTCACATCAACCAACCGCTTGCGGCGCATCCAGTCGTCTGCGAGCGCGGGGATGTGATGCCAGCTGTCGGTGTCATCAGTCGTCAGGTCCGGGGCTGGGGGACAGTCCTGTACCGGCACTCCGCGTCCCGCCGCGATGCTGACCGTCGCGGAGCCGTCCGCCCTCCAACCGGAGCAGATGTCGGTCATGTGGATCAACACACCCGGCGGTGTGAGGTCGGCGGGGTTCTCGCCGAGACGGCGCGCTATGCGTAACGACGAGTATCCGGAGATGAGAGCCGCCGCGGGGAGATCTTCCATCAACTGACGTACCAGGGAAGCCTCGGGCCCAACAGGTGCCACCCCGTCAAGAGATCTCCTGAAGCCGCTTCCGACCCTCTGGCCGATCATCTGTTGAGTCCACGGCGACTCCGGACGGACCTCCAAGCTCAGAAGAACGCGGGCGGAGTCGAACCTGGCCTTTACCTCAGCTTGGCGAAGGACGGTCGGCGCAACGCCGGCACTCCCCGCGCGGAGGTCGCGGGCGGCTCCGTCGAGCATGAGCTGGTGTCCCGGCGCGCCCCAGGCGGCGGGCGGACCGATGTCGACATGCATCGTGCGCCTCAATGTTCCCGGCTGAAGGGCGGGAACGGCGACAAGCGGATTGGCGAGGATCTCGGTCATTGTTCAGCGGTCAAGGTTCAGGGCCACGATTCAGCGGTTCATGTAGGTGAAGAGCATCATCTGCGTTGCGTACGCGATCAGTGTGCCGTCTTCTGACCACAAGGTGGTCTGCGCCGACGCCCAACCGTCGTCGGCCCAACGCGCCCTGTCGTGGGCCAGGATCCATTCGGTGGTCGCCGGTTCGAACAGGTGAACGGTCAGATCAGCGCTCGGGGCGAAATACGGCTCACGATTGGGTCCCAGGTATTCGCCGATGGAGCCCGGCATGCGGTCGGCGAGTGTCAACACGGCGAGGGGATCGAGTGCGCCATCTTTGCTACGGGGGGCGTCGATGAAACGAAGCCAGGTCCCCGTGTCGGATCCGGTGGGGACGTAGTCCTCCCATGACGGGTGACCAAGAGCCGACCGGCCTTCCACCCGTTCCCAGAATGGGAACTGGACGAAATGGACGGTGTAGTCCTCCGGCACCCCCTCGCCATAGGCGGGACAATCCAGAGGGCGTGCCACCTCGGGCGGAGACACATCGACGAACGTCGGGCCTTTGCGCAGTCCTCCGAACACCGCGAGCGTCGTCGTTCCCGCGGGCTCTCCTGCGTTTTTGACGGTGGTGACCATCTGGGTCGCGGACCTGCCCGAGCGGAGAACCGTCACATCTATGTCGAGCTCACCCGCGGCCACCTGGCCCGCGAATACCGAGGTACACGTGCGCAGCTGCTGCAACGGGTCGCCCAGCTCGGCCATGGCCGCTCTCAGCCCGAAGGAGACGATGATCCCTCCCTGCGGCACGGCCACCAGGTCCCAGCCGTGATCGAGGGTGGCCCGGTAACGGCCCGGGCCGACGCGCTCTACGACGATGTCCTCTGCAAATGTGCCGCCCACTCCGACGAGGTTGTTCGGTCTCACGTGCACTGGTCAAACCGCGCCGGTTTTCGTCGGAAACGGGGCGCACGGTACCGTCTCGGCCGGCGGGACCAAGAAGGGAGCTCGAGATGGGCCGGAAAGTGGCGATCGTGGGGGCAGCCCTGTCCGACTGCGGTCGTGTGGACGACAAGACGGCGTACCAACTGCACCATCAGGCCACCAACCGGGCCCTTGCCGACGCCGGCATCTCCCGCGACGAGGTCGACGGCTTCATGTCCCACGGGACCGGGGCCCTGCCGCCGATAGAGCTCGCCGAATATCTCGGTATGGCGTCACACGTGAACTACATCGACTCCACCGGGGTGGGCGGGTCCTGCTGGGAGATGTTCCTGGAACATGCGGTGGCCGCCATCTCCGAGGGCCGGATCGAGGTGGCACTCCTCTCTTACGGATCGACCTCGCGAGCCGATCTCAAGCGCCGGACCCGCAGTGCCAACCTGTTCTTCGGGAACAAAGGCCCCGCGCAATTCGACGCGCCGTTCGGCCACACGCTGATCGCCAAGCACGCCATGTCGGCCCGGCGCCACATGCACGAGTTCGGTACAACGATCGAGCAGCTCGCGGAGATCTCCGTATCGGCGAGGTACAACGCCGGGCTCAACCCGCTCGCCTACTACAGGGACCCCATCACCATCGAAGACGTGCAGTCCTCGCGCATGATCGCCGATCCGTTCACCAAGCTCCACTGCTGCATCAGATCCGACGGTGGTGGCGCGATCGTCCTGACGAGCGAGGAGCGTGCCAGGGACTGCAAGAGCAAGCCCGTCTGGGTGCTCGGCGCCGGAGAGGCGATCTCGCATACCACCATGAGCGAGTGGACCGACTTTACGGAATCGCCGTGCGTCCGTTCGGCGCGCAAAGCCTTCGGTCAGGCCGGCGTCACTCCGGAGGACATCGACGTCGTCCAGGTCTACGACTCGTTCACCCTGACGGTTCTGCTCACGCTGGAAGGTCTGGGCTTCTGCAAGAAGGGTGAAGGCGGGCCGTTCGTCGAAGGTGGGACTTTGCGGGTGGGCGGAGCACTGCCGACCAACACCGACGGCGGGGGACTTTCCTCGTGCCAACCCGGAATGCGCGGCATCTTCTTATTAGTGGAAGCTGCCAAGCAGCTGCGCGGTGAATGCGACGAGCGTCAGGTACCGAATGCGAAGCTGGCGGCGGTCAACGCCACCGGCGGATGGATCTCCTCCACCGGCACCGTGATTCTCGGAAGCGACTGAAACCCTTACGCCTGGGCTACGGGGTACGCGAGCGCCTTGATCTCGAGGTACTCCTCAAAGCCCTGACGGCCGTTCTCGCGACCGACCCCACTTTGGCCATATCCGCCGAAAGGAACATCGGGAGAGTTCCAGAACCCGCCGTTCACCATCACGGTTCCGGCGCGCAGGCGCCTGGCCACCACGTTCGCGCGCTCCAGCGTCCCACCGGTTACCGCGGCAGAGAGTCCGTACATGGTCCCGTTCGCAATACGCACGGCCTCATCGATGTCGTCGTACGGGATCACGCACAGAACCGGGCCGAATATCTCTTCTTGAGCGATGGTCGCGTGCGGATTGACGTCCCCGAAGAGAGTGGGCTCCACGAAGTAGCCCTTCGGCAGGTGAGATGGAACGCCGCCACCTCTCACCACCGTGGCACCCTCCTCGCGGCCTTTCGCGATGTACCCGAGAACCCGCTCGCGTTGGCGCGCGTTGATCAGCGGTCCCTGCAGATTGGAGGAGTCCCACGGGTCTCCGTAGGTGGCACTGCCCATCATTGCGTCGGCCTGCTCCAGCCACTCGGCATATCTCGAACGTGGCAGAAGCAGGCGTGTGGCGATGGCGCATCCCTGTCCGGAGTGCGTGCAGACGCCGAGAGCGCTCACCCCGATCGCCATGCTCGCGTCCTCGACGTCATCGAGAACGATGTTGGCCGACTTCCCACCGAGCTCCAAGAAAACCTTCTTCACGGTCGCCGATGCACTGGCCATGATCCTGCGACCCGTGACCGTGGACCCTGTGAACGTGATCATGTCGACACGCGGGTCGCTCGTGAGGACTTCCCCCACCAGGTGATCGGACGCCGCAACGACGTTCACGACGCCGGGGGGGATATCCGTCTGCTCCGCGATTATGCGGCCGAGCACGGTGGCCGACCAGGGTGTGTCGGGAGCAGGCTTCAATACGACCGTGTTTCCGGCCGCCAATGCCGGTCCGAGCTTCGCCAGGTTGAGATTGAGGGGGAAGTTCCATGGGGTGATGGCCCCGACCACGCCCACGGGCTCGCGCACCACAACGCGCCGCTGGGCCTGCCCGAAAACGTCGCGATCGGGGAGAACCTCCTCGTACTCATAAGTCTCCGGCTTGTCGATCCAGTAGGCGAGATCCTCGAGGGGAAGGTCCACCTGGTTCATGTAGGTGAGCGAGATCGGGGAACCGACCTCGGCCACGGTGATCTGCCGGAGCTCTTCTAAGTTCTCCACCAGCGCCGCGTGCAATTGGCCGAGGCATCTGGAGCGCAGTTGTCGGTTGGTGGCCCAGTCGGTGTCGTCGAAAGCCCGGCGAGCTGCCGCGATGGCCAGATCCATGTCGACAGCTGTTGCGTCGGCCGTTACCCCGAGCACCTCTTCCGTGGTCGGATCGATGTTGTCGAAGGTCCCCCCTTCTGAGGCCTCGACCAGCTTCCCGTCAATCAACAGGCGCCGTTCCCCCTCGACCACAGGATGGTTCACCGCGCCCTCCGAATCGTCTGTCACCTGGACCTCCATGAGGGGATTGCGGGTGCTTTCCGATCGAACAGATGTCCCGCTCGCGGAGCATCCTATGGGTGCCGGACGTGCCTGTGCCTGACACGCGTGTCAGGTATATGATCTGTGGGCTCAGCGGGTTCTTTCGCCCCCGCTACCTCACCTGTGACGACGGCCCCGGTCCCGCGGGACCGCTCATGGACGGGGACTCAAAACCTGAAGGAGGGGACGATGCAGACTGAAGATCTGATCCTCGTGAGCGTCGACGACCATGTGGTCGAACCGCCGGATCTCTTCGAAGGCCGTCTGCCCGCCAAGTGGGCCGACTCGGCCCCGAAAGTCGTACACACAGAGAGCGGTGACGACTACTGGGTGTACGAGGGCAACCAGATCCCGAACATCGGCCTGAATGCCGTCGCCGGCCGGCCACCCGAGGAGTACGGGTTGGAGCCCACTTCTTACGAAGAGATGCGCCGGGGCACCTTCGACATCCACGAGCGCGTCCGCGACATGAACGTCAACGGTGTCCTCGGCTCGATGTGCTTCCCCTCGTTCCCGCAGTTCTGCGGGCAGCTGTTCGCGAGGACGAAGGACAAGGAGATGGGCCTGGCCATGCTGCAGGCCTACAACGACTGGCACATCGACACCTGGTGCGGCACCTATCCGGGCCGCTTCATCCCCCTGTGCCTCCCCCCGATGTGGGACCCCGAGTTGATGGCGAAGGAGGTCGAGCGGGTGGCGGACAAGGGTTGCCACGCCATCACCTTCTCCGAGAACCCGTCCAAACTCGGTTACCCGAGCTACCACGACGCGCACTGGGACCCGTTCTTCAAGGCGTGCTCAGACCTCGGGACCATCATCTGCCTGCACCTGGGGTCGTCTTCCGCCATGAGCATCACGGCAGCCGATGCACCGATCGACGTGCTCATCACGCTCGGACCGAACAACATCGTCCTGGCGGCGGCGGACCTCATCTGGTCCCCCGTCTTGCGCAAGTTCCCGGACCTCACCTTCGCCATGTCAGAAGGTGGCATCGGGTGGGTGCCCTACTTTCTGGAACGAATCGACTACGTGTACCAGCACCACAAGGCCTGGACCGGACAGGACTTCGGCGACAAGTTGCCGAGCCAGGTCTTCTTGGAGCGGACGGTGCTCTGCTTCATCGACGACGCGTTCGGCGTCGAGAACCGTCACCACCTCAATATGGAGAACGTGTGTTGGGAGTGCGACTACCCGCACTCGGACTCGACATGGCCGACCGCGCCAGAGCTCGCCATGAAGTATCTGCAAGACGTTCCGGACGACGAGATCAACAAGATCACCTACGAGAACGCGGCACGGCTCTTCCAGTACGACCCGTTCGCGTACCGTGCGAAGGAGAAGTGCACCGTCGGGGCGCTGCGGCTCGAGGCCGCCGACGTGGACACGTCGCTGCGCTCACGAGGAAAGAAGGAGCACTCCAAGCTATCGACCGATCTCGGCGTGTCGGCTAACTGAACTTCGGACCAACTCAAGTTCGGCGGTATCACGCAGCACCGGCAGCAGCACGCAAGCGATCAACCGGGCATCCGGTGGATCCCGATTGACAGATTCGACGGGGACCGGGACGTTCGGTTCCGCAGGACCAGGCTGAGAGCAGCGATCCACTGGCCCTGCGGACCC
Source organism: Acidimicrobiales bacterium (assembly GCA_049281195.1). Taxonomy (GTDB): domain Bacteria; phylum Actinomycetota; class Acidimicrobiia; order Acidimicrobiales; family CAVXTF01; genus JBAPRR01. The sequence continues at coordinate 9,858 of JBAPRR010000291.1, forward strand.
CGAACGCACACGGCCGGCGCAGATTGTGCGACCGGACAGTGCGGTGTGCTCCCTTCGCATGCATAAGGAGAACAAGTGACCGACCTCACGCGCGTTCCGGTCATCATCGGCGCTGGACAGTTCACCAATCGCGACGAGAACCCGGCATCGGCACCTGATCCGTTCGCGCTGATGACCGAAGTTGCCAACCTTGCCGCCGCTGACGCCGGTGGGACCGGGAATTGGCTGGCGCGGTTGACGCATTGCTGGATGGTGCACTCGATATCGGTGCGCCACGGAGACCCTGCAACCGAGTTGGCCAAACGCGTAGGCGCAACCGATCAGGCAGAAGCTCGGTGCTCCGGAATGGGCGGAAATATCCCCCAGTGGCTCGTCAACCGGGCGGCCGACCTGGTCCGATCGGGCCAGCGGCCGATTGTCCTCGTCTCGGGTGCCGAAGCACTGGCAACCAAAAGGCGGGCGAAAAAAGCGGGGATTCGACTGGACTGGCCGAGCACCGAAGGGTGGCCCGACATGTGGCCTCCGCTGGAGCCCGACATGGGGGTTCATCCCCTCGAAGACAAGAGCGGTCTGAGACAGGCCACCACCATGTACGCGCTGGTGGAATCTGCGATCGCCCATTCGGCGTCAGAAGACCCCGGCTCGCACATGAAAGCGGTGGGGAAACTCATGAGCGACCTGAACGAGGTGGCGACCAAGAACCCCTATTCCTGGTTCCCGGCACGCCGAGATGCCGATGAGCTCATCACGAACACCGCCGACAACCGGGTCATCTCTTTCCCATATACCAAGTACCTCAACGCAGTGATGGACGTCGACATGGCCGCAGCCGTAATCGTCACCGACGCGGAGACGGCACGGGCTGCGGGGATAGCTCCCGACGCAGTGGCATACCTACGGGGGTGGTCGGACGCTTACGACATCTGGTACCTGTCAGAGAGGCCGGCTGTAGACCGGTCGCCTGCTCTGGAGCGCTGCGTGAATGTTGCACTCGACGCGGCGGGCATGGCGTCAACCGACATCGCCGCTTTCGATCTCTACTCGTGCTTCCCGAGCTCCATCGAGGTTTCACGTGATGCGTTCGGAATAGCCCGCGACGACGGGCGGGCACTCACTCTCACCGGTGGTCTCCCGTATCACGGAGGTCCCGGAAGCAACTACGTCACCCACGCCATTGCGAACGCCCTCGATCACGTCCGTTCCTCCAAGGATCCGGTCGCGGTACATGGCAACGGCTACTACCTGACCAAGCACGCCGTCGGTATCTACAGCTCCGTAGCTCCCGCCGCCGCTCCCGATCCCGAGGAGCTCCCACAGAAATCTCCGCCCCCCGAGGTCGCCCTCGACCCCGACGCCAGCGGAGCCGCCCTGATCACCGCGTGGACAGTCCCCTACGACCGCGAAGGATCGCCCGAGGCGGGGATCGTCCTTCTAGATGTAGAAGGCGGAGACGTAGACGGCAGGGTCAGGACGATCGCGCGCGCGGACAAAGCACTGACTGAGCAACTGATCTCGTCGACACGCAACCTGGTGGGTGTGAGAGTCGGCGTCCAAAAGGGCACCGACGCGAACGTCGCCGTCTTGTCCTGAAGCTCTTGGTCTGCCGATCAGGCGGCAGGCGGCTCCAGCACCATCACCGCGTTGTAGCCACCCATACCGAGTGACGACTTCACCATCGGCGCACGCACCGCAGCGGTAACTCCATCCAAAAGCCTCGGATGCCCGGGGGCGACCTTTGGAGTGGCAGGTATCACGCCGGTCTCGAACGCGTGCAACGTGGCCACCAACTCGACGGCACCGGCCGCTCCCTGACAGTGGCCTGCCAACGGCTTCACCGAGAAGATTCCCTCGGCGTCCGGGAACAACGTGTCGAGCACTTCGCCCTCGCATGTATCGCACTGCTTCGTTCCAGGCCCGTGAGCATTGATGTACGCAATCTCGGAGGCATCGGTGTTCGAGTTGACCAGCGCACCACGGAACGCATTGAAGACCTGTTTGTGGTCCGGGTTGATGGAGATCGCATGGAACCCGTCATGCGTCATCGAGCCACCACGCACGTTGGCGTAAGAACCGGCGACGCTGCGCGAGACGATGTAAGCCACGATGGCTTCCCCACCGACGAAACCCCGGCTGCCCTCCTGGAAGGGTCGGCAGGCTTCGAACGCCGGCGAGTCCACGATCAACACTCCGAGGTCGCTGAAGTTGCGGATGTTCTCAGGCGACCCGGACATGTCGGTAGCGAGAACCATCACGTCTGTCGCCAGTCCCGCGTCGATCCACATCTTCGCGGTGAGGATTCCGGCTACACCCGAAGCGCACATGGCTATGACCGCCATGTTCGGACCGTGCATGTCGAACTCCTGCATGATGCTCGAGAGCACCGTCGAAGGCATCAGGCTCAGCCACTCTTTTTTGGAGGTCTTGTAGCCGTGCCTCCTATGGAACCCGCGCCACGCGGCTACATCGCCCAGCACGACGCCATTGATGAGTCCGAAGGCCTCTCCGGGCCTCCATCCCCGGTCGTATGCATCTGTGAATGCTTCGCGCGCCGCGTGACGCACCGCGCGTGCGTACAGACTCCTGCCGTCGGCGGGGTCGCCGCCTTCTTCTATGAGGGCCACCCAGACCTCGTCTGTATCGAAATGGGAACTGAACCCCGGAGTGAGTTTCACGGCCGATTCGCCAGAAAGCATTCCCTCGCGGAGCAACTTTTGGCCCCATCCGTAACCCGTTACCGCACCTACGCCAGCTATCGAAACTCCGACCCGTTGAGACTCCATGGGTCTTCCTCCTCAGGGTGCTGCTCGTCCGATCAATCGACTCTACGTTGTGTGTCTGTTGAGAGTAAAGGGGCGGATGAGGAGAGTCGGCACCCAATGGCCCTGTTGTTTGTCCCAATACCCGAACAAATTTCCAGCACTCTGAAAGCACAACAAACGCGTGAAGTTTCACGGATGGTGGGCGAAAGTGCTCAAATCGTGCTTAGTTTGCTCAGAGCGTGATGGAACTACATAGACGTAATTTCGGATCGCGTGTTTTCTCGCATTGCATGGCCTGGAAGGGAGTGCATTTGGCGCGCGCCGGGGGATCGGCCCGGTAAAGGCGCAAGTCGCGGTCTCCGATAAAGCCAGCATGGTTCAAGCGAACCCGGACGTAGCGCAGAACGGCTCGGAACTGCCTTATTCCGACGCCGGGACACTGAGCGATCCTGGGCAGCGATTCGCTCTTTTCGCTGACCTCATGCACGTGGTCACGTGGGAGTTGGAGATTCCGGGTAACGGAGTCGTCTGGCATGCATCGGCTGCCGACCTGTTCGGAGAGGACATGCCGGCAGGAGCGTTCCATCTCCGGCGCGCCCGCGACTCGGAGGAATCCGATCCGTTCGTGTCCGTGGAACCGGAGCTCCTGGGCGACGCTCTCCTCGAGCCGCTCCTCACCGGAGTGAACACCGGGATCGCATGGGACAGCTACGAGTTGGTGCAGGAAGTCGAAGGTCCCGACGCGGTAATCCATCGCGTCCTCGTGCGCGCGGTCGCGGTCCTCGACGGTGGAGTGCGCAGGTTCCTCGGCATCGTGACCGACGTAACCCACTCTGAAGACATGCCATGGGTGACGATCGACGTGACCCGGCGCCTCGAACTTTTGGTCGAGCATTCGCCTGACGCGATCGTCGTACATCAAGACGGTCGCATCGTGTACGCCAACCCCGCCGCAGCACAGATCGTCGGCGAAGATCTGATGAGCGACATGGGCAAGCCCATCTCGTCGTATCTCCACCCCGACTACGTCCGTCCCACTCTCGAACGTCTGAGCCAATTGACCGAGCCTGGCGACGCGATCAAGGGATTCGAGGCGGTGATCATCCGGGCCGACGGTGTGCAGATCCCCGTCGAAGTGGCAAGCGTCCGCACGAGCTGGGGAGGAAAGCCCGCCTTCCAGGTCATCATGCGCGACATGTCGGAGCGCAAGCTGGCCGAAGAAGCGGCCCGTGCCCGTCTGGCAGTCGAACGGCGATACGCCGCAGCCGTGGCAGCCCTCGAAGAAGGGGTCGTCGTCGTCGACAGAAGTGGGGCGGTGCGCGCCGCGAACGACTCGGCCGTGCGCATGCTCGGACGAAGGCTCCACGAGTCTCGTGGCGATGCCATATTCACCGGGTCCGACGTCGCCCGGCATGACCCTGCCGGCACTTTCACTCCCGACGAGCTCCCGATCGCCGCGGCACTCGAGCGCGGCGAGTCGTCGACCAACGTGGTACTCGGAGTAAGAGACGACGAAGGCCGGGACCAGTGGCTGTCGGTCAGTTCGCGACCGTTGGAAGATCCGGAGCAGAACGAAGCCGCCGTGGTCTGCTCGGTCTCCGACATCACAGAACGAAAGCAGTTGATGGACCGCCTGGCGTGGGAAGCCAGGCACGATCCGCTGACCGGCCTCGCGAACCGGGCCAGCTTCGTGGCCGCGGCCCAGCGTGCCCACGACCTCAGACACCGCACCGGCCAGAGCCTGGCTGTCTTCTGCTTCGACCTCGATCGCTTCAAGCTCGTGAACGACTCGCTCGGCCACGCAGTCGGAAACGAAGTACTTCTCACCGTGGCAGAACGCCTGCGCCAGGCGATGCCGACCGCTCTTGCGCTGTGCCGGCTGCATGGTGACGAGTTCGCCGCCTTGGAACCGGGGGTCGGTGACACCGATACGGCCCTTCAAAGGGCGGAGGAACTGAGGGCGCGCCTCACTCAGCCGATGCGTCTTTCAACCGGAAGGACTCTCACGATCACCCCGAGCGTCGGTGTCGTGCTGTTCGAGGATGGACCCGCTGACGCGGCCAGCCTTCTTCAGGACGCGGACATGGCGATGCTCCAGGCGAAGACGAAGGGCAGAGGACGCGTCGCTGTATTCGACGGAGGGCTGCGCGACGAGCTCGGTCTCCGACTCGAGCTCGAGCACGACCTGCGCTCCGCCGTCACCAACGGCGAGCTCCGTCTCGAGTACCAGCCGGTGGCGTCACTTTCGAGCGGGAAGATTCTGGGCATGGAGGCTCTCGTCCGCTGGGAGCATCCCGAGCGTGGCCTTTTGCTACCGCTGAAGTTCATCAGTCTCGCCGAGGAGTCCGATCTCATCGTGTCGCTGGGACGATGGGTCCTCGAGACCGGGTGCATGCAGATGGCGCGGTGGAGAGCCGTTCACCCTCAGGCGGAACACGCCTTCATTGCGGTCAACGTGTCGCCCCGGCAGTTAGAGAGCCCCGAGCTCCTTCCCGCTCTGCGCGAGGCGCTGGTCAAAAGCGAGCTTCCGGCAGGGGCCCTGATGCTCGAGATTACCGAGAGCGGCATCGTGCCCGATGACACGCGAACGCACCGCCTGATGAACGAGCTGCGTGAGTTCGGCGTCCGCCTGGCCATCGACGACTTCGGAACCGGCTACTCGTCGCTCAGTTACCTGAAGCACCTGCCGGTAAGCCATCTGAAGATCGACCGGTCCTTCGTGAACGGTCTCGGCACGGACACAGAAGACGAGCGGATCGTCGCCGCCATCACGGAGCTCGGTCACGGTCTTGGCCTGCGGGTCGTCGCAGAGGGAATCGAGAACCGCCAGCAACGCCAGCGGGCGCGCGAGCTCGGCTGCGACCTCTACCAGGGTTTCCTTCTCGCCAAGCCGTGCCGGCCCCGCGACGTGCCAGCCCTGCTCAGACTGAACGCCTGAGCACGCCTCAATCGCGTTCGATAATCAGAGCCAGTTCGGGGCAGTTGTCGGCACCGCTCACCGCGGCCGCCTCGCGGCCATCGGGCACGGTCTCGACCAGGAGCACGCAGTGTCCGCGGTCGTCGGCATCGAACAGATCGGGCGCTACCGCGTAACAGCGGCCATGACCCTGACACTTCTCCTCATCGAGGACGATACGCATGTCGGCTATGCCTGGTCGAAAACGATCGGAAGCGTGTCGAGGGAACGGAGCCCCGGGGTGTACTCGAGCACCGTTCCGTCGGCGAGCGAGTAGTTCGGGATGCGAACGTGGAACTCGCGAAGTGCGACCCGCAGCTCCAACCTTGCGAGGTGCGATCCGAGACAGCGGTGCACACCGCCACCGAAGGCCAAGTGCGGATTGGGATCGCGCTCCAGGTCGACGGAGTCGACGCCCGGGTGAGCGGAGTCGTCGGTGTTCGCCGATGCCAAAAGGAGCATCACCTGCTCGCCGGCGTGGATCGGGCACCCGCTCACCTCCACATCTTCGGTGGCGACGCGCGCAACAGCGGGGACCGGGGTCTCCCAGCGCAGGAGCTCTTCTATCGCCGAGGAGATGACCGCAGGGTTCTCCACGATCATCTGGCGGTGCTCGGAGTTCTGGGCAAGGTAGGCGAACATGCAGTCGAGTGAGTCGGTAACGGTGTCGAGACCGGCGATTATGAACAGGAAGCAGACGTCGAGAATCTCCTCGTCGGTCAGCTTCACGCCGTCGAGCTCGGAAGCCATGATCCGCCCGAGCAGGTCACCTTTCGCCTCCTCGCCGCGGCGCTTGTCGATCACAGCTTGGAAGTACCTGTAGATATCCTGCGCGGCCTTCTTGCGGCCCGGCTCCTGGTCCTCGAAGGTGGCCCCCGGCGGGCGGATGATCCCGTCTTTCATGGCGAGAAACTGATCGAGGTCCTCTAATGGGAGTCCCATCATCTGCAGGAACACGGTGCACGGAAAAGGGACTGCAAGCTCTGTGTGCAGATCGCAAGAACCGCGCTTCGCGAATTCGTCGACGAACCGGTTGAACAGGTCGGCGACCTCTCCTTCGAGCTGCCCCATGGCACGGGGAGCGAACAGCGGGTCAAGGATGCGGCGGTACTTGACGTGCTTGGGCGGGTCGATCTGAAGCGGGATGAGCGGACGCACATTTCCCAATTGCACAGCTTCTGCACCGGAAGAAAAAACTGCAGGGGCACGCAGGGCGGTCTCGATGTTCTCGCGACGCGTGATGATGGTGAAGTCCTCACCGACTCTCATGACCGGTTCCGCACGCATCGCCCGGGCGAGGGCTCTGGGGTCGTCCGCGGATGCAAGGTCGGCGAAATCACCGTCCGCGAAGAAGTCGGGCGTCTCCTCGTACGGGCCGTCCTCTATCGGTGTGTCGATTGCCATGGGGGAACCCCCTTCGGGTCCGGAGCCACGTATGTTCCAGCTCTGACCTGACGCCGGACCTCCCCGCGAGGCACGGCACGCAGGACCAAAGATTAGCGTTTCCTGACGCTGGTGTCAGCTTGCGAACTACGTTCAGATACGCACGGTATCCACACATACCCAGGCCAGGGCCACGGGATACCCAGCGGACCGGGTCAAAGAAGTGGTGAGGAAAGCCGAAAAGGCCGGGAGCCGATCGGTAGGATTTCGGCTGGCAAGAGACCAGGAGGACCGTTGAGCAGCGCGAACGGCGACAAGGCCCAGAGCCGCCGAAAGAAGCGCCGCGGAGGGGAACGACTCACTCCCACCGGTGCCGGCGAGATGCTCAGAGAAGCGCGCGAACGCCTCGGGATAGATCTTGCCGAGGTTCACGACCGGACCGGCATCTCGTGGCGGAATCTAGAGGCCCTCGAATCCGGCGACCTGCAGCGTTTTGCTGACCCGTCCTCGGCGGCAACGGCGATGAGGCGATATGCAGACCTCGTAGAACTGGACTCCGCCGTACTGATCAAATCCCTCGAGAACCCGGTGCTCGCATACTCGGGTGGAGGGGAGAGCCCTCTTTCTTCGACCGGCCGTACCCGGGCGGTCGATGGCGCCCGAGATCCCGGGACCACCGGACATCTGCGCCGGTATGACACCGACAGAGGGGATCTCCGCTCTTTCACCCAGACTGCCGAAGTCCCGGCCGTCGGGGGGTCGGGGGGTCTGTACCCGGGAGTCCGCCATCCGCACAGGCGCCGCAAGGCGCCGCTGCCGCTGCGCTTGATGACCTGGCTGGTCCTGCTTCTGCTGGTGGTGGGTGGAGCCGGACTCGGCGTCTACCACTACAAGCCTGAGTGGTTGCGAGACATCCACGTGCTCAAGAGCTCACCTAAAACGGCCGCTTCAGCTTTGCACCACGCAAAGAAACCGACTACCCCACGGTCCACAACGCCCACTACGCCGACCATTCTGGTGAGGACGACCACCATGGGAGTGGGTACCGCAGATGTGAAGGTGGCCGTCTCCAATTACACGGTGGTGGTATCCGCTACCAATCCGTGCTGGGTATATGCGCAGGCTGCTTCGGCGGTGAAGCCCATCGTCAACCAGACGCTGGTTGCCGGGCAGAAGGCCAGCATCCCCGTCACCGGTGGCCAGCTGTCACTCGAACTCGGGTCAGTTGCCGCAACCATCTCCGTCCAGGTGGGAGGCAAAACCCAATTCTGGGAGCTGAAACCGGACGCAGTGCCTTTCGTGGTCACCTTCTCGAGCGCATAACCTTTCGCATGCCTACTCCGGTCGACCACCCGCTGTCTGCCTTGATTCCGGAAGAAATCGAATGCGCCGTCGGGGTTTTGCGCGGCACCGGACGCCTGACCGAAGACGCTCGTTTCGCCTATGTCGGGCTTAATGAACCGGATAAGTCAACCGTAAAGACGTACAAGGCGGGAGATCCGATCGATCGCGAGTTGCGCCTGGTGATCGTGACCGACCCGGTGAGCCGGATCGTCGAAACCGTCGTATCGGTGTCGACCAAGGAAATCCGTTCATGGGTCGAGATGGAAGACGTGCGCCCGTCACTTCTCTTCGAGGAATCGTTCAGGGCGATCCAAGCCGTTCACGCCGACCCCACCTGGCGAGCGGCCATGGAGCGTCGGGGGATAACGGACTTTGAAGCAGTGCAGATCGACCCATGGCCGGCCGGAAGTTTCGGTCTGGCGGTCGAAGCAGACCGTCGCATCTGCAGATGCCTTTCCTATGTTCGCGATTCTCCGCAGGACAACGGTTACGCCAAGCCTGTCGAAGGCGTGGTCGCGTTCGTGGACATGGCGCGTGGTGAGGTCCTCGAGGTCGTGGATCACGGCGTGATCCCCGTTCCCGCCGACAAGGGCAGCTACCTGCCTGAGGACAACCAGCCCGTGCGGCAGGGCCTCAAGCCGCTCGAGATACACCAGCCGGAAGGCCCGAGCTTCACTGTTGAAGGCAACCGCATCTCGTGGCAGCAATGGTCCCTCCGGGTTGCTATGGATCCGACGGAGGGACTCGTCCTACACACCGTCTCCATCACCGATCACGGAAGGGAAAGAAGCGTCCTTCACCGCGCGTCGGTGACGGAGATGGTCGTGCCTTACGGCGAACCAGGTCCGATGCACGGATGGAAGAACGCCTTCGACGCCGGTGAGTGGGGTCTCGGCCGGATGGCCAATTCGCTCGTGAACGGGTGCGACTGTCTCGGCGAGGTGAGATATCTCGACACCGCCTGCTGCTCCGAAGGCGGACACCCGTACGTCCAGTCGAACGTCGTGTGCATTCACGAAGAGGACTACGGGATCTTGTGGAAGCACAACGACATGCTCACCGGCAGGACCGAGGTGCGACGCTCGAGGCGGCTCGTCGTGAGCTCCATCGCGACGGTGGGCAACTATGAGTACGGCTTTTACTGGTACTTCTATCTCGACGGCACTTTGCAGCTCGAGGTGAAGCTGACCGGAATCCTTTCGACGATGGCGGTGGCGCCCGGGGAGCCTGCACCCAAGTTCGCTTCGATGATCGCTCCCCAACTGGCGGCACCATTCCACCAGCACATGTTCAACGTGAGACTCGACGTCGAGATCGACGGTGAGGACAACTGTGTCGAAGAGGTGGACGTCGTGGCGTATCCGGCCGGTCCGGACAACCCGATGCACAACGCATTTGAAAAGGTGACGACCCTGCTCGAGTCGGAGCTCGAGGCATGCAGACTAATCGATCCTTCACGGAGTCGTGTGTGGAGGATCATCAACCGCAAGTCCCTAAACGGTCTGGGAATGCCCGTCGCGTACAAGCTGCTTCCGGGTGCTTCTCCGACACTCCTGGCGGGAGAGACATCAAGCGTCTACCGGCGCGCGGGATTCGCAACGAAAAACGTGTGGGTGACGCGCTTCGATCCCACCGAGCGCAGGGCCGCAGGCGACCATCCGAACCAGCATCAAGGTGGCGATGGACTCCCACGATTCGTGAGTCAGAACCGGAATCTCGTGGATCAGGACATCGTGGTCTGGTACACGTTCGGTCTGACTCACATCCCCCGACCCGAGGACTGGCCTGTCATGCCGGTCGAGTACACGGGGTTCTCACTCATACCCTCGGGGTTTTTCGACCGCAATCCAGCTCTCGACGTGCCGGCATCTGTGGCCTGCGAAGCACACCACAACACCGGCAGCTGATTCAGGCGCCTTGCACCCCTCCGGGTGGACCTGATGAGGAGCCGCGTGGATAGTAGATGGACCAGTTCGCGACTGACGGCTTGAGCTTCCCTGCCGGTCCGGTGCCGAAGACCTCGAGGACATTGGTGGTTATCCGCGTGAGTGTCGAAGTCACTTCGGGGATCGCGTCCGAAACCACTCCACGCGAGACGCGGCCCGCGTTGTCGGAGAGCTTGTTCACCCACCAATTGGTACCGGTAGCGAATACGCCGCCGGCTTCGGGCTCCGCGTAATAGGTCATATCGGAGTAGCCCGTCAATCCCCTGCATTCCAACCGGGAGTGGCACCAGATCTCGAGGTTCGTCGGCGAACCGGTGAGGCCCGGCTGATAGCCGTCATATTCGGTGCCGACCACATGAGGAAGGCTGTCGCCCGGGCCCATTCCCGATCCTGCCAGGCCCCAGGCGAGGGCATCCGCGGCGACGAGTGAGGCGTCCACCGGGTTTGATTGGTACATGTTGCCGATCAGGACACACTCGGGAATGGGAACAGGTCCCGACGGCCAGTCCGCAGTCACATCAGTGTTCTCGACTCCGTATAAGGGATCCTCATAGGGGTCCTTGTAACACACCACCTGTCTGTCGGGTCCGATCGGGCTCTGCTGGACGCGAATATGACGGAAGCATGCGTTCGCTCCCAAGAACGCGAAGTTCACACCTTTCGACCTTGCATCCAGCGCGCCCAGGAGCATGGAACCGGACCAGTACTCGTCGTGTCCGAGGCTGACGAGCATCTGATGATTCATGAGCAGCCCCGGATTCGCCGCGAAGTCGAGATCGGACCAATAGGAGACGTCGAGCCCGAGTCTTTCGGCGAGCATGACAAAGGGGAAGTCGTTACCCAGCCAGTCCCCGGCACCGTCAGCCCAGTCGACCTTCGCCAAGCCGTAAGGGCGATCGAACGACACAATGCGCGACCTTTTGTCGTAGCTCTGACCAGAGCCGTCAACTCCGTAGTAAAGGCTGTATCCCCCCCACAGGTTGTATGCCTGCCAGGTCGTCACGGAGTTCTGCACCACGATGGCGGACTTGCTCGAGTCGTCGCGGACGATGAACGGCATCAGCTTCTGCTGGCCGTCCGAGCCGACGAGCTTCAACAGATAATCGCCGGTAGGCCAGTCAGGGGTGACCGTGAATCCCACGGAGGCGGGCCAATTGCACTCCACCGTGTTCGCAGCCGTTTGAGGGGGAGGGATCGCATAGAGGCGGCCTGCTGTTTCGGCTGACTGCCATATCAACCGGCCGCCGTATCCCTGGTACCAGCCCATCCTGTACGCCTCGACATGGAAAGTGGGCGAGTTCGAGCTGATATGTAGAGCGACGTCGTCGCCGACGGTTGCGCTCACATGATCGGGATAGCCCTCGATGCTGTGGGGTACCGGCACGCATGTGACGACCCAGGCGTTCGTTCCGGGCTTCCGGTTCTCCGCCAACACCCAACCCGCAGTGGGGAGGTCGGCGCCGGTTGCACGCTTCGGTTCGGCGATTTTGTGAACACGATGATGATCTACGGGCTTTGTCGCCGCGCGCGGAGCCGAAGCGGTGCCGCATGCAGCACCGACAGAACCCAGCGCCGCTGCTCCACCGACTAGGAACCGTCGCCTGGAAACGGTGCTCTTCCCCGGCGATTCCTCTGACGGAGCTGGCTTTTCTTTCGCAGGATCGGGACGATCACCCGAGGTGGCCATAACTAAATCGAGTGTAGCTATATGGGGCTTTCGAGCCTCGGCGACCTGACCCGGACACCCAAATAGCCGATGTTCCATGGCTGAAGTTCGGTCAGTAGATCCCAAATCGATCACAGGTTCGCTCCATGTATGGTCGGAGGCATGGAATACCGCTCATTGGGTCGAACCGGGATAACTGTCAGCTCGCTCTGCCTCGGAGCGATGATGTTCGGAGAGTGGGGCAATCCGGACCACGACGAATGCGTCCGGATCTTCAACAAAGCAATCGACGCCGGTATCAATTTCGTCGACACCGCTGACGTCTACTCCGCCGGAGAGTCAGAGACGATCGTCGGCAAGGCGCTTTCTGGGTTGGACAGAGACTCCATCGTGCTAGCCACGAAAGTCCACGGCCCGATGAGTGCTGACCGCAACGCACGCGGGAACTCGCGCCGATGGATCATCGCCGAGTGCGAGAACAGCCTCAAGCGGCTCGGGACGGACTACATCGATCTTTATCAGATTCATAGACCGGAGCCGGACACCGACATCGACGAGACGCTCGGCGCCCTGAGCGATCTCGTCCATTCAGGAAAGATCCGCTACGCCGGGAGCTCCACGTTCCCCGCATACCAGGTCGTCGAAGCGCAATGGGTTGCCGAACGGCGCGTTCGTGAACGATTCTCTACTGAGCAGCCGCCCTACTCGATTCTCGTCAGAGGCATCGAGGTCGACGTGTTACCTGTGTGCGAAAAATACGGGATGGGTGTCCTTCCGTGGAGTCCGCTCGCAGGCGGCTGGCTCTCGGGCAAGTTCGGTCCCGGTAAGGAGAACTCCAGTCGACGCGCCGAGCGGATCCCCGCCCGATACGACATGACGCTCCCGGAAAATCAGCGCAAGCTCGAGGTGGTCGGAGCGCTCGAGGACGCGGCGCGCGATGCCGGGATGACCATCCTCGACCTTGCGATCGGATTCGTCCTCGCACACCCGGCTGTGACTTCCCCGATCATCGGTCCACGCACGATGGAGCAACTCGAATCTCTCCTCGCTGCGGGCGAAAAGCGCCTCGGTACCGAGGTTCTGGACCGGATCGACGACATCGTCCCTCCCGGAGTGGACCTGAATCCGTCAGATCGAGGATGGACTCCGCCCTCGATACAGGACGCCACACTCAGAAGACGCTGACCTCCAGCCTCGAACGATGTCGCCGGTAAGGTCCGTGAGATGAACATCGGAGTCGTCTTTCCCCAGACAGAGATCGGACCCGCGGTGGCCGACGTCCGGACGTATGCCACCGAAGTGGAGCGGATGGGGTTCAAGCACCTGCTCGCCTACGACCACGTCGTAGGAGCGGATCCCGAGCACTACAAGGATTGGGACGGTCCGTACGACATCGACACCCAGTTCCACGAGCCGTTCGTGATGTTCGGGTACCTGGCGGCATGCACGAATCTCGAGCTGGTCACCGGGATCATCATCGCCCCCCAACGTCAGACCGCACTTATTGCGAAGCAGGCGGCCGAGGTGGACCTGCTGTCGAACGGCAAGTTCCGCCTCGGCCTCGGTATCGGCTGGAACGCAGTCGAGTACGAGGCCCTGGGACAGGATTTCTCCACAAGAGGAAGGCGCCTGGGAGAGCAGGTGCAAATCCTCCGCCGACTTTGGACAGAAAGATCGGTGAGCATGTCTGGACGCTTCGATCAGATAACAGCTGCCGGACTCGCTCCCCTTCCGATCCAGCGGCCGATCCCGGTCTGGCTCGGGGGGTCGTCTCCGAAGGCGTATGCACGGATCGGCCAGCTCGCAGACGGCTGGTTCCCCATGGTGCAGCCGGGAAAGAAGCTAGACGACGCTCTCGGGATCGTGGCCTCGTCTGCGACCGAATCAGGAAGAGATCCAGCAACAATTAAGATGGAAGGACGCGTCGACTTCCGCGGCGATGCTGAGGACGTTGCGAGTCGCATAAGCGCGTGGGGTGAGGCGGGTGCGTCGCACGTGGGGATAAGCACGATGCGAGCCGGACTCTCCACCGTTACCGATCACCTGCGCGCCCTCGAAGCGACGGCGAAGGCATTGGACCTGAGCTGACCTACCCATGATCCTCAGGTATGCAGAACCATCGGAAGCACTCGCGGTCGCAACCGTGCACGTGCGTTCGTGGCAATCGGCATACGCGGGACTTCTGCCCGAGGACTATCTGAACGGGCTCAAGCCGCAGGAGCGTGCTGAGCGCTACACCTTCCACAACCGGGGACCCGAACGTGGTGAAACGATGGTTGCTGTCGGCGACGACGACGAGATTTGTGGTTTCGCGACCTACGGCCCGACACCGGACAGCCAATCAGATGGCAGGTCGGGACAGCTCTATGCGCTCTACGTCGATCCGGATCACTGGCGACACGGCGTCGGTCGCCTGCTGATCACAGATGTCCACGAACGTCTGACGGCGTTCGGTTTTGACGAAGCCCTCTTGTGGGTTCTGGTCGGAAACACCCGAGCCGAGAACTTCTACAGGAGCATGGGCTGGAAGTCCGACGGGATCCGACGCAACGACGAGGTGTGGGGAACACCCGTCGAGGAGCTCAGATACCGGAGGACTCTGAAACCCGCCGGATAGCACTCGGATTTTTGGTCATCGGCTGGTAACTTCCCGGCCAGTGCGGGCTCGGAGTTGGCGGCTCTCAACGTTGCTTGTGGCGACGACGATCCTCGTTTCCGCGGTTGGAACGGCTTCTGCCGCTACCAGCCCGAATTCCGGCTCACTTAGTACCTCCCTGGCCGTATATGCACGCGCCTTGGGCCCAAACATTTCGATCTCGCCGGTCGTGAGAATCCAGTCCGGTTACATAGCAGTCATCACCCACGCACGGGCGGTCGACAGTTTCGGAAATGGGCTCGGGGCTACAGCCACAGTTGTCGAATATGAAGGCAACGCTTGGACCCTGATTGCCAATCTCGTCTATATGCCCGGTCTGCAGAGACCCGGCGCCGGATCGGGATTTACTCCGAAGCAGCTCCACCTCACGGGCGCAACCGACTTTCTGGTCTACCTCGAGGCCGCTGACGCAAGCCTCGCCGCCGTGTTGAGCGACGTCGGCGGTCACTGGCATATGGTCCGGTTCCCGAGCGGGCTGGAGATCGTCAATCCAATCGTCAAAGGAAACCGAATAATCGCAGTCGTCGACGCCTGCCATCCCAGCTGTGTACAGGGTCTTCGCAATGCGATCCCCTACCTGTACGACCCCGCGACGGGGACATTCGTGCTGGCAAGCGCGTTGACTGGTGGACCGGGCAATCCGAAGGTGTCACGGATCGCGTCTTCGATTCCGACTCCACATGCGGCCTTCTCCTCACTGAGCTCCGTGGCGGTGAACGGTGGGATCGCAGCCGCGATCGCCATGCTCCTCACCTTCCCGTCCTCGTTGTTCAACGAGACATTTCTCGAGAATTACGGAGACATAAGCGAGTGGTGGAAACGACTTCTGCGAAAGGTCCTACCGAAAAGCCTGGAACCGAAAAGCGGACCCGATCAACCGGCCAAACAGAAAAGAAAGAGGGCGCCCAAACGTGACCGAATCATTTTCATTGCCGTCCTTTTGATCGGAGCCCTCGTCAACTCGTTCAACGACGGTGGATTCGGTATCTCGTTGAGCTCGCTGTTCACCTTCATCGCGGTCACACTCGCCCTTGTATCGGGAATCGCGGTAACCGCATTGGTGACCGACATCTACCACGCGAGGCGCCACGGACGATCCCCACGACGGTTGGTGGCATTTCCCATGGGACTGGTCATCGCCGCGTTCTTCGTGATCTTCAGCAGGCTGATCAATTTCGAGCCCGGTTACCTGTACGGGATCGTGTGTGGAGTTCTCTTTACAAGAGAACTGGCCAAGAACGAAGAGGGCCACGTCGCTGCGCTGTCGGTCCTTGCGACCATGGCCGTGAGCGTCTGTGCCTGGTTGATCTGGGTGCCGATCGACTCGGTGGCAGAAAAGCCTGGCGCGTTCTTCGGGGCGGTCATAGCGGATGACTTTCTTGCTGCGCTCTTTGTGAGCGGCCTGGTCGGCTCCTTCTTCGGGATGATCCCGATCCGGGGACTGCCTGGCTACACCATCAAGCGGTGGAGCTGGCTGGCATGGGCGGTCGGGTTCCTCCTTGCTCTGTTTGGCCTGATGCAGATCCTGCTGCGACCGGGGATCGCCGGACACGGCCACAGGCCCTTAGTGGTCTCGATTTGTCTATTCGCCGCTTTCGGCGTGGCCTCGATCGTGTTCCATGAGCATTTCGAGAACAAGAAACGCAGAGCAGAAGGTGGCCAGCATCCGACCGTGGCCGAGCGATTCAGGACGATCCTCAGAGACGCCCGCGTCAAGACCCCCGAGGAGCCGGCTCCTGCTGCGAACCCGAAGGTTCCACTGCCGGGGCCTCCGACAGTAGAGACCGTGCCCACTGTGGCGCCCACACGGAACGCCGAACCCTGAGGAATGTGCCAGTCATAGAAGCATCCGCAGCGCGAAGACCACAATCGTGAAGAGCACATAAGTATGAGGTGTCGCATGGCTCCTTCCGGCAGGACGCAAACTTGCTCAGGCTCTGTGGCCCGGTGACGTCGGGTCGCGGAGCGCGAGGCGTTTTGGCAAATGGAGCCGGCGGTCTCCAGGTTCCCGATCCGGTCCGGCTAATCGATCCGCGGTTCGACAACGCAGTGGCCTTATTGGGCAGTTTGCCTTTCGGCTTCTCACGCCCAGAGCAGATCGTCTTCTTGAGCATGCATCCTCGGCAAACCATCTAACTCGTCTGGCTCGCCAAAGCCTTGCCATGGGTGGGATCGCCGGTCCATCGAAAAATGAGAATCCGTAACTCTCCAGAGGAGGAGACGACGCAACCGTCTGATCGCTCAGATCGCCCACGTGCCGACGTACCCCAACTGAGAGAATCGACACGTGGAATACACCAACGAGAAATGGGGAGGAAAGCCGCATTACCGAGGCGTGGTCCACGTCCTCGGCGAGGATGAGTTCGGTACCTGGCTGTGGGGGCCAGGCGGACGAACGATTTATCGCGGCGACGAAGTCGCTTTCATCGGTGAATACGACACCGTCATTCTTGTTCCCACCGAAGACTGGTGGACCCTGTCGTGGCCCATGGCCCATCCACGAATGACGCTGTACGTCAACATCAGCACACCGGCGATTTGGGAAAAGAATCGTGTCGTGTGCATCGATCTCGACCTCGATGTAGTGCAAC
>JBAPRR010000292.1:0-2953 GCA_049281195.1 Acidimicrobiales bacterium
GGACTCGAGTGACGCCTTTATTGACTGACCGTCACCGCTGCGACGTGTTCTTGACGGTAGTAGCTGGCTTCGAACTCTGCGGGCGTAACGTAGAGCAAGAGGGTGTTCCTTGTGGACTTGTGGCTCCGAGCCCGCCACTCAGGTAATACGGTTCAATTCGACGAGGTTCAACAGAGCCTCCTGAGGTTTGCTGAAGGCGCCAGCGAGTATGACGGCCAAGTCCTCGTGGCTGCCGGCACGACAAAGGCGAACCTCGATCGATGCGAACAGTTAATGAGGAGTCGGGTTAGCAGAACTGAGCAACGATTCTATTTTCAGAACCCACTCCAATTTGATGCGATAGTTGCGGACGATGAACCAATCCTTAGCTGTCCTCGTAAAGACACGGATCGTGACTTTGCACTGCATTTCCGCAATCCGGCTATTGTTCGGGAGCTGTGGGACATTCTGGAAGCACAGCAACTAAACCGAGATGACGTCGATGCTATGGCGGTGAGGAGCAAAGCAGACGTTGAAGAGATCCGCCAGCGCATATGCGACCTCGAACCAATTAGCTTTGCACCGATGCAATGGGATTGACTTTACCGAGCGAATCGGCGGCTCCTTATATCCCACGCCGCCAACGATCCAACGAGACCGGAGCCGGCAGGCACGAGGCGGCCCTCCACCAGCGATTCGATCGTTCCTCCGACGAGGAGGACGAGAGCGACATACGGGAGGGCTGCGAACAGGACGGTCCAACCAATGCTCTCGACGCTCTGGGCTCCCCTCGCCCATGAATGGCGACTCATACCTATGAGTACGAATGGGGAAGGGCGTCCTGTCGTCCGGTCGAGCAACTCGGTGCTAGAGGCTCCGAGGTGCGCGTTCGAACCTGGGTAGAGAGAACTCTCTTGAGGAGCTCGATTGTTGTCGACGACGCCATGGACCCGCTGCTCTCACCGTGTCCTCGAACGCGCATCCGCCACGCCATGTAGATCAGGTGTCGACGTTCGCGTTATCCAGCAGGCCAAAGTTCAACTAATCCATCACCAGGCCCCTGGGGATATGTCTACTCGATCGCTCCTTTCTTGTCCGCGCTGGTTCGGGCAGATGAGCTCTGCGGTTTGTCCGGGCGGGCGTTGGGACGGTAGGACTTGCCCTCCATCTGTAGGTGGTGCGCGCTGTTCACGAGGCGGTCCAAGATGGACTCGGCCACCACGGCATTCGGAAACAGTGAATACCAATCGGTGGCGGCTCGGTTCGCGGTGACGATCAGGCTTTTCCTGGCCCGTTCGGTGATGAGCTCGTATATGTCGTCGGCCTGGACGGCTGTAAAAGCCCGCATGGCGAAGTCGTCCAAGAAACATCGATCATTGAGCCTCCACGTTTTGGGGGGAAGCTCATACTGTGATTCCGTCGCCGTCAGGGGTAAGTTGCCAAAGGAGGCTTGGCGGCCTGCCCGTCGTCGCGTACTCCAGCAACTTAGCGCGATCACGTCGCACACTCTTTGGAGTAAGACGACTCAGAAGTGCTAGTTCACGGACAGCCTCTACGTATTTGACAACTGCTTGCGCCGATTCCATGTTTCACAGCATTCCAGAATTCGGATAGCCCGTCATGTCCGCGAACGCTGGCCGAAATTGCCTCCCAACGCTCTTTCCTTTAGCTTCCGCCTCACGGCCTCTTTTGGGTCTGGCCGATTTTTTGTGTAACGGGCGATCATGATTATTGATTCGAGATGCGATCGCCGTAGTGAAGTAGAAGGGTGTTCAGCACCGACTTCCAGTTTCGCACGCGGCCGATCGCATTGCCTCCTGTTTTGTGACGCTGATGAACGGTGAGGGAAAGCACCTTCAGAGCAGAAGCCTCGTTGGGGAAGTGGCCACGTTGGCGCGTCGAGCGACGGAACCTCGCGTTTAGTGATTCGATGGCGTTGGTGGTGTAGATCATTGAACGCACTTCAGGCGGAAAGCTGAGGAACGGAATGAACTGTTCCCAGGCATTTCGCCACAAGCTGATGATGGCTGGATACTTGGTGCCCCAGGTCTCGGTGAAGTCGCCGCATTCCATCTCGGCCGCTTCGAGGCTCGCAGCGGTGTACACCTTGCGCAAGTCGGTGGTGATCTTTTGCCAGTCAGCCCGTGAACTGTAGCGAAGGGTGTTTCTGACCAGATGCACCACGCAGGTCTGCACGTCGGCGTTGGGCCACACTGCTTCGACGGCATCGGGTAGCCCGTTTAACCCGTCGCAGCACAGGATCAGCACGTCGTTCACCCCCCGGTTTTTGAGCTCCGACAGAACGCTCAGCCATTGCTTGGCTCCCTCACCACCTGTGCCCACCCACAGTCCGAGAACGTCACGTTCTCCTTCTAAGGTCACCGCCATCGCCACGTAGATCGGCCGATTGGCGACGGCGCCGTCTCTGATCTTGACCACGATGGCGTCTATAAAGACGACCGGATAGAGCGAGTCCAAAGGACGGTTCTGCCATTCGGTCGCCTGAGCGTTCACCGAGTCGGTGATTCGAGAGACGGTGTCCTTGGACACCTCGGCGCCATAGATCTCCGACAGGTGACTTTGGATTTCCCCGGTGGTGAGTCCCTTCGCGTAAAGAGAGACGATCGCCTCGTCGAAGCCCTCTAATCGCCGCGAATGCTTGGGGACGATCGCCGGCTCGAAGGTTCCGGCCCGGTCTCTCGGGATGTCGAGAGTGACCGGTCCGACATCGGTGTGGACGAGCTTGCGGTCATTCCGTTCCTGGAGTTCGCGCTACCTCGACTCGCCGGGTCATGAGGCTCATAGCCCAGGTGCTCGGTCAGCTCGCCGGCCAAGGCGGCTTCGAGCACTGATTTCGTTACCTTGGTCAGCAGTCCTTCCGGCCCGACCAGGTCGACGCCCTCTTCTTTCGCTCGAGCCATGAGTTGCTCTGCGAGACGTCTTTCCGGCTCCACCTCGGTCGCAACAAGAGCAC
>JBAPRR010000293.1:0-9836 GCA_049281195.1 Acidimicrobiales bacterium
GTCAGAGATCCGGCGTTGTAGATGGCCCCACCCAATGCTTCTGCGCCCGCGCCCCCGTTCCCGCCGGTACCGCCAGCTCCCCCGTTTCCTCCGGCGCCGCCGGTCCCGCCGACTCCTCCCGGGTTCGTCCCGTTACCGCCGGTTCCTCCCGCGCCCCCGCTTCCGCCGTAACCGCCATAGCCACCGGTACCGCCATCGCCTCCGATAACGGTGTTGCCGGTCAACTCCACGTTGGTCAGGTCGACGGTTCCCGACTTGATGTCGATTGCTCCAC
Source organism: Acidimicrobiales bacterium (assembly GCA_049281195.1). Lineage (GTDB taxonomy): Bacteria > Actinomycetota > Acidimicrobiia > Acidimicrobiales > CAVXTF01 > JBAPRR01. The sequence goes on from JBAPRR010000293.1 coordinate 275, forward strand.
CTTCGGCCTTCTTCCCGGCCGTCCCCGCGCCGCCGGCGCCCGCCGCGGTGCCGTTCTTGCCCCCGCCGCCCTTGGCGCCGTCAGATCCGGTTGACCCAGGAGCTCCTGAGGCCCCGTCACTCCCGTCGCCTCCCGTTTTCCCGGACGCGCCTTGTGCCTCGCCGCCCGACAGGGTCATGCCCGGACCGCTCAAGTCGAGAGTCCCGCCGGTGACCACGAAGAGTTGGGACGCATCGTCGCCATAGAGGTCGACCGAATCCCCGGATTCGACGGTGATGGGGAGGTTCTCGCCGGAAGAGACGACGGTCGGGTCGTTCGCCGGGAACTGCACGGTCCCGCTGCATTCGAACTCCACGCCTGTTCCGTGGCTGTCTGTGACCGCGGTCTGAAAGGACGAATAGTTGCAAGTCGTTATCGCGACCTGCGCCCCGGCAGCGGATGGAATGAGGGCCGTAACGGCCAAACCGGCCAGGCCGAGCACGACGGAACCGGCAACCTGGAGCAGACGGATCCGCAACGAACTCCCGAGAAATGGGCTCATGATTTCCCCCTGACCGGAACGCCCACTGTGGGGACGACTTCCTGCGGGAAAAGTTACTGCGCATTGCGCTGCTTAGCCCCGTCCGCGCTATTCGCCGGCTTGCCGGGCCTATTGGCCGCCTTTTGTCGGGGCTATTGGCCGCCTTGTCGGGTCATATGCCGCGACCGCTACGGTTGGCCCGTGTCCAGCGAACGAGTGATTTTGTCGAACAGGAAAAGGTCGGTGGGAGGACCCACCGATGTAGCGGTACCCGGCGTCGTGGTCCTGCCGGATCCCCCCGCTGCCACGGAAGCAACGGAGATCCTCCACCGGGCACAAATCGCATTGCTCGATGAGCGCAGGTTGTTGAGCGCCGAGGAACTGGCGCAGCTGGCCGTACTTCCTGACTCGATGGTGAGCGCGCTCGCCTCTCTTGCCCACCAGGTCCGTCTGGCGTGGTGCGGGCCTACGGTCGAAGTCGAGGGCATCCTGTCTGCGAAGACCGGCGGCTGCCCCGAGGACTGCCACTTCTGCTCGCAGTCGGCGCGCTTCGAATCGCCGGTGGCGGCAACGGCTTTCCTCGATGCGGACGAGGTGCTGCGCGCTGCGGAGGAGACCGCGCGGCTCGGAGCGTCCGAGTTCTGCATCGTGCTCGCGGTGCGCGGTCCCGATGAGAGGATCCTCAACAACATCTTGCAGATCGTGCCGATGATCCACGAGAGAACCGGCTTGAACGTGGCTGTCTCGGCGGGAATCCTCACGGCGCAACAAGCACAGCGCCTCGCCGCGGCAGGGGTGCACCGTTACAACCACAACCTCGAGACGGCGAGATCGTTCTTCCATCAGGTGGTGACCACGCACACCTGGGACGAGCGTGCGGCCACATGCCGTTTGGTCGTGGACAACGGTATGGAGCTGTGCTGCGGGGCGCTACTCGGCATGGGCGAATCCGACGCGCAGCGCGTGGAGTTGATCACGCAGCTCCAGCATGTCGGTCCCGCGGAGGTGCCGCTCAACTTTTTGAACCCCCGGCCGGGGACGCCTTTGGGCGACCGTCCGATCGTCGAGCCGTGGGACGCCATCCGCTGGATCGCCATGTTCAGGATCGGGCTACCCGATGTCATCCTCCGTTATGCAGGCGGCCGCGAGGTGACGCTGCGCGACCTGCAGGCCATGGGGCTCACCTCGGGGATAAACGCGCTGATAGTCGGCAACTACCTGACGACGCTCGGAAGGCCGGCGGAAGACGACCTTCAGATGCTCGCCGACCTGCGCATGCCGGTAGGTGCCCTGTCGACGGTCATGTAGATGCGGGCGAACGACACCGAGGTCCACTGCTCGGGCTGCGGGCGGCCCGCAAGCGAATGCAGCGGTTGCCGGCGCGAGCTCGACCCGCCGCGATTCTGTGTGACGTGCGGGCGAAGGCTACGGGTACTGGTGAATCCCGTGGGCTACGAAGCCACGTGCCGTGATCATGGCGTGGTCGACTCGTAACGCCTGACCGACAACATCCCTAACCGAGAACGTGACGGTAGAGGTTGTGGCCGCTCTCGATGGGATCGCGTGTCGTGCGCACCAGGGAGACGCCCACGTCCGCCAGCCAGGTCGCGTTTCTCTGGTGCAAGTCCACGGCGGAATCGAAACGGTTGAGCGCGACTACACATTTCGTCTTCTGATCGCGCACGCTCTGCACGTGGCTTCTGATCCAGTCGAGTGCGGTCAAGACCGCGCTTATCGTTCCCAGCCCCGCATCCGCCACGAGCACGATCCGGTCCGGCCCCACGCTTTCGACGAAGTCCATCTGCCCGGTCCCTGCGAAGTGGGCGATAGGCGACGCCACTCCCCCGGCCATCTCGATGATTCCCAATCCGGCCTGCACAGCGGGGAAGTCAATCTCGTCCAACAGGTTGCGGACGGTGAAGGCGGGCATTTCCAACAAGTCGGCAGCCATGGGGGGCGCGTAAGGAACCGGGTACCAACGATGCGGGAGGCACACGACGTGGGGATCCTCGCCGGTGGCGGAACCCAATATCTCGGCGTCGGTCGGACCCGATCCGGGTTCGAACGACTGCGCCGGTTTACGCGCCACGACGGTCAATCCCTCGGCCCGGCACGCCTCGAGCAGCGCGGCCGATACCCAGGTCTTACCGACTTCCGTGCCCGTGCCTACGACAACGACGGTGCACGCCGGCAACGTCCCTTTCATCCGCGGTGTCGATGCTTTCGCTAGATCGAGTCCCTGATCCGCTTCAGCTCACCGGCGAGTCGCTCGACATCGTCGGAATCATGTGAAGCGGAAAGGGTCACTCTGAGACGCGAGGTTCCCTTCGGGACCGTCGGTGGTCTGATAGCCGGCACCCACAAGCCGGCCGCGAGCAGTTGCGCCGAGGCGAAAAGCGCAGCTTCTTCAGAGCCGAGAACGATGGGGACGATCGGGCTCGGATGGCCTCCACTTGGATGGCTGGGCGCGATCGCATCCACGTGGGAGCGCAGGCGGTTGATCAGAACGGTCCCCTCAGGGCCTCGCATGATCCGGAGCGCGGCCAGCGCCGCGGCGGCGTCGGCCGGTGGGATGGCCGTGGTGAATATGTAAGAACGCGCCTTGTTCTCCAGCAGCTCGATGAAGCGCGTAGGTCCGGCGACGAAGCCGCCGATCGAACCGAGGGTCTTCGACAGCGTTCCCACGCGCAGGTGGGCGATGTCTGCCAGCACGGCTGTCGGATCGGGCCCCAGCACCGAATGTGCTTCGTCGGTCACGAGCAACGCACCGTGGTGGCGGCACAGCCGGGCGATCTTGTCGACGGGCGCGATATCGCCGTCCATGGAGAACACCAGATCGGTCACCACGATCACCGGTCGGCCCCCGACCTCCTTCAACAGCCGACCGAGATGATCGACATCCGAGTGCCGGTACACGCGCACTTCGGCTTTCGCCAGACGTGAGCCGTCGACAATGGATGCGTGGTTCAACTCATCGGAGAGGATCACGGCGCCGGGGTGACCGAAGGTGGTCAACACACCGAGATTTGCTGCGAATCCGGTCGGAAACAGGATCGCGCGGTCCTCGCCCTTCCACGACGCGAGCTCCGATTCGAGCTCGTGATGAACCGGGCGGGATCCGGTTATCAGCCGCGAGGCGCCAGACCCGGTGCCCCAGCGGTCGAGCGCGTCGTGAGCTGCTGTGACCACGGCGTGATGAGTGGTCATCCCCAGGTAGTCGTTGGAGGCGAACGCCACCACGCGGCCGCCGGCACTGCCACCGTCGTCGAGAATTCCTGAGGAATCGTTGGCATCCGACGTGTCGAACGACTTGGGCCTCCGCCAGGAGTCGCTCTCTTCCACGAGACGGCACTCCTGCGCGGAGTATTCGAACCACGACTGGTTCATGCCATCACTTCGTCCAGAGCCTCACCGAGTGCCTCCGTCATCGAACGGATCTCGCCGGCGGTCGATGTGAGTGGAGGCATCAGGACGACCACATCACCCAAAGGCCGCAGAAGCACGCCGCGCCGCGTGGCTCCGGCGCACACCCGCCGTCCCCACTTCTGCGCAGAGTCCGGCGGCGCGAGCTCTACGCCCACCATCAACCCGAATCGCCTCACCTGTCCGACCGCGCGGTGCCCGGCGATGTCGCGATCCAAAAGCTTTCCCAGCAGGTCCGCGGAAGCCGTGGCCTGCTCGAGCACGTTCCACCGCTCGAACAAACGCAGGTGTTCCAGTGCCACTGCGGCACCGAGAGCATTCCCGCCATAGGAATGGCCGTGGTAGAAGGTGGCCAGGCTCAGGTCCTCGCCGAGAAAACTCTCGAATACCCGATCCGATGCCGCGGTCACCGACATGGGCAGATAGCCGCCGGTTATGCCCTTACCGAGACACACGATGTCGGGTCGCATGTCGCACCAGTCCGAAGCAAACATGGCGGTGGTGCGACCGAATCCGGTCGCCACCTCGTCGACGATCAACAGTGTCCCCGCAGCGTTGCACGCGCGTCCGAACGTCTCGACGTCTTCGGGGCCTGCGACCAGTATTCCCGATGCCCCTTGCACGATGGGCTCGATGATCACCGCGGCGAGCTCGCCCGCGTGAAGCTCCAGCGCGTTCAGCGCCTTGTCCAACCATCCAGGGTCGTCGTACCCGGGGGTGCGGTTGACAGTGAAGCGAAGAGGGTCGAACAGCTCGGTACCGAATCCACCGTCACCGACCGACAAAGCCCCAACCGTGTCGCCGTGGTACGCACGACCGAGCGCCAAGTAGGACGACCGGCCCCGCGTGCCCTGGTTCACCCAGTACTGGAACGCGATCTTCAAGGCCTGCTCGACCGCGGACGCACCGTCGGAGGCGAACAGAAGGTGTGGCGATTCGACCGGGAGCAGAGGCGCCAGCGCTTCTGCCAGCTCGACGACCACCCGGTTTCCATTACCGAGCATGGTGGAGTGAGCGACCAGATCGAGCTGACGGCGTATGGCCTGATCCAGCTCCGGGACGCGGTGGCCGAGAGTGTTGACCCACAGAGACGAGATGGCGTCGAAGTAGGGGCGTCCGTCGACGTCTATGAGCTGGCGGCCCTGGGCCCGGTCGACGATCACCGGCGTTGTGCCTGCGTAGGCGCTCATCTGGGTGAATCCGTGCCAGACGACGGCACGATCACGGTCTGTCCAGGTGTCGGGGGTTCCCATTGCGAACGAGTCTCACTCACCGTGCGGCCCGGGTCCACCTGCTCGACAGCGGGCAGGTCCGTGGTTGAATCGGTGCATGGACCGCATCGGGATCGCCGACACGATGTTCGCTCGCTACGACATGGGCGGGGAGGCCATCGAGGAGCTCGAGCATTGCCCCGGCTACGGGGAGCGCTTCGAGATCATCCGCCGCACCGTGCCGGGATTCAAGGACCTGGGAGTGGAGTGCAAAAAGCTGATCGAGGAGGACGGCTGCCTGATCGTGGTGGCGCTCGGCATGCCCGGGAAGGCCGCCATCGACCAGGTGTGCGCTCATGAGGCGTCCCAGGGCATCATGCTCGCCCAGTTGCTGACCAACACCCACGTGCTCGAGGTGTTCGTCCACGAGAACGAAGAAGAGGACCCGGAACTGTTGGCGAAGGTGTGCATCGACAGGGCCAGAAAGCACGCGTTGAACGCCTACTGGATGCTTTACGAGCCCGAGCAGCTCACCCGGCAAGCGGGGCAAGGAATCCGTCAGGGATACTCCGACGCCGGGCCGTTAGTCGAGGGTGGCCGGATCTAACCGGGCGGGACTTGGCCAGGCGGCCGGATCTGGTTGGGGATTCGCTAGAGCCCGATCCCGAGATCCGGCCCCTGTTCGATGCGCCGGCTTTGCTCGAATCCCCGATCGCTCACCAACCGTTCGACCGAGCCGCGGTGCTCGATGGCGATCTCCGCGGCGCGCCTGGCAAAGGGTCCAAGCTCCAGCGCCACGAGTGGGATCCTCGCTTCTGTGACACCGGCTCCGTCGATGCTTCTTGTCGTCTCTCCGAGATTGCGCCCGAAGTGTGTGAGCTCACCGAGTAGCAGGTCTGCAGCTTTTTCGACGTCTTTCGCGGGAGCACCGTTTCCGAGCTCGGAACACCACGCGTGTACGACACCGCGTCGCGTTACAGCGCGGCCGGCACTCGCCAGGCGCACCACGACCTTTTCTGAATCTCGCGTGAACGACTCGGTGCTCCCGTCCTGCAGATTCAGCGCGTCCTTCCATCGAGTGCGATCCTGACGTTCGAGCACCGAGTCGAGGCGTTGAGCGCTGAGGCCGTGTTCTGTCGCCCGCTCCCTCCACTGAGGACGCAAGTCGTCCGCGCTCACAGACAGATCCTTCGGCTGGCGGGTGATGAGTGCCGCCATATCGGCGCTCCGCGTACCGGGTGTCCCCGTCAGACCTGCGGCTGCCAACTCGGCCGAGATCTGGGCCGATCTGGTGGAGAATTCGCGTCGCACCTCGCTTGTGATGCCGGCGATGTCAGCACGACCCCGATCGAGCGGCCCCCATTCCACTCCCAGCCGGTCCGTCAGCTCGTAACGGAGTTGCGCGTGGTAGAGGCCGGCGATCGCCTTCGAGTGCGCATAGATGCCGCGGCCGTCGAGCGCGCTGAAGCGCCCGTCGGTTCCCTGCCCGAGGTTCGCCACGACAACATGCGAATGCAGATGCGGGTCCTGAGCGCGGCTGGTCCTGTGAACGAAAGCTGCACCGAACGCGCCATCGATCGGTTGAACGATCCGATCCGAGCCGCTCTCGCGGCGTACGGCCAGAGCGCGGTGCTCCGCGTAGTCGACGGCCGCGGCAACGGCCGCTTTGTGACCGTCGAGGACCGCATCTGCGACAGCAGGGTCCGCCAGACCGTGCAGCACGCTTACCGACTTGGGGGCTCCAAACGTTACTTAGGGTCGTACCTACATCACTCCTGGCCAGCCGGTCGAAGGTAGGCCAGTGAGAGGCTAGAGATGACCGGCGACTGAACTTCTGCGGGGGCTCACGACCGGGGAAAGCCCAAGGGGGAGCCTGGCGCCATCGTAGGATCCCGCTATCCGCCTGTGGCCGATATTTCGCCATGTCCCGAGGTCCATCCGTGCCAGACGTAGTCATCGAGAACCCGATCCTCAACTCGCCCTACAAGGCTCCAACTCGGCATTGGCGCTTCAACGACGATGGGATCACCAACGAGATCGAGGATGGTCGGAGGAAGTCGGCCTACTTCATGCCGATACCGGCCAGTCGGCGCCGAGCCGGGGCACAGCAGGAGATGGAGTTCGCTGAGTGGACCCTGGACCGCATAGAGGAGACTCGCTTCGTCAACGAGATCCGACAGGAACTCGACAAGTGGCGGTTCGCTCATTGGCCAGGTACGACTGCGACCACCCGATCCCTGCTTGAGTATTGGACAGACCCGGAGCGCAGCACCCGTCTGTACTTCTGTCAGGTGGAGGCTGCTGAAGCCGCCATCTGGCTGGCCGAGGTGGCCCCGAAGGATGGAAGGGGTCGCTACTTCCTCAATGAACTCAAGGGATTCAGCGACGACGCCAATCCGGGAATCCTCCGAATCGCACTCAAGATGGCGACGGGCACTGGGAAGACGACCCTCATGGCGATGCTCATTGCCTGGCTGTCCCTCAACAAGTCGGCTAGTTCAACGGACAACCGCTTCTCGGATTCCTTCCTGATCGTCACGCCAGGAATCACCATTCGGGATCGTCTTAGGGTTCTGCTGCCGTCTGATCCAGACAACTACTACAGGGCATTCGATCTAGTGCCGCCTCATCTCCAAGGCCAGCTCGGCCAAGCAAAGGTCGTCATCACCAACCGGCACGCCTTCCAGCTCCGAGAGAAGGTCACAATGCCGAAGGCCACCCGTCAGCTTCTGGGAAGTGACGAGAGCGGCGCTTTCACCGAGACCCCCGATCAGATGGTCCTGAGGGTCTGCCGAGACCTGGGGAACAAAAGGAACATCATGGTCATCAACGATGAGGCCCATCACTGTTACAGACGACGCCCTGTAGACGAGGAGCGCCTCTCCGCTGACGAGCGTGCCGAAGTACGGAGTCGGGAAGAAGGCGCCCGGATGTGGATCACCGGCATCGAAGCGGTAGCGAGGAAGCTGGGTGTGAAGGCGGTGTACGACCTCTCCGCCACTCCGTTCTTCCTGAAGGGGTCGGGCTACTCCGAGGGCACTCTCTTCCCTTGGGTTGTGTCGGACTTCGGACTCATCGACGCCATCGAGGCAGGTCTGGTCAAGATTCCAAGGGTCCCCGTGGAGGACGACACGTTAGAAGAGGGCGGGCAACCTACCTATAGGAACCTCTGGCTAAAGATTCGGGATCAACTCCCGAAGAAGGGACGTGGGCAGCAGGACGTGAGCGGTGGTCTCCCACAGCTTCCCGCACCTCTTCAGGGCGCTCTCGAAAGCCTCTACACCAACTACAAGAAGTCGTTCGAACGTTGGCAGAAGAACGAAGACGAAGACGAGGCACCGCCAGTCTTTATCGTTGTCTGTAACAACACCAACGTTTCAAAGCTCGTGTACGACTGGGTGTCTGGCTGGGAGAAGGAACTACCTGATGGGAGCGGTGTGGTTATCCCTGGCGAACTCCCACTCTTCTCGAATGAGAGCGGCGGCGGCTGGTCAGCCAGGCCGGTCTCGATCTTGGTCGACTCAGAGCAACTCGACAGCGGTGAAGCTCTGACCGCCGAGTTCAAGCGGGCAGCCTCCGTGGAGATCGAAGAGTTCAAGAGGGAACTTCGAGAACGAGGCGTCGGTGCAGATGCGGACAGCCTCTCAGACGAGGACATCCTGCGGGAGGTGATGAACACAGTAGGCAAACCCGGACGCCTCGGTGGGCAGGTTCGTTGCGTCGTGTCAGTCTCCATGCTGACTGAAGGATGGGACGCCAACACCGTGACTCACATCCTTGGCATCCGAGCGTTCGGCACTCAACTCCTCTGCGAACAGGTAGTGGGGAGAGGACTGCGGCGACGGAACTTCGTCCTCAACGACGACGGGCACTTCGTTCCCGAGTACGCCGAGGTCTACGGCGTCCCCTTCTCGTTCATCCCGGCGTCGGGTGCAACTGCTGACCCACCGCCTCGGCAACCGATTGCACGTGTTCGCTCGATGCCAGAACGGTCAGAGCTGGCCCGCATGACCTTCCCCCGTCTTGATGGATACAAGTGGGAGGTACCAGACCAAAACCTGGCACCGAAGTGGACCTCAGAATCGTCACTTCGGCTGAACTCAGAACAAGTACCTACCAAGACAGAAGTGCGAGGAATCGTGGGGGAGGTGGAGTTCCACACCCTGGACGACCTCAAAGCGCAGCGACCCCAGGCAGTCGCCTTCGAGCTGGCCAAGCTCCTCCTGAGGCGCTACTTCGAGGAACCCACCGCAGAGACAGATGGCCAGACGAACTGGCGTCCCTGGCTGTTTCCTCGGCTGGTGGCGATTGCAAGAGAATGGATGGCAGAGCCAGAGTGCCTAACGTGTCAGGGCAACGCCTTTCCACAACTCCTGCTTCTCGGGCAGTACAAGAGCGACGCAGCGGA
>JBAPRR010000294.1:0-12569 GCA_049281195.1 Acidimicrobiales bacterium
CTCCATCGGTTGTGTGCATTTTCACGTTCTCTCGTTCCGTCGCATACTGGCGGAAGCTGTTGCCTGGCACGATCGGTGGTACCGGGCGACCGATCGGCCGCACGTGATGGTTGGCTCACCTTGCTACGGGAATCTCGGTGTTGAGGACGGCTACGGGCATCAATGGCTGCTTCTTCACAACGGCGAGCGCAACCGGACGCGGGCCACGGCCGGGCAACCACCAACTGGCCGGGCCCAGAAGCTTCATCAGGGCGGGGACGAGCACACCGCGGACGATCGTGGCATCAAGAATCACAGCAAAGGCAACGCCCAGTCCGAGTTCCTTTACGAACACGAGCCTGGAGAGCACAAGCGCGGCGATGGCAAGAGCCAGACAGCATGCAGCCGTAGTTACGATCCCGCCGGTGTGCTCGAGACCGCGAGCTATCGACTCGCTCGGATCCGCTCCCGCGTCGTGCTCTTCCTTCATTCGCCCGAGGAGGAACACGCCGTAATCGGTCGAGAGCCCGAACACGACTGCCAGGATGATGATGAGGGATGTCGACTGCACAGCACCCGGATCGGCGAAGCCCAACAACTTGCTGAAGTGACCCCATTGGAAGACCCAGACGAGCACGCCGAACGCGGCTCCGATCGTGAAGATGTTCATGACCACCGCCATGAGTGGAAGCACGAGCGATCGCGTCATGGCGACGAGCATAATTAGAGCGATGAGCACAATGAGACCGAGCACCAGCGGTAGGTGCGATTTGAGGCTCTTCTGCAACGCTAGAAATGACGCGGTCTGCCCGATGACGGTCACCTTGCCTGGACCGTGCATGGACTGCACCGCTTCAACGGTTCGCTGAGCCGCCGGAGAAAGGGGCGAGGCAGTCAGAGCCACTTCTGCCTCGAAGAGAGATCCTCCGAGGTGCTGAAAGGAAGAAACAGCCTTCACACCAGAGACGCCCTGTACAGCCGCCCCGAAGGTGGCGAGACTTCAAGCAGTGTGGTTGCCTGCGACGACTACCAGTCCAACAGGCGCCTCGGAGAAGGCAGTGAATTCGTTCTGCACTATCTGATAAGCGGCACCGGCTGAGGTGCTCGTCGGAAGGCTGCTCGCACTGGCTCCCGTGAAAGAGACGTGCAGGAAAGGCACCGCGAGGACGACCAGAACCACGATTGCCGCAGTGGCCCAGATCACCGGCCTGCGCATTACTGCGGTGGCGACGCGGTACCAGCGACCGGATTGTCCGATGTCACCCTGCGCCGAAGTTCGCTGATGTGTCGACGGGACCTCGACCATGCGGTCGCCGAAGCGAACGAGAACAGCCGGCAGGACGTATAGGGCGAATGCTCCGGCAGCCAGCACAACGATGGCACCGGCGACTCCCATCGAATACACCAGGCGCTCTGGGAATACCACCAAGGTTGCCATGGCACAAGCGATCGTGATCGAGCTGAAAAGCACCGTGTGTCCGGCCGTACGTCTGACTGTCGCCAGAGCAGCCTCGATAGAGCCTTGTCGACCGTATTCCTCGCGAAAGCGCGACACGATCAGGAGGCTGAAGTCGACCGCCAGCCCCAACCCGAGGGCGATTACCAGGTTGATGGCGAAGACCGAGAGAGGCACGACCAGGATTACGAGACCCATCACCCCCAACGTGACCGCGATGGCGAAAAGCGCACCCACAAGAGGGATCGCCGCAGCCCGCCAACCCCGGAAGACGAAGAAGAGCAGCAGGAGCAGAAGGGGCAATACCAACAGCCCGGCACGTCCGAGGTCCTGAGAAGAGACCGCGGCGATCTGGACGTCGCCGACCGTAGGGCCACCGAGCCACGTGTTCCCTTTGAGCGACGGCTGCGCGGCGATAGCCTTTTCGAGTGCCATGACCGCTTTTTGCTCCTGGACGGCGCCGACCGTGGCGACAACGACAGTGAACTTACCGTTTGTCGAGATCATGGCCCGGTCACGCGTATTCGCGAAGTCGAGGACGCTCTTTACCTCGGGTCGCGCCCGGAGAATGGCGGCGACAGTGGCGACACTTTGCGGTAGGGGCGAAGAGACGGAGATTGCCGCCGGCGTGCGAACGACAACCTCGTACCCTTCTTCCGGGTTGGCACCCGTGGCGCGTTGGATTGCATGTTGCGCTAACACCACCGCTGAACCCGGGGCGTCGTAGTCGCTGACCGAAGACGTCAGGTGTGGGAGCGCGATAGCACCGACTGCCAAGCCGAGCAGGACGATGACTCCGGCAAACCAGAGCACAATGCGGGCCTGTCGTCGTGCGTCGCGGCCATTTGCTCGCGAAAACGAGGAAATCCGGTTCATGACTATCCCTTCTGAATTTTGCCGACACGCCTCATGTGGCGTTCGGCTACGGACAAGTACGGTCTTCGAGCACCTTCAGCAGCTCGAGCACTCCGGAGAACGAGCTCCAGTTGTCGCTGTCCGCGGTACGTATCCGCCCTCCGATGTGCCCGTCCGAAGTCCTGTTGACCTCGAGAACGAGGCAAATGGTTTGCCGCGGCGCTGATGAGGCATCCATAAGGTCAGTAAAGGGGATTGGGGCCTGTTTGTCCCCAGTGAACGACCCTAGGTTTGACCCTGGATTTTCAGAACGAGCCGACGCGAGGTTGCCAGATGGCATTCGCCACTGCTGACAGTGCGCTCAGGGCAGAAGAGCTGCGAGCTCGCGGCGCGAGGTGATGTTCAGCTTGATGTAGCTGTTTCGGAGGTGGTACTCGACCGTCTTCACAGATACGTAGAGTTCGTTCGCCACCTCGCGGTTCGTGAGGCCCGTGGCGACCAGTCGCGCAACTGCCATCTCCGAGCGGCTGAGCGCGAGTATCGCAGAGGGGCTGTCCGGCGCATTTGTGACTTGCAAGGATGCGAGCCCGGATGAGCACGCTTGCACGAACGGGTCCGCACCGAGGTCGGAAAAAATGCGGTGTGCCCTCTCCAGTTGCTCGACAGCAGATGGCCGGTTCTCTACAGAGCACAAACGACGTCCATCGTCCAAGCTCACAAGCGCGTGTTCGAACGGCATCGGCACGTCGACCTTCAGCTGGTGGGCACGAGCGAAGTAACTGCCGGCCTCGGAGGCCTCACCGACGGCTCCGGCGAGGTTGCCGCGGCAACGGGCCAGGGTCAGATCCGCTGAGGGCACGCCACTTGGAGGAATGGCAGCTTCGAGCTCTTCCAGTGCTTCGGCCGCATCTGCGAATCTGCCAAGCCCGATCAGCGCGTCTATTTCCATTCCTCTCCAGTTGAAGATCCCTGGGCATCCCCCGACGCCGAGGAGGCCTGTCGCACGTACCCGCTCCGTGGCGACAAGCACTCCGGGCAGATCACCGTGAGCAAAAGCAATCGAGGCCCCTGCTACGGCCGAGGAGGCCACTGCCACCACCAGTGGGAAACGTTCTGTTGCTGCGCCCAAAGCGTCGAAATGCGTTCGAGCGGCGGTCCACTGGCCTCGGAGTCCGAGTACTTGGGCTGCCCGGGCGTGCGCCCGTGCGAGGTCTAGAGGGCGGTCGGCATCTTGAGCGAAAGAGGTGGCCAACTGCGCATAGGTAACCGCGGCGTCCCAGTCGCCGCGTCGGAAATAAGCGTCACTCAGATGAGACAGACACGGCCCGGGATACGTCGAGGGCAGCCCGGTGCGAAGCCGCGACGCTGCGATGCCCAGGTCGCGGATTGCACCAGGCAGGTCATCGACGTAGAGCTTCAGGATGCCTCGCATGATCAGAACGTCGAGGTCTGACATGGAGACCTCGTTCGCCGAAGCGGGAAGGAAGCCGAGCACCTCCAATCCCTCGGGGCTGCGGCCGGCGGCGGCGAAGGCGTACGCCTGGGCGGTTTGTGCCATGGCTCTGAGCGTCGAATCTGATGTGGTGGCCTCGACTGCCAGGTCAGCCCATGTGAGCGCTTCGGTGGGCCGACCTGAGATGACCATCCAGTTGGCAAGTGAAGTAGCGGCACGTGCTCCTACCTCGCGTTCTTCAACGGGATCATGCGACCGCCACGCCGCGAGCAGGCGAGATTCGGCGTGAGGTGAACCTGTGAACACATCGACAAGCCCCATCAGCGCGTCCCGGCGAGGGCTGCTTACTTGGCAGGAGGCGAGCGCTCTGGCCGCAGCAGAGGTGTCGGCTGCGTTCAGGTGGAGTACGGCAGCGTCCAAAATTCTCCGTTCGCGGTCCTGTTCGAGTGGAGAAAGAGAGGCGGACTGCTCGAGCGCCCAGGCCGAAGCGCCTGCGTCTCCCGCGGCCGCCCTCGAGACTGCCAACTCCTCCAATTCTGCAGCCAGCGATCCGTCGGGCCCGACGGATGCAGCCACGCGGTGAGCCAGCTGGGGACGACCCGTCAGCAGTCCAGCAGCCCGTGCGTGCAGGGAGCGCCGGTTCGTCGGACTGAGATCGGCATAGATAGCGGCCCGGTAAAGAGGGTGCACGAAACTCAACTCCGACAGCGGACCCTCGATCAAGAGTCCGGCACCGACGGCGGCATCGACTTCGTCTCGGGCATCTGACATCTCAGCGACAGCGCCGATTCTCGACAACGGGGCGTGCTGTCCCAGAACCGCCGCGGCTGCCAAGAACCCCTGCGTCGACGCCGAGAGTCCAGACACACGGGTGAGGATCACCGCCGACAGATCCCGTGGCGCCGGCAACGCGCCCTCCTCGGCGTTCAGTCGAATCACGCCGATCTCGTCGAGTAGAGCCCGACAGTAGAGAGCATTTCCCTTCGTGTGAGCAATTAGTCGAGACGCCCCCCCATGCGAAAGAGCCCCAAGGCCGAGTGTTTTCGCCATCTCAATGAGCTCAATCGAGCTGAGTCCATCGAGATGGACGCGGGTAACCCGAGCGTCACCAGCGACAAAGCGTGCCCAACCGGTGTCGGCCAACTCGCCGGTCCGGGTGGCGACGATAGTCAATACGCGGTCTGCACGGAGCCTCCGCAACGCGAACAACACCGCACGCAACGACGGTCGGTCAACCCACTGCAGGTCGTCGATGGCGAGCACGACAACGTGACCTTCGGCCTGCGAATGATCGAGAAAGTCCAGCAGGCAGGCCCCAGCGGCCATCGGATCCGCTCCAGGCTCCGTCGATGCGCCCGGTGTGAGTTGATCGATGACCCCGTATGAGAGCAGTGTCTCGGCTTCGTCGCCTCCTGCTTCGAGAACGGTGGCGTTCGAAAGTGAAGCGAGGAAGTGAGAAAGCAGAGACGACTTGCCGGCCCCAGCTTCGGCTTCCGCGTAAATCACCTGCGGGTGGCCATCTCTGGCCGCGGTCAACCGGCCATCGAAAAGACTCAACTCACTTTGCCGACCTACGAACCCGCCTTCTGTAGGCATTGAACTAGCCGGCAGGCGTCGGTGACGCCAAAGTCAAATGAGTACACCACACCTACGAGCCTCTCGTAATGGGAGAGGCGTCGAGCCTTCTCGGGACCGAAGACATCCTGTCGGACGATCCAACCGGGCGTCGCTCCCAGAAGTCAACCGCAACTTACCAGCGATAACGCCCCTGCCCATGAGTCCCTTCGGGAGCACGGCAACTCCCGCGTCGGACAGAAAGCAAGCACGGTGATCTGATAGCCCCCGCGCGAATGTGAACGGGGTTGACACCGAGCACCTCCACATGTCGGCTCTGCGCTGGAGACCGGTCCCCTCCGCGGTAATGAACACCTCATTCCGCTTTCGCTACGTCGGGCCTCTATTACGTCAACGTTGGCTGCCGCATAAAAACTAATAGGCGGCTTTTTATGAACGATTCGTCAATGTTGACATGGACAACGACCATTAGCTCCTTTGATCGAAGCACCGCCATCATCTTTATAACACCGACAAAATAATTCGAATACTCAAATGTGATCATTTACCGACGTCCCCTTTGTCACGTAACGTCCGGAGAAGCCTGGCGGAATCTGTGGTGATTGCGGCGTAGATAGAAGTGCGGGCGCGCGGGGTCTCCACTCTCGGCTGGGGCAGGGGAAACAGTCCACAACAGTTAGGGAGCAGCGGATGAATCTCAGATTCCTGCGCCGCGCGGCGGGCAGAGGGCTCGTTGTCACGGCGATGACATTCGGCATCTTGGGTCTTACGGCCTCGGTGTCGTCTGCAGCGAGCCCACAGGTGCCAACAGCATGGTACGTGTCGACGACTGCAACTCACACCACGGGTTGCGCCAGCGTCCCCCACGCTTGTAAGACAATCCAAGAGGCGCTTGCCGCCCAACAGGCAGCTAACTCCACCGGAACGATCCATGTAGCCGCGGGAACCTATGTGGGACAGGTGACGGCCGCACCCTCCGACAGCAACGTCACGATCACCGGTGCGGGAGAATCGAGCACCATCATCGAGCCCCCCACCCCGTCACACGGCTTGAACTTCGACACGGACACCGATACGAACGATCCCCAGTACTACGTCATAGACGTGGAACCCGGAACAACAGCTTTCAATATCCAGAAGCTGACGGTCAACGGATCACAAGCGATCCCGTTTTTCGGCGCCGACTCCTATGGATGTGGACAGGACTACGTCGGCATCTACTACCACGCGGCGTCCGGCCTGGTGAAAAAGGTCGCAGTGACCGGTATCAGTATGGGCCCCAGTCTGTTCGGCTGTAATCAGGGACAAGGTATCTACGTCAACAGCACCATGGCCGACACTGCGACTGTGACGATGACAAAGGTGACCATGACCCCGCCGGCGGAACAAACGGCCACCGATTCCGTAGCCATTCCGAGCGGCAGTGCGAGCAGCGTTTCGGTGCCGGTGTCCAGCATCCCGGCTAGCTTTGTCAGTGGCAGTTACGTCAGTATCGACGGAAACGAATTCCTGACGGCGACGGTCGCCGGCAGTAACACCCTTTCGATCACCGGAAATCTCGACTACGCGGCACCATCGGGTTCGACGGTCGTGTACAACCCACTCGACTCGGCGTACGACAAGAACGGCGTGGCCTGCAATGACGAGTGGACTACCTGTACCGTCACGAAAGGCACTTTCCAAGGTGACGGCCCGAACGACGCGACGGCACAAAACAGCATCGAGTTCTTCGGCGCCGAATCGGGAAGCGTGACCCAGGCAAGCATCTCGGACAACAGCTGGACCGGTGGCGGCGGCATTCTCAATGCTCCCGCCGGTATTGATGCCGTCAGCTCCGGGACTCTCGACCTCACCGGGAACACCATCACGAGCAACGACGAAGGCATCTACGCCGGTTACGTCCCCGCCTACGACGGAAGCGACGACGCGGCCGAAGGTCCTTGGACGATCTCCGGGAACACCACAACCGACTCGACGTCACTCGGAGCATCGGCCGGTGAATTCGGCTACGGGGTCGGCATCGAAATTGATGGTGCGAACCAATCCGGTGGATCACCTGAGCCGGTCGACGTGACGAGCAACGTCGCAACCGGCAACGCCGAAGCCGGAATCCTGCTTACCGGCGACAACGGAGTGACCATCGGCGGAGCGGGTGACGGAAACACACTCGAAGACCAGTCGCTCGGAGCAGGCATGATCATCGGCGGCCCGAGCGAAAACTGCGACATCGTGGGAACATGCAGCTACGGAACGCCGGGCGTCGGATCGAGCTCGAGCCCCGGATGGGCGACCTACGACAGCACCATCTCGTACAACACGGACGAAGATAATGGTGTCGGTGTCCTCGTCTTCGGGGCCTACGCGCCGGTCGGACTCATGGGACTTCAGGCCGATCCGAACGCTGCCTACGACAACACGTTCAGCAATAACGCCTGGAACGGCAACTTACTCAGCAACGTTGCCGACTTCAGTGGCTACTACGGCACGCAGACGCTGACCGGAGCGAACAGTTCGGGTGAGACTTACGGCGGGAGCAACGTTCTTGCCGACAGCTGCGAGCCGTATCCCGGAGACAACGCCGCGGCCGACCTTGCTCTGGTGAACTACCCACCGTCAGGAGGCTCTGCACCGACCGGCGTAGCGGTTGCAAATTCCACCGTTACTGATGGGAGCACGCTAGCCACGACGAGCAACAGCTTCTCCACCTTCACGACGTTCGGTGGAAGCGGAATTGTCACAGACAGTTCGGGTTTCATCAAAAACGGCGTCACGGGAACGGTCGGAAGCAACACATCCACGCTGACGTTGTCAAAGGCGGCAACGGGGAATAGTGGCACCGGGGCGGACACTCTGTGGGAAGGTGACTTCTACGTCTGCTGACAGCCAGTCCTTCGGGCTCATCGTCGAGCCCTCAGACACCTGAAGAAACTGCACGGAAGCGGGGCCGCAAGGCCCCGCTTCCGCGTACGCCGAGGAGTCGTCTGCCCCGACGTATATATGCATTCTCGGCCTGGTGCTACTACCTTCTTCCACGCAAGCATCAAGGCAGTGTTGCACCTGTGGTTCAAGGGGGAGCTTCGATGGCAGGTCCGATCAGACGTCGCAATCGACGGCCGTACGCCCACGCTTTTGTCGCCGGCTTGGCGATGGCTCTGGGTTGTGCACTGCTGGCGCAACCTGCCAGTGCCCTTCCGGCCTATTCCCCGAAGGCCAACCTCACTAAGACGGCACCCTGGCAGGTTCAACCATCCCCCAACGCTCAGGTCAAAGAGGGTGCGTTCACCGCGATCTCCTGCGTGTCTACGAACAGTTGTATAGCGGTGGGTGGGGTTCTCGGAGCAGGCGCAGTTCCCGTCGCACTGGCCGAGTCATGGAACGGCGAGAGTTGGACCTTGATGTCCGTCCCGACTCCGGAGGCCTCAGTATCGGCAGCCCTCAATGGCGTGTCATGTGTATCGGCCTCCATGTGTGCCGCGGTGGGGTACTACACGACAAGCAGCGGTTTGGAGGATCCCCTGGCCGAATCGTGGGACGGCACCGAGTGGACACTCCGGGCCGTGGCGGGCACTACCTACGGCGGGTCACTGTTCGGTGTCTCGTGCGCCACCTCAGCTGGCTGCCAGGCAGTCGGAATCAACTACGGCGACAATGGACAGGGCGATACGTCATTGGCGGAAGGTTGGGACGGCACGAACTGGACCGCCGAGAATGTCCCCGGAGAGCCGGGCGCCACCAACGCGGCGCTCAATTCCATTTCGTGTCCCGCCTCGGGCGATTGTGAAGCCGTCGGGACCTACGCCACCAACTCGTCCACCAACTTGACGTTGGCGGTCATATGGAATGCAACGACCTGGGAGCTGCAATCCCCCGCTGCTCCCACAGGCTTGATTCTGGACACTTTCGGAAGCGTGTCGTGCACATCGGCCAGTTCCTGCGTTGCCGTTGGGTACTACATCTCCACCTCTATAGAAGGGCGTGAGTCGCTCGCCGAATCATGGAACGGAACGAGCTGGAGTATCGAGACCACTCCCGACCCGGCGAACTCCCTTCAAACAATGGCTGATGCGGTGTCCTGTTCGTCACCCACAGCGTGCACGGCGGTTGGCCAAAACGTGGAGTCGGGTGCCACGGTGCCCCTCGTGTTGAACTGGAACGGCTCTGAGTGGAGCATCCACAAAGCCACCATCGCGCAGTCGTGGCAACAGAGCTCGTTCGGTGGGGTGGACTGTACGTCAGCCTCTTCCTGCATAGCCGTGGGTGGGGCGACCAAAGCCAGCAGCCCTTCTGTTCCGATGTCCGAAGGCTGGAACGGAGAGGACTGGTCGATCCAACCGGTGCCGATTGAACCAGGAACCGTCGGGGCCGCTCTTTATGGAGTGGCATGCCCCAGTTCCACTATGTGCCTCGCAGTCGGAGTCGATGCCAGCAACAATCCAGTAGCCGAAATCTGGAACGGCTCTGAATGGATTACGCAACACGTTCCCACGGTCAACGGCGGTGGAGTTCTGAAGAAGGTGTCATGCGTCTCCGCCACAGACTGCATTGCCGTCGGGGTGTACGGACTGAAGAACCACCAGGGGATGATCGAGCAGTGGAACGGCAAGACCTGGGAGATTCTGAAGACCCCCAAGGGTCAAGGAGAACTTGCCAGCGTGTCGTGTGTGTCTGGCGGATGCATGGCGGTTGGAGACGCACCGAATAGCTCCGAAACGCCAATCCCGTTGGCTGAGACATGGGACGGAACCACCTGGACGCCAACGATCGCTCCCAGTCCGGCCGGATCCGTCCAGGCACAGTTCCTGTCGGTCTCGTGCACATCATTCAAGTCCTGTGTCGCAGTGGGCGTGTCGTACGACAACAACGGCAATCCGAGCGCTCTCGCCGAGTCGTGGAACGGTAAAACTTGGACGATCGGGGCTCCGGTGGGACCTCCGGACGGCAGCCTGGGCCTTACCGGTGTGTCCTGTCCATCAGCCACCGACTGCGTCGCGGTCGGTTACACGATCAACAGACTCGACAGCCCTTCGGCCTTCGCCGAGTCGTGGAATGGCCAGGTGTGGACAGCCGAAAAGCTCCCCACTCCTTCAGGAGGCGCCCAGGTCTATGACGTGGCATGCTCATCTGCTGACGCCTGTGTCGCAGTAGGTGGACGGGGCAACGGCACACTGGCGGAAGGATGGAACGGCACGGTATGGACTGTCGAAAAGACAGCTAATCCCCCGGGATCCTCAGGCAGTGGATATCTCGATGGCGTGACCTGTGCCCCGTCTTCGTGTACCGCAGTGGGCTACTACACCAACACTGCCGGCAACGCCTTGACCCTCGTGGAGGCGGACGGCTGACCGCTCGACCTCACAGCAGCCGCATGTCGCGTTCGGCAGTCTCGATGACGTAGCCCATCGCCCTCGCGCACGTCGCCGGGCTCTTCGATGCGGATTCCTGCGGCTCCGCAAGCCTCGGCAACCTTGCTGAAGTCAGGGTTGTAGAAGGCGGTTCCGAAGGGAGCGAAGCCCGCTTCTTGCTGGTCACTCAGATAGGCAATCGGCCACTGCGGCGAACGTACCGAACTCCTCATGGCGAGCGTGGACAAGGTCGATCGAGCCACCATCAGTGGCCCGACATCTCAGGTAGGTCATCAAGTTGCAGCGCCCAACCGGGAATCACCCGCGGCCCGGACAGTCGGCTCACTTCAACTGCTGGCATTCCGTCGATCTCGGTGCCGGCGGGAAATTGCGAGCGCTGTTTGACGACGGCGCCGGCCCGTACGATGCAATCGGCGCCCACCTCGCTGCCATCGCAAACGATCGCCCCCGGTTCAATCACGGACCGCCGTCCAATGCGACACCCGTGGATCATCGCGCCCGGCCCCACTACAACTCCGTCCTCGATGATCAGGTCATTGTCAGGCAACAGATGCAGAACGGTGTTCTCCAGGATCTGCACGTCGTTGCCGATCCGCACGGGGCCGTGCGAGTCGCCGATGATCTTGACTCCGGATCCGATGATGGAGCGCTCACCCACCACCACATCACCGGTGATTTCGGCAGTCGGAAAGAGCACGGCTGTCTCGTCGACGATCGGAGAGATCCCTCGATAAGCATGGACCGGGCCCACGGCGGGGCCTCCTTTTCTGGGTTCGACTCGGACTCCCGAAGATGAGGGCACCGAAAGGTCGCCTCCGCGTAAGACCCGGAGGCGATCAAGGTCTGCAGTCGAAGCAACGCGAACAATTCGGGCCGGTCTACCTACGGCCACCACATCACTGGGCAGAGTCGTTCCCGATGGTACGACGGTGCCCTCACCGAGGAAGACTCGGTCGCCCAATGAGACTCCGGGCATCAGGACCGAGGCGTTACCGATTTCGCAAAGATCGCCCACCGTTGCACCGATCACCAGGCAGCGGTGGCCGAACACCGTCCGTCTACCGATCGCCACCGGGTCCTCGAGCGAGCCGACCACAACAGAATTCTCGATGACCAGGGATCCTGTTCCGATTGCCACGGCCCCGTTGCTCGAACGAACGATGGCGCCTTCGGAGAGGCCGGAGTTGTAACCCATAGTGGCGGTACCGAGCACGATCGCCGAACTGGCGATCTGGGGTAAACCGTCGCGGTTGGCATCGACAACTGTCTGGGCTGAGCCGGCGTTCATATCAGCGCACTCGACCCGCGCCGGTGTCCGATAACAGGCACATTCGGAAGTTAACGCGCCGTGGGGCGGCTTCGCATCTGAGAGTCGCGGCTTGCGTTCCGGCGCAATAAGCCGGTGTCTCGGCTACCTTGACCCGATCCCCGCCTCAGGCGCGAGAGAACGGGTGGTGCGGCGAGCGCAATAAGAACGGATCCGATGAGCGTTGTAGGGACTCGATGGACATTCGGGCACAGATCGATTCGATTCACGCCCCGATGACGGAGCACCCACCCCTGTCCGGCGCCCGGCGGTGGATGATTCTGGCTGTTCTCTGCATAACCCTGTTGTTGATCAGTCTCGACAATACGATTCTCAACGTCGCCCTGCCTTCGATCGTCCGGTCACTTGACGCGACTTCTACGCAACTGCAGTGGATCGTCGATGCCTTTGCGATCTTCTTTGCCGGTCTGCTGCTGAGCTTCGGGGCCCTGGGTGACCGACTAGGACGCAAATGGGTGTTCATGGCTGGGCTCGTAGTGTTCGGCGCCGGATCAGCGCTCGCAGCCTGGTCTGACACTCCGGACCGGCTCACTGCAGCACGCGCGGTCATGGGGGTGGGAG
>JBAPRR010000295.1:0-4648 GCA_049281195.1 Acidimicrobiales bacterium
CCACTGGCGCCAGCAGGTGAGCAGACCGACAAGGTCGTAACAGAGTCGAAAGTGGACAGGGTTTGGCGGCGGCGGCTGCGTCTGTTCGGGTCATCATCCGCCGATGTGTATTCAAAAGTCAATCAGAATCTTCGATCAGGACGCATTCATTCTGAATGGACCGAGGCGATGGGTGGACCGAGGTCATGCGCGCTGTGGAAGGGATTTCGTTTGCCGCCGGCACAGGGGTTGTGGAACGAGGTCCGCGCTGGGTGGTACCCAGCCGTCTATCTACACGACAGGGGACTCGACATGGCCGAACCACCTCTCGACTCGTGTTGATCCCCATTCGCGCTTCTCTGCGGCACGCGCGGCAGTAGGTGCGCTGAACTTGGCGACGGGCGAGTCATACGACAGGAAGTTGACATCGATGCGTCCGACGAAACCGTCACCCAGCTCCACGTAACATCCCGCCGCTCCGTCGTACGGTGGAGGGGCGCTTCCACCGGTGAGTTGGGATATGAGCACATCGGCGACGGTGGCGGCTTCCCCTTCGGCGATCCCTCCGGCGCGAGGAACAGGGGCGCTCGTAACGTCGCCGACGGCGTACACGCCGGGAAACTTGGTAGCGAAGGTCTCGGGGTCAACGGGAATCCATCCGCCCTCCGCAAGGTCAGAGGCGAGGATGACGTCGGGAGCGCAATGCACGGGGATACCCAAGAAGAGGTCGTAGGGCAACTCCCGCCCATCATCGAGATGCGCGACGTGATGTTCGGGGTCGAGCCGGGTGACCTTCGAAGAGGGCCAGTAGTCGATGCCGCGACTTTCGAGAATTGCCACGATTGCCGAAGAAGTTTTCTTCGAGATCGGGATCGGCATCGGCATCGGGCTGACGAGGTGGATGGTCGACGACTCGCGTAGCCGACGTTTTGCGAGGTAGTCATTAAGCAGCAGAGCGGCCTCGTTTGGCGCACCGGGACACTTGAAGAATGATCCGAGTACGCCAATGACGACGGCGCCCCCGTTGAACCCGGCCAATGCGTCACGGGCTCGTTCGGCACCGGCTGCGGAGTAGAACTCGTATCCACCTTCCGCCAGCCCCGGGGTGGCCGCCACGTCGTAGTCGGCACCGAGCGCGACCACGAGGATGTCGGCTTCGTAGGTCGACACATCGGTGACAACTCGGCGACGTGTGGGGTCAATAGAGATCACCGCCTCTTGACGGACCTCAACCCCAGGCTTGGAGATGTTTCGATACGGGTGCCATAACTCGGAAACCTGGCGCCGACCAAACAAGATGTCGAGTTTCGAGAACCCGAACATGAACGAGTCGTTCTTGTCGATGAGAGTGATCTGAGCCTTTTCGGAGACAGCCTCAGACAGTTTGGTCACAAGCTCGAGCCCCCCGAAGCCGGCACCGAGCACGACAATTTGAGTCGACATAGACGCACGAACATAGTGTCGAGCTAACTCTGGCGTTCGGCGAAGATGTGTCAGGACCTGGCGTCACTGGTACGGCTGCCGGATCAGACGGACTGCGAGTCTGTGGTCAAGCAGCGTAGGCCGTCATTTAGATCCACGCCGGAGAGAGTTCCGAGGTGCCGGGTGTCCGCGGTTTCCAAGCCCCATGTAGGGCGTCTGAAGCGGATCCCGCACCCTTCAAGCTGCCCCGAACCTGTTGATGAAACGACGCCTTTTGCCTGCCGGCGCCAACTGTTACCGTGCCAAAAACCAGGAGCGAATCTTGCTGCATTCGTCACAATCTGTGCTCTCGCTGCTGGAGGGACAGATGTCCAGCCGAACGTTCGGAACACGTCCGTGGCGCTCAAGAAGGCGAGCCTCAACAGGACCTGTCAGCCAACCTGACCAAGGTATTCGACGACTCGAATCGCGAGGCCTACCCGATCTTGGGATACAGCTACCTGGTTGTCGGGTGTGACCCCTTAAAGGCCAAGGCCGAGAACTCCCCGACGAAGTGCTCGGACGATATCGGTCATCCAACGAGGGCTGCAGCAACCGGCCGGCAGCTCGGAAAGTTCATCGGGTACATCGTCTGCAAGGGTCAGCAGACCGCTGGCTTGCTGGGTTATGCGTACCTTCCCAAAAACCTCGTTAGAGATGCTTTCGCGGCAATCGGAAGGATCTACGGAGCGAAGCAACCAGCTCCTCCCACTTCGGCGAGTTGCCCGGATCCTTATTGAGACCGGATCCGATCAACAGAAGTCCCTACTCGTCGGGGCCTTTCCGCCGCACTTGACCAATTCCAACATCCGTACGATCATACGGATGGACGGACAAACTTTGTGCCAGCGGACTCGAACAGCGAACACCCAGTTGATCCCGACGGACTTGCAGCTGTTCGTGCAGACCTGATCTCGGCTGACGACGCCGGCCGCCTGTCCGGCCTGCTCGGACTCCTCGCTGATCCGGTGCGTTCCCGGGTCCTGTTTGCACTGTCTAGCGTCGATCGGCTCTGCGTCAGTGACTTGGCGTTGGCTCTCGCTTCGACTGAAGACGCCATCTCCTACGGACTGCGCATGCTCAGAGTCGCCGGGCTCGTGACCTTCCGCAAGGAAGGCCGCGTGGTCTATTACTCGCTTGCTCCGAAGTTTCCCCATCCGCTCCTCGAGCACTGCCTCCGAGAGCTCCTCCGGATCGCCGCGCCGGGTGAAGACGAATCATGAGGTGGCTCCACGCAATCGGTCACGCCTTGTCTCTGAGTGGCTCAATGGCGTGGGAAATCCTGTGGGCTCTGATCCTGGGCTTCACCTTGTCGTCTGTGGTGCAAGCGGTCATCAGACGGAGCACGATCATCAGACTCCTAGGAGATGACCGCCCGCGCACCCTCGCAATCGCCACGGGCTTCGGAGCGGCGTCCTCGTCTTGTTCCTATGCCGCAGTTGCATTGGCCCGGTCGCTTTTCCGTAAAGGTGCCAGCTTCACGGCAGCAATGGCATTCGAGATCGCTTCTACCAACCTGGTCGTGGAACTTGGAGTAATCCTGGCTCTGCTGATCGCATGGCAGTTCACGCTTGCGGAGTTGGTCGGAGGCCCGATCATGATCGTCCTATTGGCGTTGCTCTTCCGGCTGTTCCTGAGTCAACGACTGATTGATGCTGCCAAGGTTCAAGCTGACAAAGGCCTTGCCGGCTCGATGGAGGGCCACGCCGCCATGGACATGTCGATCACAGAAGAAGGCAACCTCTGGCGCAGGCTCCGTTCCAAAGAAGCCCTCACTTCGATCTCGCACATCTTCGTGATGGAGTGGGCTGCGGTCATTCGCGACATCATCATCGGTCTGCTCATCGCTGGTGCCGTTGCCGCGTGGGTTCCGGACACCTTCTGGGCTCACTTCTTCGCCGTTGACCACCCACTGGTTTCGAAGTTATGGGGGCCTCTGATCGGACCGATTGTCAGCCTTCTTAGTTTTGTATGTTCGATCGGGAATGTGCCGCTGGCCGGTGTGCTCTGGAACGCCGGCATCAGCTTCGGTGGCGTGGTGTCGTACATCTTCGCCGATTTGATCATCCTGCCCATTCTGGTGATCTACAGGAAGTATTACGGCACCCGCATGATGCTGTTCATCCTTGGAACGTTCTACGCGACCATGGTTCTTGCGGGTTACATCGTCGAATTCTTGTTCGAGGGACTCGGGCTGGTGCCTACCGGGCGTCACGCACGGGTGGCCGAAGTGACGATCCACTGGGACTACACCACCTTCCTCAACATTGCGGCCCTGCTGCTTGCCGCAAGTTTGGTGTACCGCTTTGTCCGCACCGGCGCACTTCCGATGTTGAAGATGATGGGAGGCAGGGCCGCACCGATAACGGGGGATGGACATTCCCACAAGGACGACGGTGCGTGACCTCCACCCGATCTGACTCCGATTGCCAAACCAGAACCGTCGACCGCACCTCTCCTAGTCGATCATGACGATTCGGTACGTCCTAAGATTTGCCTCGTGCCAGCA
This sequence comes from Acidimicrobiales bacterium, assembly GCA_049281195.1. Taxonomy (GTDB): domain Bacteria; phylum Actinomycetota; class Acidimicrobiia; order Acidimicrobiales; family CAVXTF01; genus JBAPRR01. The sequence goes on from JBAPRR010000295.1 coordinate 3,950, forward strand.
GAAAAGGTACGCCTGCGAATAGGAAACCTGGCGAAGGCCGTGCTCGTCAGTGGACAGGCATACCAGGACCCGAAAGACGCCTTGAACGAGTTCGTATCGAATGCAGCGGACGAGTACGTCCAGGCTGATCGACGCGGCGAGCGGATTCGCCTCCTGCTGCGGCGAAAGGGCCGATACCCGGTCATCGCGGTCGACGATGTCGGGCGTGGTATGGGTCCAGAACGTCTTAGAGATGTGGCGCGAAACCTCTTCGAATCTTCCAAGGTAGGAGATACGCGCACACTCGGAGAGAAGGCGATCGGAATTCTGGCCTTCCAACAACTTGGTGGCCGGTGCGAACTCATATCGAGAACTGAAGACAGTCCTGAAACGTGGGCTCTGCGCCTCGAGCGTGGAAAAGCAACGGCGTTGCTCGAACGCGAGCGACGCCGGGTTCGGCAGGTGCCGGGCACGACCGTCTATCTGTCGGACCTCGATCCCGATGTGCTGCGCGTGCTGACGCAGCGAAAGGTCGTCGACTATTTGCGGGCTCGGCGCGGTCCGGCTCTTGCCCGGGGGGATTACGAGATTGAAGTGATCGACGGCCGCTCGTCCGAGGTCGTTCTACCTGAGAAACCGGACGGGTTCCGCTTGGCCATCCCACCTCGCAACACACTTTGGGGACGAATCGAGTTCGCCATCTATGTAACACCGGCAGAT
>JBAPRR010000296.1:0-2473 GCA_049281195.1 Acidimicrobiales bacterium
GTGTGAGCGGCGGTGCGAAGCGGGATCTCCTTCATCAGGAAACCGAGCGCGAACGCCAGCACCGCGAAGGGCACGGCGAATAGGAACACCCCAGAAAGCGCGTGACTGAAAGCTCCCAGGAAGAGCACTTTCTCAGGAGTGGCCAGGTGGTTGATCTGAGCCGGGTTGGCCGCGACGCTCCCACCCGAGATCACTCTCAGCTGAGCCGCCGAAGCGTGAGTCTTCAAAGAGTCGAGCAGCCGGGTGTTGAACACCTCACCCAGTGCCGACACGCCGAAGCATCCCCCGATCGTCCTGAAGAACGTCGCAGTCGCAGTGGCGACGCCGAGCTGCGCGTAGGGGACGGAGTTCTGCACCGCTACCACGATCACCTGCATGATCAAGCCCATACCGAGCCCGATGATCACCATGGCGATAGCCAACGTTCCGAACGCGGTGTGCAATCCGATCGTCGACAGGATTGCGAGGCCGATCGCCAGCACCGCCGATCCGATGATCGGGAAGATCTTGTACCGGCCGGTCTTGGTGACCAGGCGACCCGTCATGATGAAAGTGGTCAGCATTCCCGCCACGAGCGGAAGAAGCTCGAGACCCGAGGCCGTCGGAGAAGCGTCCTTGACGGTCTGCAGGTAAAGCGGCAGGTAGACGAGAGCGCCGAACATGGTGAAGCCGGCGACGAATCCCACGCCGGTGGCGGCGTTGAACGTACGGCCCCGGAACAGGTCCAGGGGGATGATCGGCTCTGCCGCTCGCAACTCGACCAGACAGAACAACACCAGCAGCGCTATCCCGCCCAAGCCGAGCCCGATCATCGGAGCAGATGCCCACGCGTACTGGGTACCTCCCCAGGTGGTGAGCAGGATGATCGCAGACACACCGGCTGACAAGAGCGTGAGCCCCAGCCAGTCGATCTTGTGCCGGACCTTGCGCACATCGATGTGAAGGACCGTGGCCACGATGAACAGGGCGACGATCCCGATCGGCACGTTGATGTAGAAGACCCAGCGCCACGACAGGTGCTGCGTGAAGAACCCACCCAAAAGCGGCCCGAGCACACTCGAGAGTCCGAACACCGCACCGAAGTAGCCCATGTACTTGCCACGTTGCCTCGGTGGGATCACGTCTCCGGTGATGGCCTGCGCACCGACCATCAGACCGCCGGCACCGATTCCCTGGATCGCCCGACACAGGATTAGTTCCAGCATGTTCTGCGAGAGTCCCGACAGCATCGACCCGACCAAAAAGACCAGGATCGCTATCTGAAAGAGGCCTTTTCGCCCGTACTGGTCGCCGAGCTTTCCCCACAAAGGAGTGGAGATCGTTGTGGCCAGAAGGTACGCAGTCACCACCCACGCCAGGTGGTTGATCCCGTGCAGGTCGCCGGCAATGGTGGGAAGCGCGGTAGAGACGATGGTCTGGTCGAGAGATGCCAGGAACATCCCGAGCATCAACGCGCCGAGGATGGTGAGGATCCGCCTGTGCTCGGCGGTCGACATCTCGCGCTCTTCGGGGGGAGCCTGAGCTGCGGAGTCGGTCATTTCAGTTGTTGCCACGGTGTTCCTCCATCCGGTGGGCCAAGGAGTCGGAGAACTTGCTGAGTAGTTCGGCGAATACCTCGAGGTCTTTTTCGTCCCATCCCTCTAAGAGATGTTCGAGCCATGTCCGCCGTGCTTTCAGCACCCGCTCGAAGGTGCGCTTGCCCGTCGGGGTGAGAGCGATCCGCGTCGCCCGCTTGTCGTCGGGATCGGCGTGGCGGCTGACCAGCCCCTCACGCTCCAGCTGCTGGATCTTGCGGGTCACGGTTGGTGCGTCCACTCCGAGCTGCTCCGCCAGCGAGGTCACCCTCTGGGCGTCGCTGCAGGCGGATAGCTTGCTCAGGAGCGTCGCTCCGGCCCTGTCGAGCCGGACTCCGGCATCTTGAAGGAGCCGCTCGTGAAGCCGTACCTGGGTAAGGGACCTACCGATGATCTGCAGGCCGGATTCGATCTTGTCGACCTGGGCGCCGGTACCCGCCCCGGTGGCTTGGGCCGAAGTAGTTGTTTTCAACACATAAGTATTCTACAGCGTCCCGTAAGGTGTCCGTTCACACGGGTCGCACAACTGGCGTCCGGCAGCCAAGCTGTCACCAAGAGTTGAAAGGAGACGAGCGTTGAGGATCCATCTGAAACCACGCACCCTTCCCGGACGGTTGTCGACCGGGGCATTCATCCTCCACTCGGGGCTCGAGAAGTGGAACGGGGATGGGGACGATGCCAGGGCCGAGGCCATCCATGGCATGGCTTCGAACACCTTCCCCATGCTCAAGAACATCCCTCCGAAGCAGTTCCTGAAGCTGCTGGCGGCAGGCGAACTAGCGGTCGGGGGAGCGCTTCTCACGCCTGTCGTCTCCGAGGCCACTGCCGGCCTGGCCTTGTGCGGCTTCTCGGGAGCGCTTCTGGTCATGTACTGGCGCACCGAGGGCATGCACAAAGAG
>JBAPRR010000297.1:0-2749 GCA_049281195.1 Acidimicrobiales bacterium
GCCAGCGCACCCCGCGACACCCCGCGACCGGTGCGCGACCCGACCCCGCGGGCTGGAAAGGGCACTAACGCTGGGAACATCGACCACCACGCGGTCCCGACCGACGCGTTTAGCGACGACGAACGGACAGTCGTAGCCGTAGGCGTAGGTCCCGAGACCAGTGGGGTCGATCGCCGGTGAGCGCCAGCCCCCTCACCCGCGCCGCCGAGGACCACTTGGGTTGGCTTGAAAGTCACGGCTACGCCAAGACCACCGTCGCCAACCGCGCCCACCACCTGAGGGACCTCGTTGAGTTCCTGGCCGAGCGCGACATCACCGAACCGGCCGCTGTCACCTTCGCCGCTCTCGAGTCCTATCAGCGCCATCTCTTTCATCACCGAAAGCGCGACGGCGCCCCGCTGTCGTTTCGCACCCAGGCCCAGCGGGTCATCCCGGTCAAGGCCCTCTTCGCCTGGTTGGCTGCCCAGGGTCGGATGCCGCTGGACCCGGCCGTCGGTCTCGTGCTCCCCAAAGCCGAGCACCGACTCCCCGAGGCGACCCTTTCGGCCGAAGAGGCCGAAGCCGTGCTCGCCGGTCCCGATGTCACCACCGCCCTCGGACTGCGAGACCGGGCCATTTTGGAGCTGCTGTACTCGACGGCCATTCGCCGGGCCGAGCTAATCGGGCTCCGGATCTGGGACATCGACCACGCCCGTGGCACCGTCTTCGTCCGCCAGGGCAAGGGTGCGAGGGATCGCCACGTCCCCGTCGGGTCCCGGGCGCTGTTGTGGGTGGCCCGCTACTTCGATCTGGTCCGGCCCAAGTTGGTGGCCAAGGAGACCGACGTACTGTTCCTCTCCGCCTCGGGCGCGCCGCTGTGCGCCGACTGGCTGACGCGTACTACCAAGGCGTACATCGCAGCCGGCGCACCGGGCAAGCGCGGCAGCTGCCACCTGTTCCGCCACACTGCTGCCACCTTGATGCTCGAAGGTGGAGCGGACATCCGCTACGTGTCCGAGATGCTCGGCCACGCGAAATTGGAGACCACCGCGCTGTACACCCGGGTCTCGATCGCCAAGCTCCGCGCCGTGCACGCCGCCACCCACCCCGCCGGCAACGACACGGTCGAAGCCGACATCCGGGTGCTGCAGCCGATTCCCGGCACCCAGCCGGCAAGCTGAACGGGTTCCACGCTCCACCAGGGCGGATGGGCGACTGGGCGAGCCGCCCCCAGGTACGATTGGTCCATGACCGAGCTGCGGGTGACAGTGCCCGACGAGATCGCCGAACAATTGGCCTCCGAGGCTAACGAGCGCGGCACCTCGGTCGAGGAGGTTGCCGCCGAGGTACTGGTATCCCACGTGCCGACGGCGTCGAAGACCCGTACGCTGCCGTCGTGGGTAGGAGCTGCCCACTCGGGGCGGAACGACCTCTCTGAGCGCCACGAGGAAATCCTGAAGAGCGAGCTGGGCCAAACCGGTTGATCGTCGTCGACACCGGCTTCCTCGTTGCGCTGCTCGACGCCGACGACCGCCACCATGAGCGCTGCCGTCTCTGGCTGGGCGCCAACGATGAGCCGCTGGTCGTCCCGGTGCCGGTCGTGACCGAGACGTGCTACTTCATCGAGCGCGATAGCGGTCCCGAGATCGAAGCCGATTTTCTCCAATCGTTCGGTTCCGGCGAGACCTTCGAAATGATCGAACTTCGGCCTGGCGATTGGATCCGGGTTGGTGACCTCATTCGGACCTACGCCGATCTCCCACTCGGCGTCGTCGACGCATCGGTCATGGCGATCGCCGAACGACTGGCATCGACACGGATCGCCACGCTGGACCACCGTCACTTCACCGTCGTTCGACCAGCCCACGCCGCCGCTTTCGAACTGCTCCCGTGATCGACGCGACTCTGCAGCCGGCGGCTGTTCAATCCACCCGGACCGGGCGCCGCCAGAAACGCGCGTCCGCGCGATTTACGCCACCCATACATGCAGATCGGCGCTGGCCCCGGCGATTCTGCACGTCAGGACGGGTCAACTATGAGCGGATCACCACGCATGCGCCGGACGGCTCAATCAACCGCTACTACGACCCTTCGACAGCGTCCTTCCTGTCGGTAGACCCAGCGGTCAGCCTCACGCAGGCTCCGTACTCGTACGCGAACGACAACCCGGTCAACGAGGAGGACCCCCTCGGCCTATGGGGATGGAACCCGATCTCAGACGCCAGTCAGGCATGGAATGACACCGGAGGCAAGGCTGTCCACGCCGTGAAGACAGCGGCTGTTGATACTGGTCAGTTCGTATACAACAACTCCTCCACCCTTTCGACGATCGCGTCCGGTCTGGCGACCGTTGCCTATGCCAGCTGCGCAGTAACAGAAGGCATCGGGTGTGGAGTCGGACTCGCCCTCTCGGCGACCTCGACGGCGCTGTCAGGACTCAACACGTACAGGGCTTGCTTCGGGGGAGCAGGGGGATGCGAGTCCGCGGCGACGTCCTTCGGACTCGGAGTTGGTACTACCGGCGTAGGATTCGGCTTGCAGAGCTTGGGTGCAGGAGCCCTTGGAAATGTCTTTAACAGCTACGCTCGTGATATTTACCTTGCCAGGCAGGCAGGTGTGATCGGCGCTGGCCTAAATGGGCTCTCAACAATTTACTCATCGCTTTCTGGATACATATTTGGATCTTCTAGTAATCCATCTGGATGTGGTCAATAGTGCGACAGTCATTCGGTAACGCTCGATTTCATAGAGCGATGGCATTGTTTAGTGG
>JBAPRR010000298.1:0-1823 GCA_049281195.1 Acidimicrobiales bacterium
TCGTCCACGCCGCGCTGGGCCAGCCAGCCCTTCGCCTGCTCGGAGCTACGCCGCTCGTCTTGGTAGTGGGCCAACACGGCGTCGATGACCGCCTCGTCGCCTGAGTCCGGATCGCACAACAACGGAAGAGGACGCACCGTCGACCTGGCGACCAGCCCGGGCGGGCCGTCGGGCCGCCACCCCGAACCCACCAGCTCGGCCGCATGGCTCATCGACAACCCCCCGAAGACGGCGACCAGCTCCACCGGACCGCCCGAGCCACAGCCACACGACCAGTGCTCGCCGTCGAGTGCGAGCGATCCGCCACAACGCGGGCAGGCGCCGACAAGGCCGGCGTCGGCGGGACGAAGCGGGATGCCGAAGGCTTCGACCAGTTCGACCAGCCGCGCCTCGTCGCCCACAACACCTCCCTCAGTGAATCGTCCTTACGGTTGGTTCTACCTCCACTATCAGCATCCATCCAGTCCCAACCTCCGGTAACGTTGTCGACCATGGCCTTCGCCGAGACCCTCGCCGGCCTGCGCCGATCTCGGGACCTCACCCAGGTCGCGTTGGCCCAACGCGCCGGCGTCAACGTGTCCCAGCTCCGCAAGTACGAAGCCGGCGGATCCGAACCGTCCCTCTCCGCCCTGCGGCGCCTCGCGGTCGCTCTCTCGTGCACCACCGACGCCCTCGTCTTCGGAGACGACCCCCGACTCCCCGACGACCAAGCACTCCGACTCGCCTTCGAGGCCACCACCTTCCTCGATGACGCCGAACGGACCACCGTCCGCGAAGTCCTCGACGCCTTCATCGCCCGCCACAACGCCCGACACGCGGAAGACCGGCCGCGCCCGCCCAGACACCGCAGACAGCCCACCTGAACGGCACCGTCGCCAACGTCGCCGGCTCTGGTGGCGAGCCCGACGCCGGCACGGTTCTGGCGCCACGCAATGCGACCGAGCCGTATCGGACCGGTGTCGCCCCAGGATGCTGGACACCGGAACCCGTAGGTTCGGGTGACGATGCGGCGACGTCGTCTCACCATGACACCTCGAGGTCGTTGCCGATGAGCCTCATGCCGATCGCCAGCCTCATGACGAGCCCATAACCGACTCGATGACTCCGCCACCGGCGAAGGGCAGCCGCCACACGAATCGACGCCGAAAGCAGAAACCACCCCTAATGAGTCGGCCGACGCTACGGAGCCCTCAAGGGCGGCCCAACCAGCCGTTTTGCCGACGACAAAGGGCTCCAATCCTGGACGGAGCCCTCCACGGACTCCTTCATGGAGCCCTTGACGGAGCCCACTACGGACCCCCGCCGCTCGCAGGAAGGACACCGAGAGACACTGATCGAACCCCGGCGGCGCGCAGGCAACCAACGTCAGCACGTGACAAGAGGCACGAGGCAGCTGGACTGCCTGGCGGCGTCCAGGAAGCCTGCTAGCGGGGACGGAACGGACTTCCACACCTATAGAACAAGGGTGAACGACCCGAAATTCAACAAACCATCTGCACAACGAGCGCGCCGAAGGGCCTCCGAGACAGCGCGCAGCAGGAGCCCACCGATGGCGTACACAACCAGCACGATGCCGTCGCCATGACGCTTCTGCGGATGCGAGAGAGCGCTTCATACCTATAGAACAAGGGCAAAAGTGCCGCTCTTGGACAAACCCCTTGACTTCTTCGCCAATGGCGGCGCGGCGTGCCTGGCCTCAACCCGCTGCTACAGAGCCTGGTTTCGTGATCGCATCGAAAGCGCCCCTGTGCTCACAGGCGTTTCACGAAAGGCCGATCCCGCGAAACCGCCTGCTCGCGTGGGTTCCCTGGACAGCGTTACTT
>JBAPRR010000299.1:0-1705 GCA_049281195.1 Acidimicrobiales bacterium
GCACACCCCCGCGGCGGCGGCCTCGGTCAGCCACAATGCCGCTCCCGACCCGATGGCCAAGAATGCCGCCTCGGCCGCGTTGGCCGGTCGGGGCGTCCTGTTTAGCGGTCCTTCCGGTGCCGGCCCGAAATGCTCGTCGACATAGCGAGGATTGCCCGGGGTGGTCCGCTCGTGGCGGGCCACCTCGACCGGCCCCGACGGCCCGACATGCACGACGATGACCTGGTTGCCGTGGTAGCGGACCCACACCGTCTCGCCCCGCAGGGCGTGCGGCACCGAATACTCGCAGTGGTCTAGGGCGACGATCGGCGTGTTGGCCCCCACCACCCGTGTCACCCCGAACGCCGCGGTATAGGGATGTTCGGGCAGGCGGTGCAGCCGCAGCTGTTCCTCGGCCAGCATGTCGACCGGGACCCGACGGGTGGTAGCGTGCAGCCGGCCGTTGACCTGAGCGCAGAACACCTCACAGGCCGCTTCCAGCGCGGCGAAGCTCCCGTAGGCGGCTAGCAGGTTGGCGTCGCAGGGCACCAGGTCGGCGGCGGAGATCCGCACCGTGGCCTCCGAGCCGCCCTTCGACTCCGGATCAGCCACCACACAAGTCGCCACCGTCAGCCCGTAATGGCCCGCCCCGGCCACCATCGCCTGGTTGCGGATCGGAATCCGGGCCACATGCGCCGTCGTCACCGTCTTCTCGTTGTCGGTCAACGCGTACGTCGGGCAACCACCAAAGCGGCGCAGCGTGGCATCGATGCAGGCGATGACCGTCGGCAACGTCTTGTCCAAGATGGGCAGCACCACCCGGAACTTCGACCACGACAACCAGGCGCAGAACAACCACGTCTTGACCCCCAAAACCAAAGGGCCGTCCCCGAAGTCCCACTGAAACCACATGCCCGGCTCCGCCACCCACGGCCGATACACCCGACGCCGGCCGGCCACATAGGACTTCTTGGCCGCCGCCACCGCCCGGCGCGTCGTGCGCTCCGAACCGCGATAGCCCAACCCCACCAGCTTGTCATGGGCCACATCGGCGCGGACCTTCCCCTTCGACGCCTCCACCCACTCCTCGAGCTTGTCGCGATACGGGTCGATCAGCTGGTCCCGCCGGGCGACCTCGCCCAACCGGCCCGCACCGCGCGCCTCGACATGATGGGCGACAGTGTGATGTGAACAACCGGCCAGCTCACCGGCATCGCGGTAACTGCCCGTCAAATCGAATGCCTCCAGAATTTCCATGATCTCCTCGTCAGACTTCACATGCTCCTCCTCGGTTGTTGGGTGCTTGAGCACGCTCAGCACACCGAGGAGGAGCACCCCAGTGGTGGACCCACCAGGGCAACGGTCAATCGGAAAGGCAGATCTGATGTCCGCCAGCGGGCAGTTCTCCTGTCCGCCACCGGGCAACTCCATGGCCGTCTACGGGCAGAATCTCATGGCCGCCGACAGCTGTAGGAGTGGGGATCACGGTCCAGTTGCTGCCGTTCCACAACTCCACCGAGGGGTGTCCGTAAAATCCGGCGGCGAAGCAATGTGTGCTGTCATAGCAGGAAACACCGCTCATCGATGAGCTCACCGGGTCCGGCGTGAGCGTCCACTGCTTGCCGTCCCATGTCTCCGCGAACGAACCCGAAGGCACGTGGGCATCCTCATAGGTGCTGTAGTTGCCGACGGCGACACAGAAGTCGGCCGAGGTGCACGATACGCC
>JBAPRR010000300.1:0-6836 GCA_049281195.1 Acidimicrobiales bacterium
GTGCGAATGCTCGGGCCACACGTTGAATCGTCCCTACTTGCTCGCCCAGTTGTCTGATGTGGTCACCCGCGGAGTACCTCGGGCGATGGGGTGAGAGGCCCGATGACAGCCTTGCTTCTTCAAACGCAGGGTTTTGGATGCGGCCTCTCAGCCGCACCTGTAACGTCAGGGAGATCCAGGCTTCGAAGGCAATTTGCTCTCAAACAGTCACGACGCCATTCGTCCAGGATCTGGACGCTCTCAAGCGAGTAGGCCCGTAAGCCGCGCGCCAGGGTCAGAAGATGGGGCGCGGTGCACTGAAAGTGACTACCGTTCAGTCCGAATTGGGGAACAGGCGAGATCTTCGGTCGGCACGGAACTCCATTCGCAAGCGGCGTGAATCCTTCCAATGCAGCACAGGGGGCAAAATGCGAATCAGGAACCGGTCCTTGATGACCGCCGCTGTCGTGACGGCGTGTGTCTTAAGCGTCACTGTCACCGCTGTGGGCCCTGCCGGAGCAAGCCAGAGGGATATCTTGCGCCGTACGCCCCAGACGGTGCGTCCAGAGACTCTCGTCAAGGGCACATACAACTGGTACATCAGTGCGCTAGGTAATGGGACCATTACCTTCACGTCCGGCCATAAGTGGTCGGCCAGCGTCGATGGCGAGGCTGGTTCATGGACCGATGTAGGGCGCTCCTTCGGAATGAATATGACGGGCGGCACTTACGGTAACGGTGGATGCGTCTTCTCTGCGACGGAGGACAAGGCAGGCACCGCCATCGGGAGCTCTGCGAAGTTGGGAAACTGGATCTGTCCCGGTTACGGATCGTCCGGTACCTGGTACGCGACCCCTGTGGCTCGAGGAACCACGAAAAGCGCCGGAGGAGTGTTCCGTCATGAAGTGTCGACGGCGCGTCCTGCGACAATCGTTCCGGGTACATACGACTGGATCTTCAACGGCGAATACGCCGGGACGATCAACTTCGCGTCGGGCAATACGTGGTCATCCAGCCTCGACGGCGACACTGGTGACTGGATCGACGCTGGCCGGAGTTTTGTGATGAGTATCACGGGTGGCGGCGGTGATGGCTGCGGTGGTGTCTTTGTAGGCAAGGAGAACAAGGCGGGCACCGCCGTCGGGACCTCCAACAACCCAGGCAAGTGGGTTTGTCCCGGTTTCAACACAAGCGGTACTTGGTTTGCAACTTAACGCTCAAGCATCCGCCCTGAGAAGCGCGGGTTCGATCATATTTGGCATCTGCGTTTATGAGCGTTATCGGTGCAGCGTTCGGACTCGCCATCTTGTCCCTTGAGAATTACTTCCTGACGTCGCTTCGAGAACACGCGTTCCAACTCAGCGTTCACCGCGGCAAGCCCGAATCGCTGTGAGTCGAAATCGCTAGCCAGTCCGCGTAACGTTCGGGCGCTTCGGAGGCGGATCCGATCGCCGTGCCCTAACCCGAGATGCCGCCGCCCTTCGGGTGGGCATGCGACGCCTCCAGCTGTACATCGAGGGAGCTCCTCGCAGATCGGCGAGATGGATCGCCGTTTGGATCGTGTTCTCCCAGGAATTGCCGAAGTCGTAATCGTATGAGAAGCGCCAATATGTGCGCCACATCACCTACACGATGCACCAGCGCGGAAAAAAGCTGCCGCCAGCTTCCGCTTCACTTGTCGAGTTCGGTCAACACCTCGCCGATGATCTTCGTCGTCTCGTGGGCGGATAGCGGCTCACCGCCTTCCGCGGCGGCGACTTCCGCGGCAAAGTCCTCCACGGAGTGAACACCGCCGACGAGAACGTGACGCAAAGCTTCGCCGCTCGCTTCGGGATCGTCGATCTTTTCCACCGCCGGGGCGACGGCGTGATCAGGTGAGGTGGCAACCTCGTGCACAAGAGTCATCGCTTCTGACCTGCCGGTGGCTGTCGACACGACCGGAGGGCGGTCAGGGTTCTGCTGATGGTCCCACTCGGCCAGAGCCTCGTCGTATCCGCCTTCGCCGGGATGGAGTAACCGTGTTGTTGGCGCTTCGGAAGACCCGCCACCCTCGTCGTGAGGACCCGAGGACCCCTCTGTGTCGTCGTCGTCCCGGTGCCGGCGCTCATGCGGGACGGGAACGACGAGGGTGCCGTCGGGGTTTCGAACGATGTCCATTGGCAGGTTCTCCTTGAGCTGGCGACACTTTTACGACGCCCGTATCAACATTCTTACCCCGGCCATCGCCTCTTATGACTTTTAAAGAGGACGCATAAGGGATTCCGTCGTGCCAAGGGAAACCAAATGCGCTCCTGCACCGACCCGCGTCCACCGCCTCGAGTTGCCTGTTCAGGGTTTAGCCCCTCGCTGGAGTTGGGCCCGTCGGTGTGCACTCGTCAGAGGAACGTCACGCGGGTCGCTTCCTGCTTGCCTTGGGCGAAACCAGCACGGGCGGCGGGGATGCGGGTCGCCACGTCCATCTGGTTCGTGCCCATGGCGGCTCGGGAATCGCCGTCTGGTGTGATCACTTCGACCTGGCTGCCCTGCATCCGAAGGCCCTCGACCTGGCTTGCCAGGTCCGTGCCCCATTCCGCTGATCTGCGCAGGCCCTCGAACTGGCCTTCTGGCAGCGTTGCGCTCCGTCCGCCCAGCGGCGAGAGCACCACGACGTTCGCGTAACCCGACGCGAGGTCGGCATTGTCGGTCGAGCGCACGCCGCCCGAGATGTAGTGAGTGCCATTGACGGCGACAGTAGGGGCCGAACCCGGCAGCGCGGTGCTCGCAGTGACCGCGTCCACCAGGTCGACGCCGGAATCGCGGTCTAACGCAGCCAGCTCGCCGGTATGCGCGTTAACGGCCACCACGATCATCGGCCTGTCCGGCCATTCATGGCGAGGCAACCGGGCGGCGACTATTGCGCGTCGCTGTTCCGCCCCGGGCCCGAGTGTGGCGTCGCTCTCCAACCCGAAGACGCCCATTGCACGTTGCAGATCGGCTGCCGAGGTTGAGGCGGCGCCAATGGCCCTCATCCGCTCAAATACCGTGTCCATCGGAAGGGACGGCGGCTGCTCCCGATTCTGTCCCGCAGCTCGCATCGGCGGGGACAGCACCGACCCGAACAAATCGCCCGGCGGTATTCCGCTGCGCACCTGTGCTGCAGCGGTGGCACCGGACGAGGTGCCGATCACCAAATCGGCGGCCTCTGTCATGTCGAGACCAGCCTCGGCCAGGCCTGCGACGATCCCGATCACCCACGCATTCCCGGCGGCCCCACCACCACCGATAACGAGAGCAACGTTGTGAGCCACTGGCGGGTGCGACGTAGGTCGCGCTGAGTCATGTGTGAAGGATTGCGTTGTGCCCCCAGCCGATGGGAGCGAATCGCGAAATTGCGACATTTGTTGGTCCCTTTCAGAGCATTCGAGATGCGGGCGCTCAAGGACCGATGACGACGAAGCTCTAGTGGCTCCAGCGCAAAGGGGTGAGCACGCGACTGTGAACGAAAAGAATCGGACTCACCTCCCTCATATCGTGCGCCGCGACGACGCTCCTGCACGAATCTTCGCTCAGAGTAGCCGACACAACCGAGGACGCAGTACCTGGGATGGGCGAACCTTAGGACGGCACCCTATTTGGCGTCACTAGATACTTCTCTCCAGTTGCCTGTTTCGCCGTTTGGCTCAATACCACCGGGTTCAGCAGGCCCGGCAATGAGACCTCGCTCGTGTAAGAACTCGCGAACGTTGTCTTCAGTCCCGCCGCGACGCGCGCTCGAAGACGGCTGAATGTTTCCAAGTCGATGGAGCCCAAGAACGGCGTCAGCAACCAGCCGCCGATACCCCACGCGAAGCCGAAGTTCCGGGTCAGCACGGTGGGACGGGGATCCAGACCACCGTAGATATACAACTGCTTGTGCACTGTTGATCCGTATCGTGAATACTCGCCGGCTGACGCATTGGCTGCTGCTTCCATCGCGGTCAGAATTCGGCTGGCCAGGTCGCCGCCCCCGGTCGCGTCAAAGGCCATGGTGGCCGACGTCGTCGTGACGGCATCGATGAGGTCACGCATGAAGGTGGTTGCGCTCGAGTCGCAAATATGGACGGCCCCAATTGATCTCAGCAATTCCGCTTGTTCGGGTTTACGAACAATGGCAACCAGTGGCACGTCCTCGTCGAGACAGAGTTTCACCAACATCTGGCCCAGATTTGATGCGGCCGCGGTGTGGACGAGTCCACGATGACCCTCACGTCGCATGGTTTCGATCATTCCGAGCGCCGTCAGCGGATTGACGAACGACGATGCCCCATCTACGGCCGATGCGTCGGCCGGCAACAGGAGGCACAGCGACGAGTGCACCGCTCGGTACTGCGAGTACATCGAACCTCCGGCAACCGCAACAGTTCCTCCAAGAAGTGACTGGGCCTCGGGGTTAGGCCCCGCGGCCACAACTGTGCCGGCTGCTTCATTGCCAACCGACAGCGATTTGCCGACGCGTCCGGCCAAGGCACGGAGCGCTCCGTCGGCGAGTGGTGCCGTGATGACGGGTCGTTCACTCGTACCGCTGACCACTGCCGATCCGACATCCGCACCCGCCAGCAGTAGGGCCAGGTCCGAGGGGTTGATCGGTGCGGCCTCGATCCGCACCAGCACCTCGTCTGCGGTGGGGGACGGAACGGGGACGTCAGCCAACGAAAGCTCGAGCATGCCGCTCTCGGTTACCAGTGAGCGAAGCTGCAACGAACTTGTGGGAAGGGAGTCGGTCATGGTTCACGCTTCATCTCTATTGATTGCCCACGGGGTTTTCCCGTGGGTCGGTGGTCGTCCGTTGCGGCATGGTGCGGTCGAGACTTACTTGGCACCGAGGTTCTCGACGAGGGACAACAGGACGCTATGAACCTCCTCGAACGGTTCGACGCTCCGCTCCGCTCGACAGAGAGCAACCGCACCCTCGGTGGCTGCAATGACAGTTACGGCGAGCGATCGCGCTGACTTGGTGTCCATCCCGCCGGCTTCACAAAGGCTAGTTAGCAGTTCCGTCCAAGTTCGAAAAATGGTGCCGGCGTGATCGAGTAGGTCGTCGTCGCCGGCCGCGACGGTGACCGCGACGACCGCGCATCCGGCAGTGAGCCTGGAATAGTCCAAGAGGCCTCTCCACATAGCCAGAAAGCGCTCGATGACCACCGCGGCTGGTTGTCCACGGGTGGCTTCCATCGCGGCGAGCCCTCGTTCGCTGGCCAGGTCGAGTGCCGCATGGAGCAGTTCAGGCTTCCCGCCAGGGAAGTGGTGATACACCGATCCACGGGGCGAGTCAGTGGCTTCGAGCACCTCGGCAAAGGAAGTTCCTTCGACGCCCTTGGTGGCAAGGAGGCGCACGGCGCCTTCCACCATGCGGCTTCGGACAGCGCCTCGTGGCGCTCTGCCGGCGCTCGAACTGTCTTCAAGTTCAGCCATGAGAACTGCCTCGATCTCGAACTATGCAAAGCATCATAGTCCTGATATGTTCTATGTATGAAGTCATGCATAGTCAGGAGCCACTCATGCCGATGATCGACGTCTACGCCGCCACGGGCACCTTTCAAAATCCTCACCAGCTCGCCTCAGATCTGGCCCGGACGCTGATGACCATCGAGGGTGTTCCGGACATCCCGATGTTCCGCCAGAACACCGCGGGTTTCGTGCACGAAATGGACGGTCCGGCCATTTCCAATGTGGATGGCGACAGTTCGTATGTCCGCGTACAGGTTCTGACCAACGCCGGGGCCCTCGACCGCGACAAGCAGCTCGCCGTGGTCAGCCAATTCACCGACCTGGTGGCGGCGGCCGCTGATGACCGCACCTTGTCCGATCGCACGTGGGTGCTTCTGACCGAGGCGGTTGAGGGCGGCTGGGGCCTAAGTGGTCACGCCAACACCAACGAAGAATTGGTGGCCGCGGCCAGAGCACAAATTGCCGAGTTGTCGGGCCGCCAGGCAGAGGCCGAAAGCGACTCGTGACAACCGAGCTAACCCAATTCACCATCAGCGAAGTCACGCCGGCTTACTGGCAGATCAGTTTCAGCAATCCTCCAATCAATCTCCAAGACCCGGACACCATCCTCGAGCTCCAAGAATTGGTCGGCGTTTTCGAGTCGGACGATGCGCTTCGCGTTGTGGTGCTCGAAAGCGCTGATCCAAATTTCTTCGTCAACCACTACGACGTCTCGCGTGCTGCCGAAACACCTGTCGCCCCTGGTCCGACCGGCCTGCCGACTTTCATTGACACGACCATGCGTTTGGCGACGACATCAGTTGTGACGATTGCCAAAATCCGCGGTCGTAACAGAGGAGGAGGAGCTGAGGCGGCCCTCGCATTCGATCTACGTTTCGCCAGTCGGGAAATGGCCGTGTTCGGGCAACCAGAGGTCGGCGCGGGCATGTTTCCCGGAGGCGGTGCACTCGAGCGACTCCCATTGCTCGTGGGGAGAGCGCGGGCATTGGAAATCATCCTCGGGAGCGACGACTTCGACGCCGAGACTGCGGCGCAGTACGGCTGGATCAATCGCGCCCTACCCGACGACGAACTGGACGCCTTCGTCGATACCTTCGCCCGCCGGATTGCCTCCTTCGACAAGTCGGCTCTCTCCGAGGCTAAACGCCTGGTGAATCGTCGGACCATCCCCCAAGCGGAAGACCTCATCGAGACCCAGGAGAGCTTTCTCGCAGCCTTTGCGTGGCCCTCTCTGCAGGAACGAGGTGCCCGACTGCGGCGACGAGCAGCTGAAGTTGGGCCTGAATTCGAGCTTCGTTTTGGGCATTACCTCGTCGATCTCGGCGACGAGTGACTATGCGTACTTCCTTTGGAACCTCGCTACACCAATCCTTAGCCGAGTCGCATCGCTT